>CAVOMB010000080.1:0-6714 GCA_963696935.1 uncultured Thermoleophilia bacterium | reverse complement strand
CGATGCATGACCTCTCGCTCTACCTCCTCGACATCATCGAGAACTCCGTGCGCGCGGGCGCGACCGTCGTCGCCACGACGATCGTCGCCGACCGTGCCGCCGACGAGCTCTCGATCGCCGTCGAGGACGACGGGCCGGGCCTGCCGGTAGAGCCGGAGCAGGCCCTCGACCCGTTCTTCACGACCAAGTCGAACAAGAAGACCGGCCTTGGCCTGAGCCTCTTCCGCCAGGCGGCCGAGGCCGCCGGCGGCGGGCTCAGCGTCTGCCGCTCCCAGGACCTCGGCGGTGTGGCCGTGCGCGCTTGGATGCGGCTCGGCGACGTGGACCGCCCGCCGTTGGGCGACGTCGCCGCGTCCATCGCCACCATGTTCGCCACCAACCCGGAGATCGAGTTCCGGGTCTACCTCGAAGACGACGGGGGGCGCACCTCTTTGCGCGGCCCGGAGATAGCGGCTCGCTTCTCGGAGCCTCACCACGTTCCAGGAGGCGCTGCCGTGAGTCATGGACATCATCTGCGAATTGTGTTCGCAGCGGACTCAAGCGAAGGAGAGGGGAATGGCTGAAGCACTGAAGTCGTGCGCGTGCTGCGCCGAGGAGCCGACCGAGGAGGAACTTCTCGAGCGCCTCGATGCAGTGATCGCCGAGTACAAGGGCAGGCCGGGCGCCTTGATCCCGGTGTTGCAGCTTGCCCAGGGCATCTTCGGCTACCTGCCGGAGGTCGCCCTGAAGCACATCGCCAAAGAGCTGCGCAAGCCCTACAGCGAGGTCGCCGGCGTGGTCGGCTTCTACTCGTTCTTCACCACCGTGCCGCGCGGCAAGCACCTGATCCGCATCTGCCTCGGCACGGCCTGCTACGTGAGCGGCGGCGTGCAGCCGTGCTGGACGCGTTCAAGAAGCAGCTCGGCATCGACATCGGCGGCACCACCGAGGACCGGCTGTTCTCGCTCGAGATCGGCCGCTGCTTCGGCGCCTGCGGCCTCGCGCCCGTGATCATGGTCGACGACGACGTGCACCACCGCGTCAAGCCCAAGCGCGTCAACGAGATCCTCGCCCAGTACGCCGAGGAGCCCGCACTCGCGGAAACGAGCGAACGCAGTGAACGGCGTTCGGCTGACCAGCCTGCGGAGCAATTCGCGGGCAGCCCGAGGAGCGCCTGATGGCCGACAAGATCACCAGCCCAGACCAGCTCAAGGCGCTGGCCGAGAAGGCCAAGGCCGACATCGACATCCGCTCCGGCCGCAAGGAGACGCAGGTGACCGTGCACATGGGCACCTGCGGCATCGCCGCCGGCGCGCGTGAGATCGTCGGCGCCTTCATGACCGAGCTCTCCGCCAACGGCGTCTCCTCCACCAGTCTGCACCAGTCCGGCTGCGCCGGCCTCTGCGAAGAGGAGCCCATGGCGACGATCACCCTTTCCGACGGCACCATGTACCGCTACGGCCTGCTGGACAAGGAAAAGGTCCACACCATCGTCGTGAACCACCTCGTCGGCGGCACCCCCGTCGAGGCCTACCTCATCAAGTCCTGAGAGCGAGTGAACCTGCTATGGCTGACGTGAGAAGTCATTTCCTCATCTGCACCGGCGGCGGCTGCATCGCCTCCGGGGCCCTCGACGTGAGCAAAGCCGTGCGCGAAGAGCTCGAAGGCGCGCGAGCTTGCCGGCGAGGTAGAGGTCGTCGAGACCGGCTGCCTCGGCCCCTGCGTACAGGGCCCCGTGGCGCTCGTCTACCCCGACGGCGTCTTTTACCAGAACATCAAGGTCGACGACGTTCCCGAGATCGTCGAGGAACACCTGCTCAAGGGGCGCATCGTCGAGCGCCTCGTGAGTCACGCGCCCGGCACCGACCGGACACAGGCGGAGATGGACGACATCCCGTTCTTCAACCGCCAGGTCAAGATCGTGCTGCGCAACTCCGGCATCATCGACCCGCTCAACATCGACGAGTACATCGCCCGCGACGGCTACCAGGCCCTCGCCAAGGTGCTCACCTCGATGACGCCCGAAGCAGGTCGTCGAAGAGGTCCTCGCCTCCGGCCTGCGCGGCCGCGGCGGCGCCGGCTTCCCCACCGGGATGAAGTGGCGCTTTGCCCAGCAGCAGGACAACGACACCAAGTACATCCTCTGCAACGCCGACGAGGGCGACCCCGGCGCGTTCATGGACCGCTCCGTGCTCGAGGGCGACCCGCACTCGCTCATCGAGGGCATGGTCATCGGCGCGTTACGCCATCGGCGCGCACGAGGGCTTCGTCTACGTGCGCGCCGAGTACCCGCTCGCCGTCGAGCGCCTCGAGCACGCGCTCGGGCAGGCGCGCGAGTACGGCCTGCTCGGCAAGGACATCATGGGCACGCGGCTACGACTTCGACCTCGAGATCCGCATGGGCTCCGGCGCCTTCGTCTGCGGCGAGGAGACCGCGCTGATGACCTCGATCGAGGGTCACCGCGGCGAGCCGCGCCCGCGACCGCCGTTCCCGGCCGTCAGCGGCCTCTGGGGCAAGCCCAGCGTGCTCAACAACGTCGAGACGTTCGCCAACATCGCGCCCATCATCCTCAAGGGCGCGGAGTGGTACGCGAGCACCGGCACCGAGAAGCAGCAAGGGCACCAAGGTGTTCGCCCTCGGCGGCAACGTGCAGCACACCGGCCTCGTCGAGGTCCCGATCGGCATGCAGCTCGGCGAGCTCATCTACGAGATCGGCGGCGGCATCCCGAACGGCAAGGCGTACAAGGCCGCCCAGCTCGGCGGTCCCTCGGGCGGCTGCATCCCCAAGGAGCACCTCAACGTGCCGGTCGACTACGCGACCCTGCAGGAGCTCGGCGCGATCATGGGCTCCGGCGGCGTCATCGTCATGGACGAGGACACCTGCATGGTGGACATCGCCCGCTTCTTCCTCGAGTTCACGCAGGAGGAGAGCTGCGGCAAGTGCCCGCCCTGCCGCGTCGGCACCAAGCGCATGCTCGAGATCGTCGAGCGCATCTGCGCCGGCGAGGGCGAAGAGGGCGACATCGAGCGCCTCATCGCCCTCGGCGAGACCATCAGCCAGACCGCCCTGTGCGGCCTCGGCCAGACGGCGCCGAACCCGGTGCTCTGCACCATCCGCCACTTCCGCCACGAGTACGAGGCCCACATCAAGGACAAGTACTGCGAGGCCGGCGTCTGCTCGACGATGTTCAAGGCGCGCTGCTCCAACGCGTGCCCGGCCAGCGTCAACATCCCCGGCTTCGTGAGCCTCGTCGGCGAGCAGCGCTACGACGAGGCGCTCAAGCTGCACCGCGAGCGCAACCCGCTCGCCAGCGTCTGCGCCCGCGTCTGCTTCCACCCGTGCGAGAGCAAGTGCATGCGCTCGAGCCTCGACGGCGCCCTGGCGATCCGTCACGTCAAGCGCTTCATGGTCGAGCAGGAGAAGGAGATCGCAGATCCCGGAGGTCCTCGAGAACGCCGAGAACGCCGCGCGCAAGATCGCCGTCGTCGGCTCCGGGCCGGCCGGCCTCTCCGCCGCCTACTTCCTCGCGCGGCTCGGCTACAAGCCGGTCGTGTTCGAGGCCGAGCCCAAGGCCGGCGGCATGCTGGTCCAGGCCATCCCGGCCTACCGCCTGCCGCGCCCCGAGCTCGAGCGCGAGGTGCGGATGATCGAGGACATGGGCGCCCGCTTCGAGTACGGCAAGGCGCTCGGCAGGGACTTCACGCTCGCGAGCCTCAAGGCGGACGGCTACGAGTCCGTCTTCGTGGCCGTCGGCGCCCCGCAGGGCACCGGCATCGGCGTCCCGGGCGAAGACGGCCCGGACGTGTACGACGGCCTCTCCTTCCTCAAGGAGTACAACGTCAGCGGCAAGGGTGAGGTGGGCAAGAACGTCGCCGTCATCGGCGGCGGCAACGCGGCCATCGACGCCGCCCGCACCGCCCTCCGCCTCGGCGCCGAGAGCGTCAAGATCCTCTACCGCCGCACCCGGGCACAGATGCCGGCGTGGGGCGAGGAGATCGACGCCGCCGACCTCGAGGGCATCGACATCATGACGCTCGTGGCCCCGGAGGAGATCCTCCGCGACGCGAGCGGCAAGGTCACCGGCGTGCGCTGCAAGGAGATGACGCTGGGCGACTACGACCGCAGCGGTCGTCGCCGTCCTGTGGCCGGCCACAACCCCGACTTCGTGGTCGAAGCCGACACCGTCATCGCCGCGATCGGGCAGAAGCTCGACGCGCCGGCCGTCCTGGACGGCACCCCCGTCGAGCTCAACCGCTGGGGGTACCTCGCCGCCGACCCGAACACCGGCCAGACCTCGGTCGAGTGGGTGTTCACCGGCGGCGACGCGGCCACCGGCCCGTCGTCGGTGGTCGAGGCCATCGGCGCCGGCGAGAAGGCCGCCGCCGCCATGGACGAGTTCCTGACCGGAGCCAACCATGCGTTCTGGCGGCGGGACATCGAGCCGCCGACAGCTTTCGACCCCGACGCCGACCCCGAGTTCGTCGAGCGTCACTCCGTCGAAGAGCTCGCCGTGGGCGCCCGCGTCACCAACTTCGACGAGGTCGAGCTGGGCTGGGCCGCAGAGGTAGCCATCGCTGAGGCGAGACGCTGCCTGCGCTGCGACTACGGCAAGTACTGCTCGTGAGCAAGGAGAGCTCGAAGATGCCTACTCTCACCATTGATGGGAACACCGTCGAGGTCCCGCAGGGCACGACGGTCCTTCAGGCCGCCAGACAGGCGGGCGTGAAGATCCCGACCCTGTGCTACCTCGAAGACGTCCAGTCCATCGGCGCCTGCCGCGTCTGCCTCGTGGAGGTCGAGGGTGCACGCACCCTCGTCGCCTCGTGCAGCCAGCCGGCCACCGACGGCATGGTCGTCAAGACCAACACCGGCAAGGTGCGCGACGCGCGCCAGATGGTGGTGGAACTTCTGCTCTCCGAGCACGACGGCGACTGCCGCACCTGCTCCCGCTCGGGCGACTGCGAGCTGCGCACGCTGGCCGACGAGCTCGGCATCGGCGAGCTACGCTACGAGGGCGAGAAGACCTTCAAGATGATCGACGACAGCACCCCGGCGCTCGTCCGCGACACCGGCAAGTGCATCTCCTGCAGGCGTTGCGTCACCGTCTGCAACGAGATCCAGGAGGTCGGCGGCCTGTTCGCCCAGGGCCGCGGCTTCGCCACGCTGATCGGCCCGGCGTTCGCCCAGGACCTGAGCGACGTGGTGTGCGTGCAGTGCGGCCAGTGCGCCGCCGTCTGCCCGGTGGGCGCCATCACCGAGCGCAACCAGATCGACGAGGTCTGGGCGGCGCTCGAAGACCCCACCAAGACGGTGATCGTGCAGACTGCTCCGGCCATCCGCGCCGCGCTCGGCGAGTGCTTCGACTACCCCGCCAGGCACGCTGGTCACCGGCAAGATGGTCACCGCCCTGCGCCGCATCGGGCTTCGACGCCGTGTTCGACACCGACTTCACCGCCGACCTCACCATCATGGAGGAGGGCACCGAGCTGCTCGTGCGGCTCAAGAAGGCGCTCGTCGACGGCGAGCAGTCTTCGGGCTCCGCCTCGTTCTTGTCCTCGACGACCTCGACGTCGGGCGCCGGTTTCGGGAAACTCGGCGATGTCCTTCCCGAGCACATAGGTCTTGATGCGCCCTTTGCCGGCTTTGCTCGGCTCCAGCTTGTTGCCGTCGAGGTAGATTGCAAAGTCGTCTCGGAGGGGAAGGGCCGTTCGCAGAACCCACGAAAGCGTCCCGCGTTGCATCTCGTGGACCTGTCCCTCAGGCCGACAGAATCGCTAGCGTCCACGAGGACGGGGAGCCTGTACCGAACAGCTTGATACCGGTTTTCTGAAACGCTGTCGAGTCCGTCCACGGCTTCACCGCTGCTTTGGCCTCGTCGGCGCTGAGTTCTCTCAGGGATATCTTGATGGGTGCTTTCGGCTCGGTCTCCTCGTCGCCGCGATCATCGACGGCCTTGTAGTCCATGGAGGTCGCGTAGTACTTGCCTCCCTTCCTGGAGATGTGGGAGAGGCGGTTCGCCAGCACGTAGGTCGCCAGCTTGCCGATGCCAAACTTCCCGATCTGACTTCGGCCGCGGGGAGGTACCGCCAAGTCGCGCTTCGCGCTCTTGCCAATCAGCCAGTGCTGTTTCAGACCTTCAGTATCCATTCCCTCACCGTCGTCGAGCACGGCGATGGTTGCGTCTTGATCGTGGAAGTTAGCGGGAAGAAAAACTGCGACTCGCTGAGCACCCGCGTCGAACGAGTTCGCGACGCCTTCCAACGCCTTGTTCGGGCTCGCTGTACAGTCCTTCAGAAAATAGGCGGACAATCTTTAACCAGAAAGTTGGTACGTCGATCTTCGACGTTTCCTTGCCGGACTGAATGAAGGGGAGGTTGGGTCGCCAAAGAGATCACCGATGTCAGCGGGCGGTAGACTTGGCGGCCTTTACCAGACCCGCCGCGCGAAGCCAAGTCGCCAGCCCCTGGCCACTGCGGGTTGCCGCGACCTGCAGCAGCCGCTTCTGCGCCGCGGTTACGAGAACTCGTATCTGGAGTTCCTTCCGCTCAGCCTTGGGTTTCCGTCGCTTCATGGCTCCTAATCGTGCCCTATTAGTGCCATGACGTCAAAAGCTGAGGTTGTTGGCGGTTGACACACGTCGGCGCGCGGCGGTGTGACGACCGCACGGGCGTTGTCATTTTGTTCGGGCAGTATACGCGCCAAGCGGGCGTATGGCCGTTCAACCCGGACCCTC
>CAVOMB010000079.1:0-19673 GCA_963696935.1 uncultured Thermoleophilia bacterium | reverse complement strand
GAACTCGCCGGCCTGATCGCGGGCTCGGTGGGACACGTGAACCACCGCGTCCTCCGCTCGTTCGGCATGTCGCCCTTGGGCAGTGCCCTGCGCGACGAGGGCAAGGAGGCCACGCTCGGCGATATCCACTTCGTCTTCGAGACGGAGTGGGAGTCGATCGAGGCGCACGACGAGTTCTACCAGTCGAAGACAGTGCAGCGTGTCTACGGGACGCTGCAGTCAATACTGACCAGTGGCCCGTTCGAGGTCCTCTACGACGCCGTTGTGGAAGAGCCGCAGCACGACAGCGCCACTGTCTGAACGGAGGACCATCAAAGATGTGGCCATTTTCCAAGGGGTCCGGAGGGACCGCTACAGGCGTCGACGTACCGACCGTCGACGTCAAGCAGGCGTTCGCGCGCTCCAAGCGCGGGGCCAAGCTCGTCGACGTCCGCCCGTCGGGTGAGTTCAAGTCAGGTCACCCCAAGGGCGCCTTGAGCGTCCCGCCCGGGCTGATCAAGAAGGACGCGACGGGGCTCGGCCGCGACGACGACATCCTCGTGATCTGCCTCAGCGGGCACCGCAGCCCGCGGCAGGCGAAGCAGCTCGTGCAGATGGGCTTCACCAGCGTGTCCAACGTCCAAGGCGGTCTGCACGCCTGGAAGAAGGCCGGTCTGCCGGTCAAGAAGTAGAGAGAGCGCGGCACGCGCGCCCGTCAGATGCCTCAGCCGCCCCCGGCGGCTATACGCACCTCGCCGTTCTCCTCAATGACGACCGGCACGACGTCCATGCCGCCCGTGAGCTCGGCGAGCTCCTCACGGGCGCCCGGCGTCAGGTATACGTCAATCTCGTCGTAGTCGACGCCGCGCGCCTCGAGGTCCTGCTTGGCCGCGGCGCAGTACGGGCAGCCGGGCTTGGTGTAGATGGTGGTCGTCATCGCGCCTCCTTGTCGGCGCCGGGGCCGGCCCAGAGTGAAGAAGGGCCTCGCGCTCTGCGTTCTCCTGTCTGAGTGGCACGGCGAGCGGCAGCTCCAGGGTCTCGCGCGCTCTGGTCTCACGCATCTCGGCGAAGGGACAGTCGGGGAAGAACACGCGTCCGCCGTGCATGAGCTCGTGGCACTTGTGGCCGACCGCCTGGTCTGGCCCCAGGGCGAGGAACGCAGCCATCTTGCGGTTGCGGAGCACGATCATGCCGTCGCTCGCCAGCAGGAAGACGAGGTCGTCGATCGCGTCGAAGGCAGGTGGCCACTCATCCGCCAGCAGCCGGAGGTCTTGAGGAGAAGCCGCTTCTCTCACATCTTCCTCCCAGTGGACGGTCCCCCTACTATCCCCCTCTCGCGCCAGGAAGGCCATACGCGGGGGTGTGTAGGTCTCGGCTCTGTCAGCGGCGGTAGAGGCGCAGCCCGTTGCCGGTCACGAGCAGCGACGTGCCCATGTCGGCGAAGACGGCCAGCCACAGGCTGACGAGGCCGAGCGGGGCGAGCACCAGGAACACGGCCTTGATCACGATGGAGAGGACGATGTTCTGCCAGATGACGCGCGTCGTGCGGCGAGCGAGCCGGATGGTGTCCGGGACGGCGGTGAGGTCGTCGCCCATCAGGGCGATGTCCGCGGTCTCGAGGGCGGCGTCGGTGCCGGCGGCGCCCATGGCGACGCCGAGGGACGCCGCTGCAAGGGCGGGAGCGTCGTTGACGCCGTCGCCGACCATGGCGACCGCACCGGCGCGGTCGCTGAGCTCGGCGACGGCCGCCACCTTGTCCTGTGGGAGCAGGCCGGCGCGGACGTCGGTGACGCCGGCCTGTGCGGCCACGGCCGCGGCCGTGTCCGGGTTGTCGCCGGTCAGCATGGCGATGTCGGTGACGCCGAGCGCGCGCAACTGCTCGAGCGCCTCGCGCGCCTCCGGCCGCAGCGGGTCGCTGACGGCGAGCACGCCGAGCGCGCCGTCCTCGTCGCCGACCACGACCGCCGTCTTGCCCTGCCGCTCGAGGCGCGCGACGGCCGCGACCAGCGCCGGGTCTTCGGCGTGCGCGCCGAGGAGGTCCGGCCGGCCGGCGAAGTACAGCCGGCCGTCCAGTTCGGCGCGCACGCCGCGACCGGGGATGGCCCGGAAGCGCTCCAGGTTCTGAGCGTCGTTCACGTGATCGTACCCGGCGTGATCGCGTGCGGCGTGATCGTGGGCGCTGTCCCCGTGCCCGGGGTCGCCACTCTCGGCGACCTCTGCCGTACAGCACCCGGGGGTGGAGCACGAGCAGGTCGCTGCGGGCACCGCTACATTCTCCGTCAAGCCCTGCACCTGCGCGCGCTCGGTGATCGCCCGTGCGAGCGGGTGTTCGCTGTACCGCTCCAGCGCCGCCGCGACCCGGAGCACGTTCCTCTTGCCGGAGCCGTTCAGCGCCACGACGTCGGTGACCCGGGGGCGCCCGACGGTGAGGGTGCCGGTCTTGTCGAACGCGACCGCCTTGATCCCGGCCATCTGCTCCAGGTAGGTGCCGCCCTTGATGAGCACGCCGTTCTTCGTCGCGCGCGCGAGCGCGGCGAGGATGCTGACCGGTGTGGAGATCACGAGTGCGCACGGGCAGCTGATGATGAGCAGCGCGAGGCCGCGGTAGAACCAGGTGTCGAAGGAGGCGCCGAGAAGCGGCGGGACGAAAGCGACCGCCGCCGCCAGCGCGACCACCACCGGTGTGTACTTGCTGGCGAACCTGTCGACGATGGTCTCGGCCGGGGCGCGCTGCGCCTGCGCCTCCTCGACCATGTGCACGATCTTGGCGATGGTGGTGTCGGAGGCCGCGGCGGTGGCGCGCACGTGCAGCGTGCCGCCCTCGATGATGGACCCGGCGAACACCTGGTCTCCGAGCCCCTTGGCAACCGGCGCCGACTCGCCGGTGACCGGCGCCTGATCCGCCGCCGCCGCGCCCTCGACGACCACGCCGTCGACGGCGGCACGCTCTCCCGGCCGCACCACCACGACGTCGCCCACGACGAGTTCGGCGACGTCCACGGTCGTCTCTTCGAGCTTCCCCGTCCGAGAGGCACGGGCGAAGCGCCGTGGCCGTGGGCGGCGCGAGCTTCATCAGGCCACTGATGGCGCGCCGCGTGCGCTCGAGTGTGGCCGCCTGCAGCACGGTTCCGAAGCTGAAGAGGAAGGCGACGAGCGCCGCCTCCGACCACTGGCCGATAGCGGCGGCGCCGATCATCGCCAGGGTCATGAGGACGTTCATGTCGACCTGGCGCCCGCGCAGGCTGAAGGCGGCGGCGCGGGCGACGAACACGCCGCCGGCGACCACCGCGGCGCCGAAGAGCCAAGGCGCCGCGGCCGGCGCCACGGCGCTCGCCACGAACCCGGCCAGCGTCAGCGCGCCGGAGGTGGCGGTGGCGACGGCCCGGGACTCGGAGAGCCAGAATCCGGCGCCGGTGCGCGGAGCCGGCGCCGCGCCGCCGTCGCGACTCTGCTGTTCGGCGCGCCGCTCAACGGTGTCGTACCCGAGGCGCCGGACGGCGCGGTACACGTCGGGCAGCGCCGCCTCGTCAGGGTCGAAGGCGACGGCCAGCGTGGCCGCGCCGAAGTTGACGTCGGCGCTGCGCACGCCGTGCTCGCGGCGTAGCGCTCCCTGCAGCTTCACGGCGCAGTCGGCGCAGTCCATGCCGGTGACGTGCAGGATGCGCCGCTCGTGGCCGTCCTCGCCCGCGAGAGGGCGGGAGAGGTCGAGGGGCCCGTGCGCGTGCACGGCCAGCGGGCAGTGGTCCTCGCAGTGAGCTTGCGTGCCGGCCCGGCGGGCGAAGGTCTCGACATCCGCGCCCGCCAGCGCCTGCTCGTCGTAGCTCACGTGGAGGAGGCCACGCGAGACGTCCGGCTCGACCGCGTGGATGCCGTCGAGCCGCAGCAACTCCTCACCCACCTCGTCCACGCAGCCGCCGCACTCGGCCGCCCGTGGCAGCACCAGCGCGAGTTCAAGGGTCCGCTCGGTCACGTCCGGTCACCGTTTCGGCGAGGCGCGCCGCCGGAGAGGTCCTCGGACCCGTGCTCAACGTGCTCGCGGGTGATGTCCAGCAGCACGCGGATGTGCGCGTCGTCGGGGGCGTAGAACACCATCTTGCCGGAGCGCCGCGCGCGCACCAGGCCGTTGGCGCGCAGCACGCGCAGGTGGTGGCTGACGTTGCTCTCGCTCATGTCGACGGTCGCGGCGAGGTCGCAGACGCAGAGCTCGCCGGCCTCGATGATGGCCGCCATGAGCCTGCAGCGGCTCTGGTCGGCCAGCACCTTGAAGACGCCGGCGATCTGGCCGGCAGTGGAGAGCGACACCAGACGGGCGCGTACCGCTGCGACCCGGTCGGGGTCGACCACGTGGACGTCACAGTGGTCCAGAAGGTCCTCGTCGTCCTTGCCGCAGATCACGGGCTCCGGGAGGAGGGTCTCGAGCTGCGCGTCTTCCACGGGTCACCTCATCTATGAACCTATGAACAGATAATCATATGTTACCCCCGAGCAGGCGTCGTGACAAGGGATCGCCGTTACTCCCCGCCGTCGTGGCCCGACTCCCCGCCGTCGTGGACGTCGAAGGTGGCGCCGTTGTGCGTCTCCGTGGTCGAGGATGTTCTACACCGCGCGCACGACCGCTGATCCTCACTTCGGCCGCGGGCCGGCGCACGGCGACGACCGCTTCGAGTCCGGGGGGGTTCATCGTCCACTTCTTCGGCCGCGAGCTCGTCGAGCGTCTCGCGGCCGGGTACGAACTGCTCGAGGTGCGCGAGTTCGAGGAGGGCGACCTGCCGCGCCGGCTGTTCGCCGTCGTGCAGCAAAAGCCGGTGGTGACCGGCACGGGCTGAGCGGACTTTGCGCCTCAGTCGCCGGCTTTGGGCGGCCGGCGGCCGCGGCCGGCCCGCTGCAGGTCGAGGCCGGTCAGTTGCTCCATCACGTCGTCCACGGCCGCCTGGATCGCGCCGGCCTCCGGGCCCTCGGGCGGAAGACCGGCGAGCACCTGCGCGACGGCAGCGTCGTAGTCGCGCTTGAACCGCTTGTTCAGATCGTGCCAAGGGACGCCGGCGAGCGCCCGGACCACGTCCTCGCCGGCGCGCAGCTCACCGCGCTCCAGCAGCACGGCCAGCGCGGGGTAGCCGAGATAGCTCTGCCAGTACGAGGCGTTGTCGTTGGCGGCGATGGTGTGGCCGTCCGCCGCCCACTCGACGTCGTAGGTCCTGTCGCCGCCCGACGAGGTGACGGTCGCCGACCCTGGTCCGGTGAGCCGGACTCGGCCGTCGGCGACCGCTGTGAACGCTTCGAACACCTTGGCCCTTGGGGGCAGCTTCCACGCGGTCATCGTCGTCTCCGTGCCGTTGGGGCCACTGTACCCCGCCGGTGGCGACGGCCACACGGCCGCCCCATCGCGTGGTAGCCGTAGAATGGCGCCGGTGACACTGACGCCGCGACTCGCCGCGGCGAGACGACGAGCGGAGGGTCTCATGAGTGACGACGTGGTACGACCGGACGGCCTCGAGGGGCTGGCGCCCGACACCCTGGTCGTGCGGGCCGGCGAGCAGGCGGCGCTGGCGCACCGGGCCACGCAGGTCCCCATCGTCTACAGCGCGGCATTCAGCTATCCAGACGTGGACAGCTGGGTGGACGCGGCACTCGGGCGCACCGAGGGCCACATCTACTCGCGCAACACCAACCCGACCGTCGCGGCGTTCGAGGAGAAGATGCGCATCCTCGAGGGCGCGGAGGCGGCCACGAGCTTCTCCAGCGGGATGGCCGCCATCAGCAACACGCTCTTCGGCCTGCTCGCTCCCGGCGACCGCGTTGTCAGCGCCAAAGACACGTACGGCGGCACCAACCAGCTGTTCATCGACTTCCTGCCGCGCTGGGGCGTGGAGGTCGAACTCTGCGACACCACCGACTTCGAGCGGATCGAGGCGGCCATCGCCAAGGGGTGCCGCCTCGTGTACCTCGAGTCGCCGACCAACCCGACACTCAAGGTGATGGACATCGCCCGCCTCTCGAAGGCTGCGCACGAGGCGGGCGCGCTCGTCGTCACCGACAACACGTTAGCGACGCCGATCAACCAGAATCCGCTGGCGCTGGGGTCGGACCTCGTGCTGCACAGCGCCACAAAGTTCATCGGCGGCCACGCGGACGCGCTCGGCGGCGTGCTCTGCGGTCCCGCCGAGCTCGTCCAGAAGGTCTACCACTACCGCGAGATCACCGGCGCGTCGCTCGACCCGATGGCCGCCTACTTGTTCGTCCGCAGCCTCAAGACGCTCGCCGTCCGCGTGGAGCGGCAGAACCAGAACGCCATGACCATCGCGCGCTGGCTCGTGGAGCAGCCGCAGGTGGAGGCCGTGAACTACCCGGGTCTGGAGACGCACCTGCACCACGACGTCGCCGCGCGTCAGATGCGCGGCTTCGGCGGCATGATGAGCTTCTCGCTGCGGGGTGGGTTCGGCACGGTCAAGCGGGTCCTGCCGCGCCTGCGGCTCGCGCACCTCGCCGCCAACCTCGGCGCCGTGGAGACCCTGGCCGGCGTGCCGGCTACCACGAGCCACGTGGAGTGCACGCCCGAGGAGCGCGCCGCGATGGGCATCCCCGAGGGCCTGGTGCGGTATTCGGTGGGCATCGAGGATGCCGACGACCTGATCGCCGATCTCGGGCAGGCGTTCACCGCAGCCTGAACGACGCCAGTGCGTAGGCTTTCTCCGCCGCATGGGGAATGACTGACCGGATGGTAACCAGTATGAATGAGCCAGGAGGCCGGCCGTGACCGAGAAGAAGAACGGCGCGTCCGGCGCCCCGGAGCCCGATGAGGTGACCGGGGTCACCCAGGCCTCGGCACCGGTCGGGGAGACGACCGCCGTGGCCGCCGCGGACGGAGAGTCCACGGCGGTCATGATCGAAGTGGGCGAGGAGGTCACCGGAGTCGCGCCGCCGGCCGGCCCCGACGAGCCGGCGCTGGTCGCCGCTTCGCCGCGCCGGCCCAGCCGTCTGCGCGGCGTCCTCACCTGGGTCCTCGTGCTGCTGTGCAGCCTCGCCGTCGTGATCACCGGTGTCACCTGGTGGGCGCACTACACGGTGATGAACACCAACGGTTACATGAAGATCGTGGGTCCCATCGGCAAGGACCCGGCGGCGATCCAGGACCTCAGCCAGTACATCAGCTCCGAGATCGTCAAGACGACGGACCTGCAGCAGCGCGTCGGAGACGCGCTGCCGGCGCAGGTGCAGATCCTCTCCGGACCCGTCACGGCCTACGTCGAGGACTTCATCACCAAGAGCGCCGGGAAGATCCTCAGTACGCCGAAGGCGTATCAGCTCTGGCTCAAGATCAACGAAGTCAGCCACGAGAAGGTCGTGGCGCTGCTGCGCGGCGAGACGTCCAACGTGTACATCCAGGGCGATGACGTGAACCTCAACCTGCTGCCGCTCATCAGCCAGGTGCTCGTGTGGGTGGACCAGAAGCTGCCGGGCGGGCTCTCGAGTAGGTTCAACCCGCCCGGCATCTCCCCCGAGATGGATCCCGAGCAGGGCATCCAGGAGGTCGCCAACTGGTCGGGCAGACCACTGTCGTCCGACTTCGGGCAGATCACCCTGCTGCAGCCGGATGCGCTCGGCCCTGCGCAGACGGCGATCAAGTGGCTCGACCGGCTGATGTGGATCCTGCCGCTTATCACCGCCGCGCTCATGGCGCTGACCATCTGGGTCTCACGCCGGCGCGGCCGGACGGCGATCGCCCTTGGCATCAGCGCCGCGGTCGCCATCTTCGTCGCGCGCGTGATCATTCTGCGCGCGTCCGAGTATGTGACCGAGCAGGTCAGGGCGGGGACCGGCCAGCACATCGTGAAGCAGGTCGTGGACGCCTCGCTCGGGCCGCTCACGACCATGACCATCTGGGTGTGCGTGATCGGCGTCATCGTCGCGCTGCTGGTCTGGCTGCTGGGCAGGCGCGGTTTTCGAGCCGGTGTGGTCGCGGCCGGCAAGCGCGTGGCCGGGCAGGCGGCCGAGATCAAGCTCCCCGACTCGCCGGTCACCACATGGGCGATCAATCACATGACGGGAGTCCGCTGGGGGGTGCTCGTGATCGGGTTGATCGTCCTCGCCCTGGTCACGTCGAGTTGGCTGGGCATCATCCTCGTGATCGTCGTGGAGCTGCTGCTGCAGGGCGTCCTGAGTCTCATCGCGGAGCAGTGGCCCTTCGAGGACCACAGCACCGACGGGGCGGCGTCCGCCTGAGCCTCCGGCGACGGACGCCCGCAGAAGTCTCGCCGGGCGTGGGGTAGAGTCCGGCCAGGATGACCGGCCACGACCACATGAGCGAGGATCCGGCGGCGGGAGGGGCCGGGCGGGCGCAGCCTGACCCGGCCCTCGCGGCGCCGCCGGACATCGAATCCGACGCGCGCAACACCGGCTCGCGCTCCTTCGCGCGCGACCTCTTCTCCCGCGAGCTGTTCCGGTACCTCGGCCCCGGCTTCGTCATCACCATCGGCTTCATCGACCCGGGCAACTGGGCGACCAACATCGCCGGCGGGTCGCAGTTCGGCTTCCAGCTCCTGTGGGTGGTCTCGCTCAGCACGCTGATGTTGATCTTCCTGCAGCACCTCGCAGCGAAGCTGGGCATCGTCACCGGCCGTTCGCTGGCCGTGAACGTGCGGACCCACGTGCCCTCGTGGCTCGCCTGGCTGCTCGGGATCACCATCGCCATCGCCTGCGTCGCGACCGCGCTGGCGGAGTACCTGGGGGCCGCGCTCGGCTTCAACCTGCTGTTCGGGCTCCCCGTCTGGATCGGCGCGCCGCTGACCCTGGGGCTCGTCTACCTCGCCATCCTCGGGCAGCAGTACCACCGGCTGGAGCGGCTGATCCTGGTCTTTCTCGCCGTCATCGCCGGTTGCTACATCATCGAGATCTTCATCGTGAAGCCCGACATGCTGGCGGCCGCGCCGCACTGGGTGATTCCGGATCTGAGCGGGGCGAGCATCCTCATCGCGCTCGGCATGCTCGGCGCGATCGTCATGCCGCACAACCTGTACCTGCACTCCAACGTCATCCAGTCGCGCGACTGGGACGTCCCGGCGTCGGAGCGCAGCCGGCTGATGCACTACGAACTCGCCGACACCACGCTCTCCATGGGGATGGGCTGGCTGGTCAACTCGGCCATGATCATCGTCGCGGCCGCCGTGTTCTTCACGGCCGGCGTCAAGGTGACGAGCATCGAGCAGGCCTCGCAGACCCTGGAGCCGTTGGTCGGTCCGGCCGCCCAGCTCATCTTCGGCATCGCGCTGCTCGCGGCCGGCCTCTCCTCGTCGGTGACGGCCTCGCTGGCCGAGGCCAACATCGTCACCGGCTACCTGGGCCGGCCGGAAGATCCGCGCACGCGCACGTACAAGCTCGGCCTCGTCGTGCTGACGCTGCCGGCTATGGTGATCATCGCCGTCGGCGTCAACGCCTATCAGGCGCTCATCGTGAGCCAGGTCGTGCTGAGCCTGCAATTGCCCTTCACCATCATCCCGCTGCTCTGGCTCAGCCGCTCGCGCAAGGTGATGGGCCGCGACCGCACGGGTACCATCAGCACGGCCGTCGGTGTCTGCGTCGCGGCGCTGATCATCGGGCTCAACGTGTTCCTCCTGTACACCACCTTCTGGGGAGGGTGAACGCATGGGCGTCTACGACCATATCCTGGTGCCCATCGAGGGCACGGAGACCGACGGGCCGGTGCTCGAGCACGTCGGGAAGCTCGCCGAGGCGTGCGGAGCGCGCATCACCCTCCTGCGCGTGGCGCACTTCCACACCCGCGACCAGCGCGCCTGCGAGATCGAGGACGGTGAGGGCGACCTGGCGCGCGCCGCGGAGCTGCTCCGCAGCCGCGGCCTCGAGGTAGACGCGCTGCTGCTCTTCGGCGAGCCGCAGGAGGTGATCGTGCAGCAGGCGAACGAGCTGCGCCCCGACCTCATCGCCATGGCCACGCACGGGCACGGCTGGGCGAAGCGCATGGTGCTGGGCAGCGTGGCCGACCACCTGCGGCACAACACCGACGTGCCTCTGCTTCTGCTCAAGGGCGCTGCGGGGTAGCTCCCTTCGGCCGCCGTGCCGCTGGTCCGCAGACGGCGAGGGCGGAGATCAGTCCTCTGCCGACTCTGCAGCGGGCTCGGCAGGCGATTCCGCCGGCGCAGGCGACGAGTGGTTCAGCGCCAGGCCGACGAGCTCATCGGCTTGCAGGAGCCAGGCCAGCTCCGCACTCCAGGACTTCCTTGCGGAGAGGTGCAGGCGCGCGAGGCCGCCCTTGCTGAGCAGCACGTGTGCGCCGGTGAGCTTGTGGATGACCTGGGTGAACTCGGGGTTGTGACCCACAAGCATGATGCTCCCGGCGCGGGAGTTCTCGCGCAGCAGTCGCCGGAGCTGCTTCATGCCGAAGCCCCTCCCGAGGCTGCGCTCCGTGCTGAGCCGGCCCTCGAGGCCGATCGCGGGCGCAACGATCTCCGCGGTCCTTTGGGCGCGTTCCATCGGGCTCGTGATGAGTACGTCGGGCGCGACGCCCAGACGACCCAGCGTCCAGCACGCGTGAGCCAGGGCTGAGACTCCCGCCTCGGTCAGGGGTCGGCTCTCGTCGTCGCCGTCCCACTCGGAGCGCGGCACGCTCTTTCCGTGCCGCAGGAAGTAGAGCTCCATGAATCTGCCGCCCCCGTGCTCCTGTGTCCTGCCAAAGCCGTCCCGGCGCGCGACGGCCCAAGCATCCTAGCGCATCCACGACGCGGGCGGACCCATGCCGCCGTCTCATGAGCTGCATCCCGAGCAATCTCGCTGAGCGCTCATCAAAGGCTAACACAGGCGGTCTAAGATTCTGTCGCGCCCGCCGCGTGTCCTTTCCCAAGGGTGATTCCCACGCGGCGGGCGCAGCCGCGTCCGACCAGCGACTTCTTCACGAGGGCGTGACGCGGCTTACAAGCAGGCGCTACGACGTGGGTATACGCACGCGAGGGAGGTGCCGTGTACCCATGTCCCGTCTGTGCCAGCGACTTGGTAGCCGTGGGCTTCACGGCAGTGCGGCGCAGGCGGGCGGTCACCATGGAGCAGGCTCACGGGCGCACCTCTCCGTGCCGCACGCCCGCGCTGGGCATTCGACCGGCTTGCTCACGACTTCGCCCTTGAGGTAGCCGAGCACGTAGCTCGTGACCGGCTCGGCCGACGGACCTCTGCCCGGACTCTCCACCTAGCGCTTATCGAGGACCAGCCGCCCGAGGGCGACCTGACGCTGCACCTCATCTGGGTCTGTGCTGGAGAGAAGATCTGAGCGAAGTCCTGGCGCGCATAGCCGTGCACGACACCGTCGTCGCCGAGCACGTCGAAGCTCGCCACATTCTCGGGACCCCCGAGGTCGTCGCTCTCATGATGGAACAGGCGCATGATGACCTCACCTCGTCTGTCGTGGCCCCCAGCCCGGTGTGTCGGCCCTTGGCCCTGAACGTAGACCCGCTCTGTCAGGGGCGAGTGAGCGAGACGGCCTGGACGGGCGCTCTGCTCAGGCACGAGTGAGAGAGCGCATCAGTCGAGCACGTGTGCCTTGATCAGGTTGGTCTTGCCTGACCGGTTGGTCAGCAGCCCTGCAGTGATGACGATGACCTCGCCGCGCTTGCCGTATCCGCCCATGAGCACGAGCTCGTTGGCCTCGCGCACGACATCCTCGAAGCTTCCGCAGTCGTCGCCGAGCAGCGGGCATACTCCCCATGAGAGCGCGAGCTGGTTGACGACCCGCCGGTTGGGGCTGACGGCGACGACCGGCTGCGAGGGCAGGTTGCGCGCGACCGCCCGGGCGGTCGCGCCCGAGTAGGTCGCGGTCACGATGGCGGCAGCTCCGACGCGCTGCGCGACCTCGCAGGCTCCGAAGCTCATCGCGGTGGAGACGCCGGTCCGCTCGGCCGCCCACGGTCGAGGTGCTCGTCCCTCGCGCTCGATGTCCGCCTCGACCGCGAGCGCGATCTGCGCCATCGTGCGCACCGCCTCGACGGGGTACGCGCCGATCGCCGTCTCGCCCGAGAGCATCACCGCGCCGGTGGCATCGTAGATGGCGTTGGCCACGTCACTCGCCTCCGCCCTGGTCGGGCGCGGAGCGGAGATCATGGACTGGAGCATCTGCGTCGCGGTGATGACCGGCTTCCCGGCCACGTTGGCCGCGTGGATGATGCGCTTCTGCCAGACTGGAACGAGGGACGGGTCGATCTCAACGCCGAGGTCGCCGCGCGCGACCATCACAGCGTCGGCTGCGGCGATGATCTCCTCGTAAGCGGCGAGTGCCTCCTTCTTCTCGATCTTGGCGACGACGAGTTGGTCGCCTCCGGCTGCGGCGATCAGCTCCTTGAGCTCGCGGACGTCGTCTGCTCTGCGCACGAACGAGAGCGCCGCGTAGTCGACGTCCTGTCCGAGCCCCCAGGCGAGAAGCTCGCGGTCCGCATCCGTGAGGGCGCTGATCGGCAACTGCGTGTCCGGCAGGTTGACGCCCTTGCGCGACTCGATGACGCCGTCGTTCAGCGCCTCGAGCACGACGGTCGGCGGCGTCACCATGTCAACGCGCAATGCGAGGGCGCCGTCGTCGACGAGGACCAGCTCCCCAACGCTGAAGTACGCGAGGAGCTCTGGGAAGTTGACGGGGACCGATGCATCGCGTCCTGGGCCCAGCTCGACTAGGTCGCCACGTTGGACGGAGATCGGCTGACGCAGGTCGCCGAGGCGGAGCTTGGGGCCGGGCAGGTCGATGAGGACGGCGAGTGGCGACCCTCGCCTGGCCGCCGTGCCACGGACAGCCGCAATGCTCTGCTCGTGCTCCGCCATGCTCCCGTGCGAGAGATTGATGCGCGCCACGTCCATACCGGCCTCGACCAGTCGTTCAAGCACTCCTGCATCGCGCGAGGCGGGGCCGAGCGTGGCCACGATCTTGGTACGTTTGCGGACTACCCCCTTACTGGGAGGCGCGCATGGCGAGAGCGGAAGCGCCGGACGACTCACACCCGATCTTCGCCGACGGGCGAGTCCTTCGGGAGGGGCACCGGCGGGCCGGCGTCGGCCGGGTTGACCGACGCCGGCCCGCCGGGCGCGTGCTTCGACAGGCCCAGAGGCGCCGTCATCGCCCGAGGAGGGGGGGCCTCTGGTTCGACCGGCTTGCCGCGGCCGTGTGCGCTTCTCGCTTCAGCCTCGCGAAGCTCCTGCCGGCGCTCCGCCTCCGTCAGCGCGGAGGTCCGAACGCTGCGGAGGTGACGCCGGATCTTCATGCGCCGGGTGATCATGGCGTCAGTCTCGCCAGGCAGTGTTAGCGGAGGATGAGAGGGACGTCCCGAGACGATGAGCCTCATTGGCGCGGCCGCCCTCCGGCGCCGAGCGCCGGTCCTCATCGATGCGTAACACAGTCTGGGTAGCCTCTCGGTCATGGAGGCGCGTGAATGACCGAGGAGGCAGCTATGCTCACCCCACGGTTGCGGCGAAGGCGTCGCAGTCTCGATACGTACATACGCGGGGAGTTCGAGCAGTGGACGCCGGTGGGGAACGCGCCCACTCCTGTTCGGCCCGAGGCACCGGACGTCACAAGCGTTGAGGCCGAAGACACTCCGATCGCCTCAGCGGGCGATTCCGATCGGTTGTCTGCGTGACTCCTGAGAAGGACATGCAAAGCAGGGCGACACGACCCTCAGCGACGCGGGTTCTTTTTCTGTGCACGGGCAACACGTCGCGAAGCCAGATGGCCGAGGCGTTCTTGCGTGCCCAGGCCGGTGACGACTACGAGGCCCACAGCGCAGGCTTTGCGCCGCGGGAGATCAACCCGCTCACGGTCAAGGTCATGGAAGAGCGGGGCTTCGACCTCAGCGACCAGTATGCCAAGGGACTCAGCCAGTATCTCGGCAAGATGCACTTCGGCTATCTCGTCAACATGTGTGAGCGGACCGAGCCCGAGTGCCCCAAGACCTTCCCCGGCATGGGCGCGCGCCTGGACTGGCCGTTTGAGGATCCCGTCGCCTGCGAGGGCACTGAGGAGGAGCGTCTCGCCAAGTTCCGCGAGGTGCGCGACGCCATCGAGAAGCGCGTCCAGGATTGGCTTGGAGAGCGCGCGGCTCAAGGATAGGACTGCTCGACTCCTCATGCTTAGGCCAAGAGCCGGGTTGAGTCGAGCAGAGCTGGAGCAGATCTGACTGCCTTGTCGATGGACCTGGATATGACGGCAGTCTGGTGTTCGGTCCAAACTGTGGCGCCGAGTACTCGCCGGGCTTCACGAGCCGCTCGGATTGCGACGCCGCGCTTGTGGCGGACCCGCCACCGTCGGACTCGAGCCGGACGGCTCTGCCGCCGCCGCCCACCGACCCCGCCCGACGTGAGCGCCTACGCGAGGCCGCTGGGGTCGCCCGACTGGCTTGCGCGCCACGCGCTCACCGTCTTCCTTGTGCTGCCGCTGGTGGCGTACTCGCTCCTCGCCGTGGTCGACGTCCGCTTCTCCGCAACCCCATCTGTCGTCACCGGCCTTACTTCTCTGCTCGTCTATTGGGCCCTCGGCGAGCGCCTGGACCGACCGGCGAAGCTCGGTGCATGGCTCGCCGTGCTCGTGGTCTGGCTCTCGCGTCACCTGCCCGGGGCGACGGTCGACTCGTTCGGCGGTGGCGTCGTCGGCAGCACGCTCCGCGTCGGTCTGCTGGAGGCGCTGGTCGCGGGACCGCGGGACCTTCGGCGCTGGCCTGGTTCGGCTACGGCGTGCCTGTGCTGCTGCACCGCTGAAGCGCGCTCGCCACTGCACTCACGTTGGGGCTGCTGACCTGGTCATCGTCGGCGCTGTGGTTCCCCGGCTTGGCGTCGCTCTTGTCTCGTGGGATTCCAGACGGAATCGCGCGGTGCGGCTCGGTCACGAGGCCAGGAGGTGTCCGACCCCGCGCCTTTCGTGGCTCCCGAGGTCGCCGGCGACAGGCGGCGACGGCGAGCCCGCCGCGACGATCTCCCGCCGGAAGACCACGCGGTGCCCACCGATACCCGCGTAGTCGCACCACACCGGCACCCCGTCGATGACGACGTCGCCGTGCAGCGTCACGAACCCCAGGCTGCGATGGAACGCGATCGAGAGCTCGTTGGACGGCGATGTGATGGCGCGCACGAAGCGGCGGCCGTTCATCCGTGCGGCGGCGAAGAAGAAGCGCTCGTACAGCCGTCGCCCCAAGCCGAGGCGGCGGTAGTCGGGATGGACGCCGACGAAGTGCACGTAGGCCTCCTCTGGATGGGTCTGCGAGAGGAAGCCGAGCAGGAAGCCGACGAGCTCACCGTCATTCTCAAGTACGAAGCTCGTCGGCGCGAACTGCGAGAAGAAGACGTGGGACAGCCTGGCGCTCATCGGCCGGCCGCCCCACCAGTGGTCGACGACGGCGAGCACCCTGTCGTAGTCGAGCGGGTTGACGTGCCGCAGGCGCATGGTCACGACGCCTTCCGCCCGCGAGCATTTCGGGGTTGCTCGACGAACCACCTGGGGCGAATCGAGAACAGCATCCGGCATCGCTCCGAGCAGAAGAGGTAGGTGCGGCCCTTGAGCTCGGTGCTCAAAAGGGCCTGGTCGGAGGTGAGTTCCCGGCCGCAGACCGGGTCGCGCTCGAGCCGGCAGGGAGGCTCGCATGGTGCTGACATCTGGACTCCTGTCTGGTAGAGGCATCACTCCTCGCTCACGGCGAGCGATGCCCCAAGGATGACGGGGCCATGTTCAGCGGCTATGTGGGGTTCGTCAGAGAAAGCGCAGTCGTTACCCGCCGGTACGACGCTTCGGGGCCCCGTCAGTCCTCGCGCGTGAGGGCCATGACAGCAGCCGGCCGCTCGACGATCGCGTCGGCCGGGTCGCCGAAGCGTCGTGCGACGGGCGTCCCAGTCGGTCTGAACGTCGTCGCTCTCACAGGCGGGACAGCCGGGCTGGTAGTCGTCGCTCCCGGGCTGGTAGTCGTCGCTCAGCAGCGAACCGACACCGACTTCAAAGGATGCGCCGCACTCGTGGCAACGATAGTCGATCGGGGACACAGCACTCTCCCTAGGCCGACGTGGATGGGCGCTCAACTTGTACCGCGCATCTGCTGACGATCCGTGACCGTCGTGCTACGGCCCGCGAGGACGAGTCGGCCGTCCAAGCTGTCGGCCGGCGCTCATCGTCCTCTCACGTCCTCCTCGCTGCCGCCTCGCGGTCGAGCCGTACACGAGCATTGGACAACGCAAGGAAGGAGAACGGCATGGGCAAGCAAGCCGATCTGGCATGCGAGGTGTGCAGGGAGGAGTTCCTGGTCCCCATCGGCGTCTACCGCTCGCACTCCCGAGTCCTGATCTGTCCCTGCTGCGGCAGCACCGAGATCGTCCTGCTGGGAGTGCGGGAGGCAGCGGGGAATCGCGTGGACGGCGCCGCTGCGTGAGATCCTGGTGAGCAACGCGACATCCGGCCGCGGAGAGGCTGTAGGCTAGCGGAGGAGCACGGGGAACCTCGCAAAAGGAGTCTGGGGTGGGGGACGACTCTGCGGCCGCGCCGAAACGGTCCTGGTGGCAACGCTGGTGGAAGCGCATCGCCATCGTCGTCGGAGTGCTCGTGATCCTCTTCATCGGTGGCAGCGCCGTCGCCGCGAAGTTCACCGAGAGCAACAAGTTCTGTGGTACGGACTGCCACGAGATGTGGCCGTACCGTGACACGTGGGCGAAGTCGACGCACAAGCACGCGGACTGCGTGCAGTGCCACATCGCGCCCGGGCCGGTGAACTTCATCAAGACCAAGATGGCGGCGTCGCGCGAGGTCTGGGTGCACTTTACCGGCGTCTCCAAGAAGCCGATAAAGGTCACGCGCCACATCCCCAACTCCGCCTGCGAGCGGAGCGGCTGTCACACCAGCGGCCAGACCAGCAAGACAATCTCGCTGGGCCAGCCGGCGCCGGTCAAGTTCCAGCACGGCAGCGCCGGCCACGCCAAGCAGCTCTGCATCTCCTGCCACGCGTCGCTCGTGCACGCCGGAGCTCCGGGGGTCACTGCCCCTCCGGCGAACTCGATGTACTCGTGCTTCAAGTGCCACAACAACGGCACCAAGGACTGCGCCTATTGCCATCAGCCGCCGCATGGCGACCGTGGTCCCTGCGTCGATTGCCACAGCATCCTGAGCTGGACCGGCGGCAAGGGCGGCGGCCCACACCCCGGCGGTGCGCTCACCGGCAAGCACGGCCAGGTCTCGTGCGAGACCTGCCACACGAAGGGCGTCGCCGTGAAGCCCGGCGGCTGCATCAACTGCCACGGCGACCACCACAACGGCCTGACCAGCTGCGTCGATTGCCACACCATCCAGAACTGGAACCCGAGCAAGTTCTCGCACCCGCAGGAGGGTGAGCACGTTCCGACCGGCGAGGTCCCGCTGCAGTGCGACGCCTGCCACCTGAACGGGTTCGGGCAGCCGGCGAGCTGCCCCTGCCACGGTGGCAACCCGCCCAGCGGCGGTGGGTGAGGCCGGCCTGAGGCACGCCTGACGCTCTCTTGCAGGGCCGGCGGCCGTAGCGGCGCCGGCCCTCCCGGTATACTCGGGCGCATGCCCGACCGCCTCATCCTGTTCGACATCGACTGCACGCTCGTCGACGCTCACGGCGCCGGCGGGCGAGCCATCCTGCGCGCGATCAAGGACGTCTACGGCGTGCAGGGCGAGCTGGGCGACTACTCGTTCCACGGCAGGACCGACCCGGGCATCATCCGGGACCTTGCCGAGCTGTGGGGAGCGGGGGAGCAGGCCGAGTCGCTCGACGGGCTGGTCGAAGACTGCATCGCCAAGTACGTCGAGCTCCTGCGCGGTGAGATCAGCCGCGTCGAGGTCGAGACGCTGCCGGGCATCCACGAGCTGGTGGTGGCGCTCGCCGCGGACCGCCGCGCGCTCGTCGGCCTGCTGACCGGCAACGTGGTGGAGGGGGCCCGTCTCAAGCTCGAGCCGACGGGCCTGTACCCGCTCTTCAAGGTCGGCGCCTTCGGCTCCGACTCGGCGCTGCGCGCCGACCTGCCGGCCGTCGCCGTGGCGCGGGCCGAGGCGCTGGACGGTCGGCGCTACGCCGGCAAGGACGTCGTCGTCATCGGCGACACGCCGGCCGACGTGGAGTGCGGCGCCTCGCTGGGCGTCACGGCCATCGCCGTGGCTACCGGCCGGCACACCGTGGACGAGCTGGCGGCGTATGCGCCGGATCACGTCTTCGCGGACTTCTCGGACTGGCGCGCCGCGTACGACGCCATCGTGGGCTGACCGGACACTCGTCCGCCGTTCACCTCACTCTCTCCGCCGCCTCATTCGCTCCTCACGCCTCGCACACGTGGGGCCCTGATGCTTTCCGCGAGGACTTCGTCCGCGTCGCGGACGGGTTGTGAGGGGATGTCTGGGAGGCTTCCGGGTGATCGAAGGCGGGCGAAGAGGGATCCAGGATTGGGAGTGGCGCGACGCTGAGTACGAACGCCGGCGGCAGCGCGCCAAGAAGAAGCTGGCCCGCCGGCGGGGACGACTGCGGCTCGTGGCGCTGGTCGTGTTCTTCGCGGTCGTGGCTCTGTCGGCATACTTCGCCGCCCGCGCCGTCTCGCTCCCGACGCCCTATGCGCGAGCGTCGCTGGCTCTGGTCGGCGAGCAGACCCGCGGCTCCGTGGCGGTGCTCTCGTCCCGCAGCGACAACGAGGAGTCGTCCGACACGCGGGGTATCCTCTCGGTCGTGACGTGGGAGGACGGCACGGCGACTGTGTCGTCGACCGTGAGAGACGGCGCCCTGTTCTCGACTGCGACCGTCTCCGTCGCGCATGCTCAACCTGCTCGACGGCCTCATCACGGCCGAAGGGATGGACCTGATCGCTGACGCGGCCGCGACCAGGACGGACGTCTCCGGCGGCGTCGACGTCTCCCGGATCACGGGGCTCAAGGTCCACGGTCTGGATGTGGACGTCGAGTCTCTGCCGCTCACCATCCCGGGCGTCGGCGTCCTGACCGCGCTCGAGACGCGCGAGGTCGGACGAGGCGGCGATCGAGGCCGAGGTCACCGGCCTGCACCTGCACTCCCGTGTCGCTCGAAGGCCTCGCGGAGGGCGGCGACGTCATCGTGGGGTCCGCGGCCGCGTGCGCCGACCAGGACACGGCGGCGGGGCTGCTGCCGACCCTGCGCGCGCGCCGAATCATCGGGGACTCAGCGGCGACTTCGTCGAGCGCCGACTCCGCCGGCGGCAGCTCCGCCGCCGACGAACTCCGGTGGCTCGGGCGACTCGGCCGTCGGCTCGGGCGAATTCGTCCGGCGGAGGCGGCAACGGCGGCGGGTCCTACCTCCGACTCCTTCCGCCCCGGCAAGATGCGCAAGCCGGCCGCGCAACACGGTGACCTGATGTCGTTCCCCGGGGCCGTGTTCCCGGTGGACGGCCCCGTGTGGTACCGGGACCACTTCGGCGCCGCGCACGGTCGGCGGCGGCCACACCGGCAACGACATCTTCGCCCGACGCGGGACGCCGCTGGTCGCCGTACAGGACGGCACGATCGCCGAGCTGCGCTACCAGCCAGATCTCGGCGGCAACTCGTTCCACCTGGTCAATGCCGAGGGCGACTACTTCTACTACGCTCACCTCATGCGGTACGCCGCGGGCATCATGGAAGGCTCGTCGGTGACCGCCGGGTTCAGATCCTCGGCTACGTCGGCAACACCGGCAACGCGCGCACCACGCCGCCGCACCTTGCCGCG
>CAVOMB010000078.1:0-6737 GCA_963696935.1 uncultured Thermoleophilia bacterium | reverse complement strand
ACGATACCTCGGCTGTCGCGATGAGCTGCCACCACAACAATTCGAAACCTGGATACAACCGCTCCAATTTGACATGACGTCTGAACACGCCGTGCGTTGTTTGGCTCCCAATCGATTCGTCAGGATTGGGTGGCGGGAGCCAAGTTTCTTGACAGGATCCGGGAGATTTATTCGAAAAAATCGATGGAAATCAGCTGGTTGCCATGGAGGTTACGGCAGCCAACAGCCTTCGGGCCGCCGAGTTGGGATCGCAGCGAGGATTGGGCGTGACAAGTGCAAGTGCAGGATTGATGGCACCGGGCCGGCCCTTGCTGGAATCCCGCTACCGGCGTCCGTTTCCACGCCCCCGAGGTGGCGGATCGCTTTTCATTCGAGACCACCTATCCGCAGGGCAGACCACTGGGATTTCATGGTCTGTTCAACATGTGGCTGTTTCTCGACGACGCCGAAGTGGCCGACTTGTCGCGGCGATGCCGGCTTCGGTGCAGGGGTAGTTGCAAGATTTTCTGTCGCTCGCGAAAAACTTTATCGATCTCAAGCGTTTCGATTCGGCGCGCATCTGCTGGAACAACGCCTGCGCGCCTTTCCTCCGACCCCCGATGTGCCGCCATGCTGGATTCGCTGAAGGGTTCGCCCGGCCAGTGCCCGCGGCGCCGCCAAGTCAGCAATTGGTGATGTTTTTGTTTATTTACTGGCAATGGTTTTGTATTGTTTTGTTTGCTTGGCTCAGTTAGTATACTTACATGTCGACGTCGAACTCACCCTCCAGCTCGAGTACCGGTGGCCGGTCGACCCGCACGGCGGATACGCGCAGCCGCGACTTACGGGCGCACTTCTCATGCGGCTCGACGACACGACGCATCACGGCGCTACCTCCCCCGGCAGGCACGGCAGGGCAAGGCCACGGATTCCCCTACCTGCAGTGCGGTGATTACGCAGACGCCCCGGGCGGAACGTGGCTGCGACGCTAGGCTCTCGGCCGCGGGAAGTAAAGGGTTGGTCCGGGAGGTTCGGGAGATTCGCCTATCACGCTCTAGGCTAGGCTGAACGATGTGCGCAACGACTCCAGCCCCGCTCGAGGCGGCCTGAAGTGCGACTGGAGGGTTCGCCCCGGGACGGCAGCGGGTGGCGCTGGCCGTCAGGCCTGGTCGGCGCGCGCCTGCGACTTGAGCTTCTTGTACTGCGGCTCGCGCTCCTTGAGCGCCGTGAGCACCGGGCTCGCGATGAAGATCGAGGAGTAGGCGCCGGAGAGGATGCCCACCAGCAGCGCGAAGGCGAAGTCCTGCAGCGTGCTGCCCCCGAACAGCAGCAGGCAGACGACCGGCAGCAGGGTGAGCAACGAGGTGTTGATCGACCGCGTCAGAGTCTCCCAGATCGACAGGTTGACCATGTCGCCGTAGGGGATGCGGTTGAAGCGCGGCTCGTTCTCGCGGATGCGGTCGTAGATGATGACCGTGTCGTAGAGGGAGTAGCCGAGGATGGTGAGCACGGCGGCGATGGTGGCCGTCGTCACCTCCCTGCCCGTGAGAGCGTAGACGCCCACCACGATGAGGAGGTCGTGGATCTCGGCCGAGATGGCCCCGATGGCGAACTTCCACTGGAAGCGGAACGTGACGTAGATCAGGATCAGCACGAGCGCGAGGGCGACGGCCTTGAGCGAAGAGCTGATCACCTGCTTGCCGAAGGACGCGCTCACCGTCTCCAGACTCCAGCTGCCGCTGCCCGAGGCCAGCTGGAACTTGTCGTCCAGCGCCTGCTTGAGCTCGGCCTGCTGGTCGGAGCTCAGCACCTGCGTCTGGATCTGGAAGCCCGCCTGCCCCGTCTCGCTGCCCGTCTGCTGGATCTGCGCGTCGGTGTAGCCCGCCTGCGAGACGATGTCGCGTACCTCGGACAGAGCGGGGCTCTGCTCGAAGACCGCGGAGATGCGCGTACCTTCTTTGAACTCCAAGCCGTAGTTGAGGCCCTGCACCGGGTTGCCGCCGCCCCTGATGAACAGGCTCGCGAGGCCGGCGATGATGATGATGCCGGAGATGATGAACCACCACATCTTGTGGCCCATGTAGTCGAACGAGTAGATGCCGCGGAAGAACTTCACCCTGTCATCTCCGCTTCTTGCGCTTGCGGCTGGTGGACGTGCGGCGGCCGGCCTGTCCGCGCTGGCCGCCCTTGGCGGACGCGGAGGGGCCGTCGGCGGTGGCCGGCTCGCTGGCGGACGCCGGGGCGGCTTCGCCCGCCGGCGCGGTGCGGCGGCGGCGCGAGACGGCCGAACGCGTGTCGCCCATGACGGCCGTCTCGATGTCGATCTGGCCGGCCTTGACGCCCATGAACGACGGCTTGTTGAAGAAGGCGAACCCGGCCAGCACGCCCAGCATGGCTCGGGTGAAGAGCACCGCGGTGAGCATGCTGACGATGACGCCGACGATGAGCGTGAAGGCGAAGCCCTTGGGGCCGGCCGTGGCGAACAGGAACAGCACGAGCGCCGTGAGCATCGTGAGCACGTTGGCGTCGAGGATGGTGCGGAAGCCGCGGGCGTACCCGGAGCTGACTGCGGAACGCACGGTCTTGCCGCGGCGCACCTCTTCCTTGATGCGTTCGAAGATGACGACGTTGGCATCGGCGGCCACACCGATGGTGAGGATCATGCCGGCGATGCCCGGCAGCGTGAGCGTCACGGGGATCAGGTTGAACAAGCCCCAGAGGAGGATCGCGTACACGATGAGCGCGAGATCCGCGACGAGACCGAGGAACCGGTAGTAGAGCAGCATGTAGAGCAGGACGATGCCGAGGCCGATGGCTCCTGCGATAAGGCCCTGGTTGAGGGAGTCCTTGCCGAGGGTGGCCGAGACCTCCTGCTGGTAGGCGATGTCCAGCCTGACCGGCAGCGCGCCGAGGTTGAGGAAGAAGGCCAGGTCTTTGGCCTCCGCCGTGGTCATGCTGCCGCTGATCTCGGCGCTGCCGCTGATGCCGTCACGAAGGTCGGGCTTGGTGTAGTCGATCATCGGGTCCGAGATCAGGATGTTGTCGTACACGATGGAGAAGGTCTGCGGCGTCTGCTTCAGCAGGCCTGTGCGGTACAGCTCGCGGGTGATCTCCTGGAACGTCTTGCTGCCGTCACCTGTGAAATCCATGCTGACGTTGGGATTGCCGTCCTGGCCGAACCCGGCGGTGGCGCTCTTGACGGCGTCGCCCTTCATCGCCGGCGGCATGGTGTACACGTACCATTCCTCGGCAGTGTTGCCGGTGGTGTTCGGCGGCGCGCTCACCAGGGTGTACTTGTCGGTGGTGCCCTCCTTGGAGAGCGCGGCGATCTCCGCTGCGCTGGCGCCCTGGCGCTTCAGCTCCTTGAGGGCGGCCTCCTTGGTGGCGACCGGTCCGACCGGCCGGGAGGTGGAGTCGTCCCTGAAGAACTGGAGCTGGGCCGTCTTGCCGATCTTGTCGAGGGCCTGCTGTACGTTCGTGATGCCGGGGAGGGCCACGGAGATCTGGTCGGTGCCCTGCCGCTGGATCTGCGACTCGGTGACGCCCAGGCTGTTGACGCGCTTGTCCAGGATGGTGACGGTCTGGTCCAGTTGCTGGCCCGTCGGCTGGGCGCCGGTCGCGGTCTTCGCCATGTAGACCACCTGCAGACCGCCCTGGAGGTCCAGGCCGAGCTTCGTCTTGGTGCCCGGCGGGACGATCCAGTACACAGAGGCGGCCACGAGCACGGCCATCATCGCGAGGATGAGCCAGTTGTTGCGGCGCACGAAGGCGGCGTACATCGCGATGGCGATGGCCGCTACCCAGATGACCCATGTGATGGTCTGCGTCACGAGTGGTTCACTACCTCAGCTTGCCGGCAACGGCGGTAGAGCGTATCGGACCCACGCAGGCGCCGCAACTTGCGGCCGCGCAGAGAGACGCTCGGCTCGGAGTGCCGCAGGCGTCCAGCGGTCTCAGCGGTCCTTGAGGAAGCTCGGGATGTCGAGGACGTCGTCGTCCACGTCGAACCGCGGCTTGCTCTCTTCCGCGAACAGCGGCGTGCCCTTGGGCTCGCGCTCGGGGGCGGCCTCCTGGCGGACGGGCTGCTGGCCGTCCACCGGGCGGTCGAACCCGGTCGCGATGACGGTCACGCGCACCTCGTCGCCCAGCGACGGGTCGATGACGGCGCCGAAGATGATGTTGCAGTCGGCGTCGGCCGCGCTGCTGATGATCTCCGCGGCCTCGTTGATCTCGAAGAGCCCGAGGTCGTTGCCGCCGGTGATGTTGAGCAGGATGCCACGGGCGCCCTCGACGCTGGCCTCGAGCAGCGGCGAGCTGACCGCCGCCCGCGCAGCCTCGACGGCGCGGTTCTCGCCGCCGGCCACGCCGATGCCCATGAGCGCCGAACCGGCGTCCTTCATGATCGTGCGCACGTCGGCGAAGTCGAGGTTGATCAGGCCGGGCACCGTGATGAGGTCGGTGATGCCCTGCACGCCCTGGCGCAGCACGTCGTCGGCGACCTTGAAGGCGTCGATGACGGAGGTGCGCCGCTCGACCACCTGCAGCAGCCGGTCGTTCGGGATGACGATGAGCGTGTCGACCTTGTCGCGCAGGCTCTGGATGCCGTCGGAGGCCTGGCGGGCGCGGCGCTTGCCCTCGAACGCGAACGGCCGGGTGACGACGCCGACGGTGAGGCGCCGAGAGCTCCTTGGCCAGCTCGGCGATGACCGGGGCGGCCCCGGTGCCGGTGCCGCCGCCCTTGCCTGCGGTGACGAAGACCATGTCCGCGCCCTTGAGCGCGTCCCGCAACTCGTCCTTGCTCTCCATGGCGGCCTGGTAGCCGATGGCGGGGTTGGCGCCGGCGCCGAGGCCCCGGGTGATCTTGCTGCCGATGTGGATCTTGACGTCGGCGTCGCACATCTGCAGCGCCTGGGCGTCGGTGTTGACGGCGATGAACTCGACCCCGCGGAGGCCGGCGTCGACCATGCGATTGACGGCGTTGGTGCCGCCGCCGCCGACACCCACCACCTTGATGACGGCGAGATAGTTCGCGGACGCGTCGATCATCGTTCTGACCCTCCTGTGCTGGTCGAGACTCGCCGTCGAGACGTCTGGCGAACCCTCAAGCCCCGCCTGAGTGTTACTCCTGTGTTCTGCATGAGTCCTGAGGAACCACCCTGTTTGCAGGGATTCTTAACCTACTGAAACGGCCGGGCGAAGCTGGACACCCGACCTCCGCCCTACCTTACCCACGCCCCTCGGGGGTGTCAAACAACTTGCCTGCATACCGGCCCAAAACAGGCGGCTCGACCTCGGCTTGAGCACTGCCTCAACCACTACTGGAATGCCGCCCGTCACTTGAGCACCGGCTTGGCCAGCGTGCGGTCCGGGATGGAGACGTCGATCTGCGTACAGGTCTTGCCCGCCTTCTGGTACTCGGCAAGCACGGTGCGCAGGGCGACCGTCTTGGCCAGGGTCCGCTGCGCGTCGCCCCAGGTGGCGACCGGGCCGCCGGCGAAGCGCAGGGTGATCTGGCCGCCGTCCTGTTCCACTGCGGCCAGCTGGCGCCGGTAGGAATTGGGCAGCGCCGTGATCACCTGGAGCATCGCGGCCGCGGCGGCGCCGCCGGCCGGGCTCCCCTCGCGCACGCGTCCGGAGACGGCGAGCCGCGGCAGAGGCAGGACGGCGTCGGACGGGCCGGCGACGAGGCGAGCGGTGAGCCCGTCGTCTGTGGCGCCGGCGGTGTCGGCCGAGGTCGTCGCATCGGCCGTGGCATCGGCAGTGGCGCTCGCGGAAGGGCTCGGAGACACCTCTTGCGACTCGAAACTGCGGCGGCGGCCCATTCACATGCGCCGTCTCGACTTTCGCTCATGGCGAAGAACGCAGACAGTCTAGGCACAGTTGTAGCGCCGAACAAGCAAATCGCCCGAATTTGCTTAAGACGGGAGATGGCGCTCAACGGCGTCGCCGCCGCCCGGCCCGAGAGAAAGAAAAAACGCCGCGATACGAAGAGCCTGCTATCTCGGCAGCACGGCCCAATAATCGAGATCGAGCAGCACGGCCGGGTCCGGCTTTCCGTCCGCGCCGGTCAGCGGGAAATCCGCGCCGGCCTGTCCTTGGTCGCGACGAGGCGCAGGCGCAGCGCGCCGATGTCGCTGCGGCCGGGGATTTCCGCCTTGTCCAGCACCTCGCTCCACGCGAACACCGTGCCGCCGGCAAACAGCGGATTGACGTGGCGCCCGCCATTCACCGCCGCGATGTGGAAGGCGTTCTCGAGCCCGTTGAACGACAGCGCGCGCGCCAGCGAGATCACATGGCCGCCATAGATGATGCGCTTGCCGAAGCGGCCCTGCGCTTCGTAATATTGATTGAAATGCACCTTGGAATTGTTCTGGTACAGGCGCGTGGCGATCTGGTGCTCGGCCTCTTCGACGGTCATGCCGTCGATATGGTCGATCTTCTCGCCCACCTCGTAATCGGCCCAGAAATTGGGCGAGCCTGAAAGCGCCGTATCATAGGCGGCGACGTCGATTTGGGCGCGGCCTTGCCGAGGTCGGCGGGATCGACACGGATTTCGGCAGGTTCGGCACGACCTCCGGCCGACCGGCGCGCATCCTTGTCGCGCTTCCGCACCATCACCCAGCGCGCATAGTCGAGCACCGACTCGCCGTCGCTGGTTGGTCCCGGTCGAGCGCACATAGACGATGCCCGGTCTCCTTGTTGGAGTTCGAGGCCGATCACCAGCAATACGTACTCGTAGTCCAGGCGCCAGACATAAC
>CAVOMB010000077.1:0-15973 GCA_963696935.1 uncultured Thermoleophilia bacterium | reverse complement strand
GACGAGGCGCGGCCGGGCGCGGACGGCGGCGGTCAGCACGGTCCTTGCCCGGCCGCGCGCCCAGCGGTCGGCGAGGACGATGAAGCCGGGGCGCTGCAGCACGACGGGGTCGTGCAGCGCCATCAGGTACCGGCGTCGCAGGTCCTCCGGGGTGCGGTCGCCGGCCACTACCGCGGCGTCCGCGGCGTCTGTGAGCGCCAGATACCTGACCACCGCGAGCCGGTCCGCCGGTCCCGCGTCGCCGATCTGCCCGCTGCCGACGACGCGGTAGACGCCGGGCGCCCCGTCGAGCGGCGTGACGGCGAAGGTGAACGTCCGCCACGGTAGTCCCGAGAGCGTGTCGTAGACTTGGGCGAGACCACGTCGGGCCGCTGCCGACGACGCGGTGGCGTCGCCGGGGAGCCACTGGAGGAAGCCGGCGCGGTCGCCGGCGCGCAGCGCGGTCGCGGCCCGCGCGAACTGGTGGCGCGCGAGCTCGAGCGTGCGCACCCCGTCCGTAGCCGCGCCTGGGTCGTCCGAGCCACCCGGCAGCCCGCAGGAGCCGAGCAGGAACGAGAGTGTGACGCACGCCGCGAGAGTCGCGACGAGCGCTCCGGCGCGGCGCACGCCGCTCCGCCTGGTCGCGCTCCCCCTGACCGCCTCTGCGTGCATGTCCCCCTGCCCGACGACGCGGCCATCATACCGCCGTCACGCGCCGGGTCCGGGCCGCCGTGTAGCATGGGCCCTATGACCCTCGTCTTCTGCCCCAACCTCGCGGTCGACCGGATACTCGCCACCGACAGGGTGCGGCCCGGCGGGATGAGCCGCTGCCGCGAGCTGCGCACGCAAGCCGGCGGCAAGGGCGCCAACGTGCTGCGCGCGACCAAGGCGCTCGGCGGAGAAGGGCTGCTCACGGGCTTCGCCGCCGGGCGCACGGGAGCGCTGATCGTCGAGCTGGCGCGCGACGAGGGGCTCCCGCTCGAGGCGGTCGTGACGGAGGGCGAAGCACGCACTTCGACCGTCGTGCTCGCGGACGACGGCTCCGTCACACGCCTGTACGAGGCAGGGCCGGCCGTGAGCACGAGCGCCGAGCGGGCGCTCGCGGAACTGGCCGGCCGGCGCCCGGCCGCCCCCGGCGAGTGGGCCGTCGTCACCGGCGCGGCGCCGCCGGGCGTGTCGCCGGGGTTCTACGCCGCGCTGCTCCGCGCCGCCCGCGGCGCCGGCTACAGAGTGCTGATCGACGCCACCGGCGCACAGCTGGCCGGCGCCCTGGATGAGCACCCGGACCTCGTCAAGGTCAACGTCGCCGAGGCCTGCAGCGCCGTCGGCACGAGGGGCACGCACTGCGACGACGAGGGCGCGGCCTCGCCGGACGAGCTGGTGGTCGAGGGGCTCGAGCTGGCGCGGCGGCTGTGCGGCGCGGGAGCCGCCGCGGCCGTGCTCACCCTGGGCGCCGCCGGAGCGGCCGCCGTGCTCGGCGGCGAGGAGTGGCGGGTCACCACGCCGCCGGTGAGGGCCGTGAACCCCGTCGGCTCGGGCGATTGCTTCTCGGCCGGACTCACGTTGGCGCTGCAGCGCGGCGAGGGCGTGGTCGCTGCGCTTCGCCTGGCCGCCGCCGCCGGCGCCGCGAACGCCGTCTCGCCGTACAACGGCTGCGTGGAGCCGGCGCTCGTACAGGAGCTGGCGGGCGGCGCTGCCGCCGGCCCGCCAGCGCGCAGGTAGCCACCCGCGGGGAACACTCCTACACTGGCGTGACGCTATGCGACCGATCCTCTTCGAGATAGGGAACTTCCGCTTCTACAGCTTCGGCCTCATGGCCGCGTTGGCGCTCATCGTGCCCGGCATCACCATCGTGCGGCCGCTTTTGCGCCGCCGCGGCGTGCCCGATGAATTCGCTTACGAGCTCATCGTCGTGGCGGGCGTCGGCGGCTTCGTCGTCGCCCGCATCTACTACCTCATCGAGAACTACGCCTCGATCAAGGCGGACTTCTGGCACGTGGCCTTCGGCGGCGCCGGGTTCGTCTGGTACGGCGGCCTCATCGGCGGCTTCATCGGCGTCGTGGGCTGGACGCTGGTCCGCCGCTACCCGCTCGACGTCATCGCCAATGCCATGGCCCCTGCCACGGCCATGGGCTACGCCATCGGCCGCATCGGCTGCCAGCTCGCCGGCGACGGCGACTACGGTAAGGTCAGCACGCTGCCCTGGGCCATGGGCTACCCGCACGGCACCGTGCCCACCCCGCCCGGCGTGCGCGTCCAGCCCACCCCCATCTACGAGATCATCGCCATGAGCTTCGTGGTGTGGATCCTCTGGCGGCTGGCCACGCGCTACGACAAGTCCGGCTGGTGGACCTTCGGCTGGTTCCTGGTCCTCTCGGGTGTCGAGCGCCTGCTGGTCGAGTTCGTGCGGCGCAACCCCATCTGGTTCTGGCACCTCACGCAGCCGCAGTGGGTGAGCATCGTCAGCATGGTCATCGGGGTCGCTCTGATCTGGGCCTTCGGCAAGAAGCCCGCCGTGGTGGTGAACGACGCGCCGCGGCCGGCTCCGCCCGAGACGCAGCGGGAGGCCCAGGAGGCCTGACGGCGCGGGCGCCGGTGCCCTCACGGGCCCGTCGGCGCCATCCCGTCCACGTAGTCCTGGTCCGTGGCGAAGTCCCACCCGGACCCGCCGTCCTTGGAGATCAGCACCATGCGGTGCGTGAAGCGATGGGCGGAGCGCTCACCGGGCGGCTGGTCCACCGGGCTGAAGTAGCTGAGCGAGAGGTAGAGCCGGCCGAGACGGTCCACGGTGAGTTTCTGGTGGTAGTTCGCGTACCCGGCGCGGTCGGCGCAGCAGACGATGCGCTCGGCGTCACTCCACTCGCCCTCGGGCGCCCGGCGCTGGCAGCACAGCGCGTCGTACTCCTCGCCACCGAAGTCGAGGTCGACGCCGCAACGTGTCTGGCGGAAGACGGCGACGAGACTGTCGTCGGGAAGACAGGCGAGCGACACGTACGCCTGCTTCGCGGCGCCCGGCAGTTCGACTCCGGCCGGTGCGTAGCCTCCCGTCAGGATCTGCTCCGGAGCCGACCATGCGGTGGCGTCGAACGGCCTCACGCTGTGCACGTACAGAAAGGGCGCGTGGTGCGCGCCGGTCACCACGTGCAGGTAGCCGTCGCCGTCCCGCACGATCCCGGGGTCGTCGTGGTCGTCGTTGCGCGGGGCGGCCAGGGCCAGCAGCACGTGCTTGCCAAAGCTCCGCGACACGTGGTCGAAGGAGCACGCGAACGTCGGCGCACCGCGCTGCCCGCTGCGGGCCACCTCGGGCCAGACGATGAAGGACGTGCGGGCCGTCGAAGCGGCGAACGACGAGCCGCCGGCGCCGTACGTCTGGCCGAGGAAGCGCCGGCTCACCAGCGCGGGACTGGGCAGCCGCAGGCGCCTCCCGCTGAAGTACGGCTTGATCACGTACAGGAGGTTGCGGGACGCTCGCGAGCCGGACCAGTCCGAGACGGGCCGCCAGACGGCGACGAGCGGCGGCCCCTGCCCTACATTCCATCCCGCGTACTGTTCCATCTCGGCCGTGCCGTTGTCGCGTCCGTCATAGATGCTGCGGCGGCCGCCGAACGGCAACAGGACGAGCCTCCAGGTACGGCAACCGTCCAGCGAGTACAGAAGGACGTTGTAGTAGCGGCCGCCTCGCACCCTGATCTCGACCAGGGAGTACGCCCGGCCGTGAGCGTCGATCTCGACCCGCTCGCTGACATAGCCGCCGGCGTTGACGGTGCTTGTGAAGGTGGGGAACGCGGCGCGGACGGCCTTGAGCAGCGACGCCGCGACCCAGCGCCCGTCGTCGCCCAGGTCCAGCACCGACCGTGTGACGTGCTGCGACGCCGTCCGGCTGCGGACGTACGGCCGGTTGTGCGCGTCGAACGACGGGATGTTGAGCGGGTAGCCGGGCGCGTACCCGAACTGCTGAGCCAGCGTCGACGCCGTGTCGATCCGGATCGGAAGATCGGCGGCCGCGGCAGGGCCGGCTATGACGGCGATGAGGGTGAGAACGACGACCCCGACCAGCCCGCCGGCGGCGAGCGCGCCCCTCGCGATCCCCACCGCCGAGCACCCCATACGGGGAGTCTGTCAAGGGATCGCGAGCAAAGTCAATCCGGCGGCGCCACGAGTGGCCGGCAACCGGTCGACCGTCACTCCTCGGGGAAGGCGAACCCCTCAGCGAAGAGCCGCTCGCACGCCTCGACGACCGCCGCGGCGTACTTGACGCCGGCGCCGGTGCGCACCTCGTCCAGCGCCGCGTCCAGGCCGAGGCCGGGCCGGTACGGCCGATGGGAGGCCATGGCCTCGACCACGTCGGCCACGGCGAGGATCTTCGCCTCCTGCAGGATCTCGTCGCCCTTGAACCCGTCCGGATAGCCCGACCCGTCGAGGCGCTCGTGGTGCTGCGCGCGACTCTTCTGAGTCTTCTTCGAGACGTTCGGTTCGAGTCATGGACGTCGTCGAGCCCTCCGGATCGCTTGGACGCACCCCTCACCGACAGTATCGGCACCCTCGTACCACGAATGGATGCGTACAGCCGTCCAGGGGTTGCATACCAAGAGAGCGCGGGAGAGGACCAGGTGGCCGCGCCCGTTGGGAGCGGCGACCCGGCCGAGTGGACGCCAGGCGGCCTGCTGCGGGTCGCTGGGGACGAGGAGAATCGGGCACGGCGCCGTGACGAGGAGCTCTCTGATCACGGCGCCGTGCCCGCTCTCAAAGCTCCCGTTCCACGAGAGCACGATGAGCTCGGCGCCGTTCTTCTCGGCCTCCTCGGCGATAACGGCAGCCGGCTCGCCGACCCGGACCGCCACCCGGTGCCGCCCACCCTCGGGGCACGTCGAGAAGCGCATGGTGAACTCGTCCTGCCACGCCGTCCACTCGTAGTGCTCCTGGTCCGTCATGCGTGGCGCCGGCATGCTGCCGATCTCCGTGGGCGTGTCTCCGGTGACGACGTGCAGCATGACGATCTCTCGACCCCGCGCGCAGAGCGCGTCGTCGGCGGCACGCATCGCGGACGAGACCGAGGGGCTGCCCTCGAGCGGGACGACCAGGCGCTTGAGTCTGGTGACGGAGCGCATGCCGGGGCGCACCAGCAGCACCGGCGCCACGTGGCCGTTGAGCAGCGCCTCCGCCACGTGTCCCATGCCAGACTCGGCCGGACCGTCGCCGCACGAGCAGCTGAGGCCGAAGGCGACGGCGTCCACCGCGGTCCCGCCGACCAGCCGGCTCAAGGCCTCGACCGGGTCGCCATCGACGGCGGTGAGGTCCAGACCCTCGAGGTCGGCGCTGCCGGGCTCCTGGACGCCCGGCTCGCGCACGTGCACCGCGCGCACGTCCCAGCGGGCGGCCGCGGCGAGCGCGCGGGCGCTGGCTACGACCTCGCGGTCGGCCTCAGCGTCGGCTACGGCTATGAGCAGCGTCATCCTGCGTCCACCTGCCAGAGTGCTCCATCCTTGCGGCGCATCGTGTACGTACCGACCGGCAGCTCGCGGTCCACTCCGTCGAGTTGCAGTGTCACCGGCGCCTCCTTGACGGTTATACCCACGTCGACGCCGCCCCTCCGCGCGCGGATGTCGAGGGCCAGCCGCGCGCCGCGGAAACGCAGGGGCATGCGGACCCGCTTCCAGGCCTTCGGCAGTTGCGGGTCGAAGCGCAGCGCCTCGCCGCGGCGCTGGACGCCGCAGAACCCCATCACGGCCGCCTGCCACAGGCCACCCATGGTGGCCATGTGCAGGCCGGCGGCCGCGTTGCCCATGTTGTCGGCGAGGTCGATCGCCGCGGCCATCTTGAAGTAGTCCGTCGCCTCGGCTACGTCGTGCAGCCGCGCCGCCACGGCCGCGTGGATGCCCGGGCTCAGCGAGCTGCCGTGGCAGGTGATGGGCTCGTAGTAGTCGTAATTGGCGCGCGTCGTGACCTCGTCGATCTCGTCGGCCAGCACGTGGCAGAGCATCACGACGTCGGCCTGCTTGACCACCTTGCTCACCAGCGTCACGTCGCGGCCGAGCAGCAGGTCGGCGGCCATCGGCCGCGGGCGGAGCTTCTCGACGGGCACGTCGGCCATGTCGTAGAACCCGGCGAACTGCTCGAAGAGTAGCGTCTCCGGGTCGTACCCCGTCGCGTAGCCGTCCATGACCTTGCGCCAGCCGGACAGCTCCGTCACGGAGAGCTCAAGGCGCTCGGTGAGCGTCTCAGCGTACTCGGCGTCGACCTCCTTGAGCCAGGAGAGCACGTCAAGCGCGCGCTTGATGTTCCAGCGCGCGAGCACGTTGGTATACGCGTTGTCGTCGACGCCCTCGTGGTACTCGTCGGGGCCGACGACGACGTTGACGTGGTACGTGCCCTCGTCGTCGCGCGCGGCGCGCGACACCCAGAACCGCGCCGTCTCCAGCAGCATCTCCACACCCATCGAGGCCATGAACCCGTCGTCGCCGGTCGCCTTCCAGTACTCCCAGACCGCCCAGGCCACGTCCGCCGAGATGTGGTGCTCCATGAGGCCGGAGAGGATGGGGACCTTCTCGCCGGCGGGTCCGTAGCCGTAGGGCGGCGTGGTCTCGACGCCCTTGTCCGCCGACTCCCAGGGGTACAGCGCGCCCTTGAAACCCATGTGCGCCGCCTTCTCGCGTGCGCCCGGGAGGTTGCGGTAGCGGTACTTCAGCATGGTGAGCGCGGTCTCCGGCTGCGTGTAGATGAAGAACGGCAGCACGAAGATCTCGGTGTCCCAGAAGACGTGCAGGAAGTACGACATGCCACCCAGCCCCCGGGCGCCGATGGAGACGGTGTCCTTGCCCGGATGAGCCGTGCTGATCATGTGGTAGATGGCGAAGCGCAGGGCGTGCTGGTCGTCGGCGTCGCCGTCGACGCGCAGGTCGGCGGCGTCCCAGGCGGCCTCCCAGGCTGCCCGGTGCCGCAGCAGCAGCTCGTCGTAGCCGACGTCGCGCGCCCGCTCGAGGGCGCGGCGCGCGACCTCCGCCGAAGGTACCTTGGTGCGCGCCGAGACGATGGCGGCGAGCCGGTCCACCGTGGCTGGGTCGCCGGGCTCGAGGCGGCCGCCGATCACGTCGCGCGCCTGCTGTGGGGTACGCGCGACGGGCGAGCCGGGCGCCGGGTTGGTCGTCACCGCGAGCGCGTGCCCGCCGCCGTTGCGACCGCGCGTGCTCGCGACGAGCCCCGGCGGGTCGGTGATGACCTCGAACTCCGTCTCCCTGGTCGGCCCGCCGGCGTGCGTGACGCCGATGGCGCTCTGCCACACCAGCGACCCGGAGAAATCCTCAGGCACGGCCTCGGCGCGGGCCGCCATGATCTGGCGGTCGGCCAGCGAGGCGAAACGCGCCGTGCGCACGCGCACCGTGCGCCCGCTGCGCAACCGCTGCCGCCACATCCGGTACACCACGCCGTGGCGCAGGTCCAGCACGCGCTCGTGGTCGATGATCTCGCCGTTGGACAACGTGAGTGCGCTGCCGGCGACCATGAGGCGCAGCCCGGTCCAGTCGGGAGCCGGCACCGGCTGGCGTAAGGTCGGGTCGCCGGTGCCGTCACCGTACACGCCGGCGACGAAGGTGGCCGGCGTGGAGATGGCGGAGCCCTCCTCGAGGGCCCCGCGGGTACCGGTCTCGCCGTTGGCGACCGTGAGCCAGGTCTCGGCCTCGCGCTCGCGGAACGGGTCGAACCCTTTGACCTCGAACCGCCACGCGGGGTCCGTGGTCGGCTGGGGGAAGCTCTGCACGGCGACGATCTCGCGCATCGCGAGCTGGTCGTGGAGGATGTCGAGGAAGGCGACGGGGCCGCCGCCGTGGCGCAGCACCTGCGGCGGCGCGCCCGCCGGCTCCGCGCCGACGCTGACGTAGACGGCGCGGCGCAACTCCGGGATGAGCATGGCCGAGTCCGTGCCCTGACCGTCGGCCACCGCGCCGAAGGTGTCGCCGAGCACGAGCAGGTCCTGCGGCCGCCGCTTGCGGCCCAGCACCAGGCCGCGCAGGACGGCGCGCATGGCGTCGCTCTTCCCGGTGAGGCCCATGTCCACGTGGCGCACGTCGCTGCCGATCACGGGGTGGGTGAGGCCCGCGTCCCGGGCCAGCTCGCGGGCCAGCTCGATCACCCCGTGCAACCCGTCGAACCCGGCGGCGCGCAGGCGCTCGTCGACGCGCCGCTGCAACTCCTGGACCTCCGCCCCCGGAGGCTCGGTCCAGTCCGGGACCAGGTCCACGGACCGCCGGTTGAGGTGGCCGGGCACGGGTCGCGCGTCGAGCCCTGCCGCCGTGAGCCGCTCCAGCAGGGCCTCAGCGGCGACGGCCAGGTGCTCCTCCTCGAGCGGGGTCGCGGTGCGCCGCTCGAGCAGCCGCGGGCCGGCCGGACCGACCACGTACACCTCGGAGCCGCGGGAGAGGTAGAGGAACAGCCGGCCCTCGACGCCCGGCCGGGCGCGCAGCTGCTCGTCCACCTCGCGCACGTGCGCGCTGCTGATGACGGCGATGTCGACACCGAGCGCCGTCAGCCGCTCCAGGCGGCTGCGCACGGCCGACGCGTCGTCACCGCGACCGGAGACCGCCGTGCCGTCCCACGCAAAGCAGACGACCGGGAACTCCCGGTCCAGCGCGCGCTCGAGCGCCCGGTCGTGGTCCCCGGCCCGCACGGTGCTTTCGCTCACTGGTCTGTCGTCGCCGCTCGGCATCGTCCCCAATCCTCCCCTATGTGCGCCATTCCTGCACGGGACGGTACACTTGGGTCCCTGCCACCACCGGCCCGAGGTGAGCCCATGTCCCCGTTCGACGTCGCCTACGTGCGCAGCCAGTTCCCCGCGCTCAAGCGGATGGTGGACGGCGTCCCCGCCGCCTATCTCGACGGGCCGGGCGGCACGCAGACGCCGCAGCGGGTCATCGACGCGGTCGCCGACTATCTCGCGAACCACAACTGCAACGTCCACGGAGCGTTCGTCACCTCCGAGGAGACGGACGCGGCCATCCAGGCCGCCCAAGAGGCCGGCGCCGACCTTCTCGGCTGCGACTGGGACGAGGTCGGCTACGGCGCCAACATGACCACGCTCGCCTTCATGCTCAGCGACACGCTCGCCCGCGACATCCGCCCGGGCGACGAAGTGGTGATCACCCAGCTCGACCACGAGGCGAACCGCGGCCCGTGGAAGCGCCTGGCCGAGCGCGGCGCAGTCGTCCGCGAGGCGCCCGTGGACCTCGAGACCTGCACCCTCGACTGGGACGCGTTCGAGCAGCTGGTCGAGCCCGGCAAGACCAAGGTCGTCGCCGTCGGCTACGCGTCGAACGCCGTCGGTACCGTCAACGACGTCGCGCGCGCGGCGGCGCTGGCGCGCGAGGCCGGGGCCCTCTCGGTGATCGACGCCGTGCACTACGCGCTGCACGGACCGATCGACGTCCGCACCATCGGCTGCGACTTCCTCATCTGCTCGGCCTACAAGTTCTTCGGCCCGCACATCGGGCTCATGTACGCGCGCAGAGAGACGACGGAGCTGCTCGACCCGGTGCGGCTGTGCACGCAGGAGCCCGACCCGCCGTTCGTGTGGCAGACCGGCACGCTGAACCACGAGGGGATGGCCGGCACGACCGCGGCCGTCGACTTCATCGCCGACCTCGGCGAGCGGCACCTCGGCATGGTGGAGGACCGCCTGCCCGCCGGCCTGAAGGGCCGGCGCCGGGCGGTCGTCGCCGGCATGCTCGCCGGCGAGGCCTACGAGCAGCCGCTGGCGACGGGGCTGCGTGAGCAGCTCGCACGCGTCCCCGGCGTGACGCTGTACGGGCCGCCGGAGGGCAGCCCCCGCACGTCCACCGTGTCGTTCACGCTCGACGGCTTCCAGGCCGGCCAGGTGTGCCGCGCGCTGGGAGCGCGCGGCTTGTTCACCTGGGACGGCGACTTCTACGCGCAGCGGCTGGTCGAGCTGCTCGGCTTGCGGACGCGCGGCGGGCTCGTGCGCGTGGGGCTCACCCCGTACACCACGGAGGGCGAGCTCGAGCGGCTGGTCGCCGCCGTCGGCGACCTCTCCCGGTCGGTGCGTTGAGCGGCGCTCCGGGCGTGCCGGCGCGCCGGACGGCGCCGGCGGCCGGCGCCCCGAGCGCCGTGAGCCTCCCGATGGCCGGCTTCGGCGAGGAACCGGAGTCCGAGGGTGCGAGGACCGTCAAGCTCTGCCTGCTCGGCTTCGGCAGCGTCGCCAGGGCGCTCTGCGAGCTGCTGGCGGCGCAGGAGCGCGTACTCGAGGAGCGGCACGGCCTGCGCGTGCTGATCGGCGCGGCCGGCACGCGCCGCGGCAGCCTGGTCGAGCCGGCCGGCCTCACGCCGGCCGAAGTGCTGGCCGCGGCCGACGGCGCCGCGACCCTGCCGCAGCCGCCACGGCCGGCTCCCGAGCTTCTCGCCGCCTCCGGCGCCGGCGTGCTCGTCGAGCTCACGGTGATGGGCGACCTCTCCGGCGTCGCCGCCGGCGAGACCTCCTACCGGCCGGCGGCCACCGCTCACGTCCTCGAGGCGTTCGAGCTCGGCATGGACGTGGTCACAGCCAACAAGGGGCCCATCGCCTGGAGCTGGCCCGAGGTCGAGGCGGCGGCCGCGCGCACGGGCCGCCGCATCCGCTTCGAGAGCACCGTGATGGACGGCCTCCCTGTCTTCAGCCTCCTGGAGTACACTCTGCCCGACTGCGCGGTGCTGGGCTTCGAGGCGGTGTTCAACGCGACGACCAACTTCATCGTCGACGCCATGGGCTCCGGACGCACCTACGAGGACGCGCTGGCGGAGGTACAGGCCGAGGGCTACGCCGAGGCCGACCCGAGCAACGACGTGGACGGCTGGGACGCGGCGAGCAAGGCCTGCGCCCTCGCCAACGTTGCCATGGGAGCGGGCATCACCCCGGCGGACGTCGAGCGCGAGAGCCCGCGCGACATCCCGCTCGAGCGCATCCTGCGGGCGCGCGAACAGGGCAAGCGGCTGCGGCTGGTCTCGTCGGTGTGGCGGGAGCCGGAAGCGGCCGGAGCGGCTTCGCCGGCCGGCCCCGTGCGTGCCCGGCTGCGCGCCGAGGAGCTCGACATCGAGCACGCGCTGGCCGCGGTGAGCGGTGAGTCGCTCGGCGCGCTGCTGCACACCGACCTGATGGCCGACGTGCTGGTGAGCGAGCGCCACGCTCTCGTTCCGCAGACGGCCTACGGCGTGTACGCCGACCTCCTCCACCTGTGCCGGACGACCTGACGCCTCCGCCGTCTGCCCCGGCCGCTTCCGGCCGGGGCGCGCCGCCCGCACCGCCGCAGGTCGCGGCGGGCACGGCGACGGCCGGCGGCGACCGCCTGGCCCGGCGCCCATCGTGGCTGCGAGCGGCGATCTGGTCGCTGGTCGTCCTCGCCGCCGGCACAGTGCTCGGCGGCGCCGGCTACCGGCTCGAGCGCTCCTATCTGTTCGAGCTCCCGCAGGCCACGCGGACGGACGGCGCATGGCGGCTCGCCGCCCGCTCCGGACAAGAGCTCAGCGGCCTCGGGCTGAACGGCTCCCGCCTGATCTGGCAGGACGGAGCGTCCATCGAGTACATGGACACCACCGACGGCGATCTCATCCTGCTCGGGCCCGGCGCCGGCATGCGCGTCACGTGGGACCCAGCCGTGAGCGACCGGTACGCCGTGTGGTTCGAGGCCGAGCGCCAGGTGAGCGTCGCGGCGGAACTGGTCGTGTACGACACGGTCACGGGCCGCCGCTGGTCGGACGGAGACGTAGGGTCCGTGCGCTCCTTCCCGGCGCTCTCCGGCTCTTTGGCCGTGTGGTGCTCGGCCGTCAAGCTGGGGCAGCCGCGCATCCTGGGCTCCTACGTCGCCGGGGGGGAGCAGCTCATCCCCATCACCGCCGGCGACGGGGCGCCTGTCGTCTCCGACGGTCTTGTCGTCTGGGCCCAGAGCTGGACCGGCCCGTTCAAGGCGCGCGAGATACCCGGCCTGTCCGCGGTACCGGTCTCAGCCTCGCTCACCAGCGGCAAGCTCACCGGCCTCGCGCTCTCCGGCCGCACGCTCGTGTGGGGGCAGGAGAGCAGTGCGGCCGGTTCCGGCGTGGTGGCCGCCGTGGACGTCGACGGCGGCCGCCAGCAGACCGTCGCCTCCGGCATCACCGGCCTCGACGGTCCTTCCTACGACGGCAAGACCGTCGTGTGGAGCGAGACCACGGCCGCCGGCAGCCGCGTGATGGCGCGCCGTTTGGGCTCCGGCGACGCCTCCATCGTCGCCGCCGTGGACGCCGCGGTCACGGAGGTCGCCGTCAGCGGCGGCACGGTCGCCTGGATCCAGCACACCGGCGGTTCCTACGAGATCGTCCTGAGGGGGCTGCCGCGATGAGCCCCACCTTCCGCGTGCGCCAGACGCCCAAGCGCCCCAGCGAGGCCCGCGACCGCCTCCTGCTACTTCTGCTGGTCGAACTACTGATCCTGAACGTCGCCGACCTGGCGCTCACCCGGTACGCCATGTGGCTCGGGTTCGCGACCGAGTCCAACGGCGTCATGGACTACTTCCTGCGCGCCGGGACGCTGCCGGCCCTGCTCTTCAAGGTCGGCATCGTCAGCCTCGGCGCGCTGCTGCTCTGGAAGCTGCGCGTGTACGTGGTGGCCACCGTGGCGGCGGCGCTGATGACCTTCGTCTTCGCCGCCGTCGTCGTCTACCAGGTATTCTGGGTGCTCAGCCTGCGCTGACCCGCGGCACGCAGGCGGCGCCTGCCGCGCGGCGCCCCGGCTCGATCCGTGCCGGCGTGGTGTACCAGCGCCGCGGCGCCAGCTTCATTTAGCCGATCGGCGCCGACAGTGCGACCTCGGTCCGCTCCGGCGCGAACTCGCCCACGACGCTGATGTCCTCGGTCACGTCCGTGTCGCTACGCGTGGCGGTCGTGACGCGGTCGCTCCACTCCACGAAGCGGTGGTGGGTTCAGGTGGTCGATGCAACGATGGCTGCGAACCTATCAGTTGGAGTCTCGAAGCCAAGCGTCTTGCGCGGACGACCATTGAGGCGCGCACCCACGACGGACCCGGAACGGCGAAGGCGCCCGGCCGCTGCACAGGCGAGCCGCGCGCCTTCGCCGACGCTCGGATCAGGCGGGGCGGGCGGCGTAGCAGCCTCCCGCCCCTCCGGGACTCAGAGCCCGGCGGGGATCTTGCTCAGCCGGTCTTTCACGATCTTGGTGCTCTCGGCGATCACCTCGAGGCTACGGTCGACCTCGGTCTTGGTGTGCGCGGTGCTCGCAAAGAAGCGCTCGAAGTTGAAGTTGTGGAAGTACACACCGCGCTCCTGGCACTCGGCCTGCAGTTGCTCGAAGAACCGCGTGTCGCTGGCGCGCGCCTGGCGGTACTTTGTCACCGGCTCCTCGTGGCCGAAGAACACCTGCCACATCGGCCCGACCTGGCTGACGTACGCGGGTACGCCGATGTCGGCGAAGATCTGACGCATGCCGCCGACCATGGCGTTGGCGATGGTGTTGAGGTGCCCGTATACGCGCTGGCGGTCGTTGATGAGGATGTCGAGTGCGGCGTTCATGCCGGCCAGCGTCATCGGGTTGCCCGAGTACGTGCCGCCGTGCAGCACGGTGCCGTCGGCCTCGAGCTCCATGAGCTCCTTCTTGCCGCCGAACGCGGCCGCGCCGGGCGTGCCGCCGCCCACGGCCTTGGCGATGCAGGTGAGGTCCGGCGTGACGCCGTACAGCTCCTGGGCGCCGCCCAAGGAGACGCGGAAGCCGGTGATGACCTCGTCGAAGATGAGCACGACGTCGTTCTCGTCGCAGATGCGGCGCAGGCCCTCGAGGAACCCGGGCAGCGGCGGGATGATGCCGGCGTCGGCGAGGATGGGCTCGGCGATCACGCAGGCCAGCTCATCGCGATGGCGCTTGATGAGCACCTCGACCGCGTCGATGTCGTTGAACGGGGCGACGATCACGGTCTCCGCCATGGCCTTGGGGATGCCCGCGCCGGACGGCAGCGTCCGCGGGAACTTCTCCGTGCCGGCCGCCCCGAGAGCCGGCACGTGCGAGTAGGCGTGGCAGTCGAGGAAGCCGTTGTAGCTCCCCTCCCACTTCATCACTTTGTCCTTGCCGGTGTAAGCGCGGGCGAGGCGGATGGCCGCCTGCGTGGCCTCTGAGCCGGAGTTGGCGAAGCGCAGCTGCTCGATGCCCGGGACCGCCTGGACGATCTTGCGCCCGACCTCGTAGTCGAGCTCGTGCGGGAAGGTGTACAGCATGCCGCCCTCGGTGATCTGGGCGACGATCGAGTCGAGGATGGGCTTGGGCCGGTGGCCGAAGATCATCGGCCCGTAGCCGATGCACCAGTCGATGTACGAGTTGCCGTCGACGTCGAAGAAGTAGGCGCCCTCACCCCGCTCCATGACGATCGGGCGGGTGCCGACGAGACGTGCGTAGCTGGACTCGCCGCCGGCGATGACCTCCTTGCACTTCTCGAACATGTCGCGGGTCTTGTGGAGATGACTGTCGTCGATGAGGTTGGCTGCCATCGGGCTCGGTCTCCTTGGAACGGCCGGGCGCGGCGCGGATCCCCGCGGGTGCGGGGCCGGGTCCCCGGCAAGTCCCTGCAGTCTACCGGAACGCGGCGCGCCGGAGAATGGTACGCGGCCGTCGCTCAGAGAGCCGCCGCTCAGACAACGGCCGCCAGCAGCGTGACTCCGGCGATGGTGCACAAGATGCCGACCCACTGGTTGGGCTTCGGGCGCTCGCGAAGCAGCACGAAGCCCAGGACCACCGCGAACGTGCCGACCTGCGTGGTCGTGACCCCGGCGACGGCCGCGGGCCCCAGAGCGAAGGTGATGGTCAGCATCAGGAGACCGCCCAGCTCCAGCGCGCCGGCGCCCACAGCGCGGACGCGGAGTGCCTTGGGCACGCCGATGCCGCCCGACAGCAGGGCGACCGGCAGGGTGACGAGCAAGGAGACCGTTCGCGAGATGGCGGCCTGCGAGAGCCAGTCGATGTCGCCGTACACGTAGCAGAGCATCACGCCCGCGAACAGCAACCCGGCCGCGAACGCCCAAGTCGCGCCCCGCGTGGACCTCGTGCGCCCTTCGAACGACGTCAGCACCGCTCCCACCACGCTCAGGGCGAGCGCCACCGCCAGAAGCGGCGTGACCGGCTCGCCGAGCAGGATGACGACGATAGCGAGATAGGCGCCCTCCAGCGAGACGAGCGCGGAGACCAGGCCGAGATCGCCGGTGGCCAGGCCGCGCAGCAGGCAGAACAGGGCACCGAAGTAGAGGGCGCCGGCGAGCGCAGCCAGCCCGGCGCCCGCCCACTCGCCATTCTGCGGTAGACCGCGCACGACCAGCGCCACCGGCAGGACGATGACCACACCCGTCGCGAGCACCCAGACCATCTGCGTGAGCGCGCGGGTCTCCCGGGTCACGCGCTGCGAGAACATGTCGCTGGTCGCGTAGGACACGGCGGAGAGCAGGCCTGAGAGGATGGTCAGCACGCTGGAGAGTGTACTGGAGCGCGAGCCGACGCGAGCTTGCACCGCCGTCGCGCCGCCGGGGAAGATGGACCCATGAGCGAAGGATATGCGAGCGAAGCCGCGCGACTCCCCGTCGCCGCCGACTGGTTCAGCCTGACCTGGGTCACGGCGCGGACGGCCCTCATCATCGAGCCGCACATGGACGACCTGCTCCGCGCCGGCATCTGGTACCTGCGCGGTCGCGACCGGGACCTGCTGGTCGACACGGGCAACGGCGCCGGTGAGCTGAGACCCTACCTGGCACGCCTCGCGCGCGGTGGGCGGCCTCGCGACGTCGTCTGCGTCTGCACGCACGCGCACATCGACCACGTCGGAGGCTTCCACGAGTTCGAGCGGCGGCTGCTACACCCGGCCGAGCAGGAGCTGGCGGCGTCGGCGCGCAGCGACGCGCCACTGGCGTCGGCCGTCTGGTCTCCCGAGATCCTGGCGCAACTGGCGGAGAGCGGCTTCGTGCCGCCGCCGGTCCTGGTGGACGCGATTCCC
>CAVOMB010000076.1:0-19530 GCA_963696935.1 uncultured Thermoleophilia bacterium | reverse complement strand
CGGCAACTGCGCGAGGAGAAGGTGGCAGTGACCTTCGACCATCGCATCGTGCGCGCCGACGGAGAGGTACGGTACCTCTCGGCCGTCGGTCGCCCCGTCATCGGCGCCGACGGGGAGATAGAAAAGATCCAGGGCGCCTCACTCGACGTGACCGAACGCGTAGTCGCGCAGGAGGCGCTGCTGGAGCGCGAGCGCCGGTTGCAGCGCGCCCTGGCCGGAGCGGTGAGCGCCCTCGCGACCACCGTCGAGATGCGCGACCCGTACACCTCCGGCCACCAGCGGCGCGTCGCCGAGCTGGCCGTGAGCATCGCTCAGCTGCTCGGCTGGCCCGAGGAGCGCGTCGACGACGTGCAGGTGGCGGCCCTGCTGCACGACATCGGCAAAGTGGTCGTGCCGTCAGAGATCCTCACCAAGCCCACGCATCTGAGTGAGCATGAGTTCGAGATCATCAAGGGGCACGCGCTCGCGGCCGGCGAGATCCTCGCGCCCGTCGAGTTCGAGGGTCGCGTACACGAGGCCATCCTGCAGCACCACGAGCGGATGGACGGAACGGGATATCCGCACGGACTCCGCGGCGAGCAGATCATCCCCGAGGCTCGCGTGCTCGCCGTGGCCGACGTATACGAGGCGATGATCTCGCACCGTCCGTATCGGCCGGCAGTGGCCCGCGAAGAGGTGTTCGCCGAGCTGCGCGACGGCGCCGGCGAGCGCTACGACGCGGACGCCGTGGAGGTCTGCCTGCGGCTCATCGAGAGTGGGTTCGAGTTCTCGCAGAACGAGCAGTAGCGCAGTCGAGCCGGGCTAGAAGAGCGCGGGCTGCTCCGGCGGCTCGCCCGCGGAGCCGCCGAGCGGCGCGGCCGGCGGCGGCGCCTCGTCCCAGACGCGGCCGTCGAGCAGGCGGCCGCCGTCGCGCTGGCCGCGGCCGCCCCACCCCTTGAAGCTGAAGGCGACGCCGGCGGTGACGCAGCGGTCGCGCAGGCCCCGCAGCCAGGCAGGCTGTGGTGGCCGGCGGTCAACGCCTGACTCGCCGCCGGCGATCACCAGGTCGATGCCGGTCAGGTCGAGCGTGTCGAGCGGCCCCAGCAGCGGCTCGGCCGAGATGTGCCGCCGGGCGGCGGGTACGCGCCGCAGCGCGTCCGCCCGCGCCGCGTAGTCCAGCCGCTCGACGGTGACGCCCATCCAGACGTTCGGCGGCCACGGCAGCGACGGCGCCAGCTCCAGCATCCGGTCCGCGCGCTTGGTGAGCACGTGGAACACGTGCTGCGGCGCACGCTCCATGACGGCGAACACCTCGCGCACGTACTGGTCCGGGATCCGCCCATGGAAGAGGTCGCCCATCGAATCGACGAAGATGCGCCTCGGCTGCCGCCAGTGCAGCGGCATCTCCAGGCGCTCCGGCCGCAACTGCAGGTCGAACCCGTACTCGTAGTGGTGCCCGGGGATGCCTCGCCAGCGCTCCGCGAAGCGCTCGGCATAGCAGTGCCGGCAGCCCTCCGAGACCTTGGTGCACCCGCTGACAGGGTTCCACGACTCCCAGCGCGACGGCGGGAGCGACGGGCTCACGGGATGTTGAGCTTGTCCATCACCCCATAGACGAAGAACGCCGGCCAGATGAGGGACTGGAGCACGCCCCAGACTCCGTCCCAGAACCCGTTGGCCGTGCTGATGTAGTAGACGAGCGCGCCGATGAGCCCGAGCCCATACACGGCTCCGGCTCCGGCGGCTCCCGCGTTGTTCTTGCCGTCAGCCATCTTCGCTCCTCCGTCCGTTCAGGCTCTACGCGTGGCGTCTACTGCCAGTTCAGCAGCCGGGTCGCGCCCAGTGCAGCGCGAGCCGAGCAGGCCTTCGGCGGCTTGGGGACTGTCAGCGAGACGACGTTGAGCGCCACGGCTGAAGCCCTCGGCGCCACCGCGATGGTCTCGATCTGGGTGAGATCCCACGAGTCGCTCGTCCTGCCGCACTTGTCGATGTGCTTGCCCTTGAGGTCGTACAGGTTCGCGGGGGACGCTTCCGACCGGCTTGCTGACGTCCCACGTGGCGGCCGTGGCGACCGGGGCCAGTACTGCGCACAGCATGACGCTGAGGACCGCCGCGACGCTCACTCTCAGGCTCCCCTTCACACGCACTGCCTTCCCCTCCCTGCCGAGGCACGGCGGACCAACTCCGTCAGTTTACAGCGACGGTGACATTCCAGAGGCGGAAGTAGAGAATGTACGCAGAAACCATATCGGTATTCTGGTACAAAACGGAGGGGCCTGATGCCGGCGAGCAGAGACGAGATCGCAGCGACCTTCATGGGCCTGGCCTTTCGCTACGGCTTCAAGTGCACGTCCGTGGAGGACGTGGCCAAGGCGTTGCGCATCTCGAAGAAGACGATCTACGAGGCGTTCCCCGCCAAGGAGGCGATGCTCGAGTACGCGCTGGAGCTGGCGGCGCTCGAGCAGCGCGGGAGCGTGGAGGCGCGCCTGACGGAGACCAGCGCGCTCGGGCGGGCCCTCGAGGCCGTGCGTATGGCGCTCGCCGACGCGCGCGCCGGGTTCGCCGCCAGCCCCACCGTCGAGCTGGTGGACCCGGAGCTCCAGGCGGCGGTCAACGACCGCGTGTACGGGCCGCTGGTCCGCGACCTGCTCGAGAGCGGGGTCGCGGCGGGCGCCTTCCAGATCGTCGACGTCGAGATGACGAGCCGGTTCGTCATGGCGATCGGCATGGAGGCGGTGCGGCAGATCCACGACGACCCCGAGGGCCGACCGGAGGAGGCGGCGGCCGAGGCCGTGCGCCGCATGATCGTCGGCGAGGGCGCGAGTGCGGTGGGCGCCGGGTGGTCGGCAGCCGAACCGGCGCCGGTCAAGAAGCCCAAGAGGAAGAACAAGAAGAAGTGATGGGGTGAGTGAGATGACGCAGTCACTGGTCACATACGGGACCCCGGCACGGATCCACGCGCGAGGTCGACCGAGGCGGTCGCGGTCACGCTCAGAGAGCAGGGCGTCGAGCCGGCCGTGCGGGTTGCGCGCGAGGGGCGCTCGCTAGATGGCTACGCCGGCGTGGTGGTCGGCGCGCCGCTCTACCTGGGCGCGCTGCACAAGGATATGCCCGTCCTGCTCGAGAAGAACCAGGCAGCCCTCGCGGACCGGCCGCTGGCCGTCTTGGCGCTCGGGCCGATCAAGGCCGACGACGGCATCGACGGCTCGCGCGACCAGCTCTTCACGGCGCTCGCCAAGCTGCCGGGGCCGGTGAGCGCCGCCGTCTTCGTCGGCGCTCACGACCCCTCGAGGCTCGGCTTCAAGGACAAGATGCTCACCGCGATGCCGGCCAGCCCGCTGCAAGGCGAGCCCGCGCACGGCGACCGCGACTGGGATGCGATCAGGAGCTGGGCGCGCAACCTGAGCGGTCGCCTGCACTGAGGCGCTCGCTGACGTCGCGCGCGAGCGCCACGACGGCCGAGTCCGGGTCTTGCGTCATGGAGTCGAGGAAGGCGACCGGGCGGGAGTCGCCCACCTCGGAGAACATGTGCACGGCCAGCAGCCTGTCGGTCTGCGGCCACGCCCGGACAGCTTCGCTGACCGCCTTCAGCGACTCCTCGTCGCCGGCGAACACCAGACGCCACACCGCGTCGAAGCGCAGGTTCCGGTCCTCCGAGTAGAGCTCGGGCAGCGGGGCCATGTCTTCGGTCTCGCCGTGCGCGGACACCTGGTTCACGTAGTGGTCGCAGCGGCGGCAGACGATCTCGTCCGCACTCATCGGCTCGTCACAGAAGGGGCACGGCACCACGTCTCCGGCGGCGTCGGAGGGAGCGCCCAGCCCGTTCGTGCCGTCCGGCTGGATGGTCACCGTGACCGGCTGTGCGCCCGCGGCGGTCTGCTGCTGCTGCGCGAACTCGTTGAGACGCTTCATCACGTCCTCGGCGCTCGCGCCGGCTTGTCCGGGCATGCCGCCGAACACCGCGAGCAGCTGCTCGGGGACTTCGCTCACGACCAGAGTCCTCGCGGCGCGATCGCCGAGCCGCTGACGCCGCGGCGACGAGACGATGAAGGTGATGCCGGGCAGCGAGAGCAGGATGTTGTCCACCAGGCGCAGGACGGTGCGGATGACCGCTGCGAACGGTCCACACGGGCGCCCGTCCGAGGCGCGCACCACGCGCAGGCCGAACACCCGCTTGCCCAGGGTCGTGCCGAGCACGCCCTCAGAGAGGGCGAAGTAGAAGAACTCCGCGGCCATGGTGGCCAGGATCAGTGTGAGCAGTTGCGTCTGAGCGCCGAGGATGAGCGCGACGGGGAGGCTCACCAGGAGCGTGTCGAGCAGGAACGCGGGTCCGCGCGTCAGGGGTCCTTGCGGTACGAGCACGGTCCCCGGGCGCGAGCCGGGCAGGCGGGGTGTGGCGATGGTGTTCACAGTAGTCAGCCCTCCATGAGCTTCCTTCCGAGTATGCGCGCGGGGTCGGCGCGGTGCCACCCTGGTGACCAACGTCTACCCGTCGAGTCACTTGGAGCCATTCTCACCGCGCACCCATTTGCTATCGTCGTCAAAGGACAGCCGACTGGACGCGCGTAAAGTTCCTTCTTTACATTGTCGATGGCCTGAGCATACGCAGATGGGGACGCAATGATGCGGACGAACAGGGGCGAAAGGCCGGGAGAGGCAGACCGACGGTACGAAAGGGATCGAGACGATGAACCGCAAGATCCTCAGCCGGGTCGCGACCGGGGCCGTGGCGCTGGGCATCGGGGCGGCCGGCATCGGCGCTGTGGTGGCCAACGGCCACTCGGCATCGGCGCAGAACAGCACTCCTGTCGCGGGCGCGCCGGCGACGACTTCGACCACGACCGGGACGCAGACCTCGAACGGGCAGGGCTCGCTGCTGCCGCCGCAGGGTGAGAACGAAGGGCCGGACGGCGGCGGCCAGGCGAACGCCGCGACCGTCCAGACCGGTGCGACGCAGGCAGGCGGAGGGGCCGCGACGGCTCAGATCGCCGGCGGCGCACAAGGGGGGTGACCGGATGCGGCGATGCTCGCAGAGGATAGAGACGACCGGGTCCACAGGCGCGACTACGGGTCGCGCCGAGGGCCGGGCGGCCGGAAGGGCCGCCCGGCCCTCATCCGTTTGTCTTCGCCGTCCCGGGGAATGCACAGGCAGTATCCAGAAGGAGACCGACATGCGCGAGAGCCCGACCCGTCAGCTGGCCGACGAGCACGAGTACGTCCTCCTGGTCGTCGGCGCCATGGAAGCTGAAGCCGCCCGTATCGAAGACACCGGCACCATCGACGTGGAGCGGGTCAACCAGATGGTCGACTTCACGCGCAACTTCACCGACGGAGACCACCACACGAAAGAGGAGAACCTGCTGTTCCCGCTGCTCGAGGAGCGGAGCCCGGTGGCCGGCGGCACAGTGAGCGTCCTGCTCAGCGAGCACGAGGCCGCGCGCGACTGCATGCGCGCGATCGTCGCGGCCCTTCCCGACGCCGGCGGCCCCGACGAGGAGCGCGCCGCGGCCGGCCGCGGCGTCGTCGTGGAGAACCTCCGGCTGTACGCCTACCTCCTCCCGCTGCACATCGGCAAGGAGGACACGCTCCTCTTCAAGCTGACCGACGACCTGCTCAGCGCTCAGGAGCAGGAGGAGCTCGCCAGGGAGTTCGAGGACCTCGGCAAGACGCCGGGGGCCGTCGGCGTCACCGAGCGCTATCACCGTCTGGCGCACGAGCTGGCGGGCCGCCCGGGCGTCTGACGGCAGGCCGCCGTCCGTACAGGTTGGAGCAGGCAAGATGGAGCAGCGCAGGATAGGCGGACTGACTGTTTCGCTCGCTGGCTTGGGCACCAACAACTTCGGCCGGTGGCTGGACGCGGCCGAGACCCGCAAGGTCGTCGAGGCCGCACTCGACGCCGGCGTAACGCACTTCGACACCGCCGACATCTACGGCGAGGGGCGCTCGGAGGAGTACTTGGGCCGAGCGCTCGGCCCGCGTCGCGACGACGTGACGGTCGCCTCCAAGTTCGGCTACCACGGGCCTCCGCGCGGCGCCCGCGGCCAGGCGGAGTGGGTGCCGCAGGCGCTCGAGGCCAGCCTGCGGCGTCTGGGAACGGACAGGCTGGACCTCCTTTACTACCACAAGCCCGACCCGCGGACTCCGCTGCTCGAGACCCTGCGGGTCATGAACGACCTCGTCGAGCGCGGGCTGGTCCGCGAGATCGGCTGCTCCAACTTCACGGCGGCGCAACTCGAGGAGGCCGACCGCCTCGCGCGGGAGCATGGGCTGCACGGCTTCGCGGTGGTCGAGAACGAGTACAGTCTCATGGAGCGCGCGCCGGAGGAGAACGGCGTGCTGGCCGCAGTGCGCGCTCACGGCATGGCGTTCGTCCCTTTTTACCCGCTGGCCTCGGGACTGCTGAGCGGCGCCTACCGGCGAGGCCGGCGGACGTCGCACGGCTCGCGCCTGGGGGACGGCCGGCCGGCGGAGCAACTCTTGAGCTCCGCCCACCTCGACGTGGTCGAGCGTCTGGCGGAGTACGCGGAGGCGCGCGGACACACGCTGCTCGAGCTCTCGCTCTCGTATCTGCCCGCGCACGCGCCGGTGGCCACGGTCATCGCCGGCGCGACCTCGGAGGCGCAGGTGCGCGCCAACGCGGCCGCCACCGGGGCGTGGACACTCACGGACGAGGAGCTGGACGAGGTCGTCGCGCTGCTCGGCTGAGCCTGGCCACGTCCACCTCAAGGTCTCGGACCAGGACCGCGCGCTCGCGTTCTACCAGGGCGTGCTCGGGTTCGAGCTGACCAGCCGCCTGGGCGACCAGGCGGCGTTCGTCTCCGCCGCCGCGCGGGACGACCGGGCTGTACCACATGGCTCTCCGCTACCCGACGCGACGGCGCCGGCGCGCGCGCTGCGCGCGCTCGTCGAGCGCAGCTACCCCATCGAGGGCGTCCCGGACCCTGCCGTCAGCGAGGCGATCTACCTGCACGACCCGGACGGCAACGGCATCGAGCTGTACTAGGACCGGCCTCGCGACGAGTGGCGGTCAACGCCGACGGCGGCTACGCGACGGTCGTCGAGCCGCTCGGCCCGCGTGGCTTGCTGGCCGAGGCCGACAAAGACTAGGCCGGCGCCACTGCGCCCGCCGGCCCGGCCGCCTCCGGCGCCGAGCGCCGCGTCAGTCCGCCAGCGGCACGGTGTCCCAGTCCGACGGCGTGAACGCCGCTCCGGGCTCGGCTCCGACGACGAACATCGTGGTACCGCCCTCGAGGGCGACGACGCCACGTACGGTCGACGGATCGGGCACGTAGAGGAAGGTCCCTGCCGGAGCGTCGATCTCTTCGCCGTCCACCCGGTAGGTGGCGTGGCCGCTGACGATCAGGAAGAGTTCCTCGTGCCGCGTGGAGACCTCGTCGTGATCGTGCGTCAGCATGTCGCCCGCCTTGGTCGCCCGCGCGAGCGCCGTGCCGAACGAGCCGATGTCGAAGATGCGCCGGACCGGCTTCCATTCCGTGCCCGGCGATGAGCCCTCTTCGAACGGGAGGTCGTCGATGTGGGCGACCTTGTACGAGGCGTGGACGTCGGCCATGGGACCCTCCTGATAGCTGCGGAGCCGTTCATATTGGGCTTCTTCTCGTGAGTCTAGCAGCGGTGCGGCCGCCCGCAGGGGTGACGGCGGCCGCCTCCGGGAAGAACCGGCGCACGCGGCGCGCTACTGACATCGGAGGGCTGGTCGCGACCGTGATCGTGACCGAGGCGGTCGGCGGACTGAGTGCCCTGGCGGCCGGTGGTGACTTCGTCTCGTACTTCAGCACGCTGCGCAAGCCCCCGGGCACGCCTCCGCCGGCCGTCTTCGGCCCGGCCTGGGGCACGCTCTACCTGCTCATGGGCGTGGCCGCCTGGCTCGTGTGGCGCGAAGGCCTGACACGTCAGACCGCCCTCGCGCTCGGCCCGTTCGCCGCTCAACTGGTTCTCAACTTCGCCTGGTCGCTCATCTTCTTCGGGCAGCACCGTCTCGGCGCGGCTCTGCTGGAGATTGCGGTGCTGTGGCCGACAATCCTGCTGACCATCGTCGCGTTCTGTCGAGTGCGCCGTGCGGCTGGGACCCTGCTGCTGCCGTACCTCGCCTGGGTCAGCTTCGCCTCGTATTTGAACGCCGGTGTCTGGCAGCTCAACGGTGGTTCGGCAGCCGCCGGCCCGGCGTGACGGCAAGGTGAAGCGGGTGGAATCGGTCTGGGATTACCCGAGTCCGGCGCGCGTCGAGGCGAGCACGCGGCGGGTGCCCGTGGAGTTCGCCGGCGAGGTGATCGCCGACACCACCGCGCGCTGCGCGTGCTCGAGACCAGCCACCCGCCGGTGTACTACATCCCCCCGGAGGACGTGCGCAGTGAGTTCCTGCGCCCGAGCCGGCGGCATACGCACTGCGAGTTCAAGGGCCAGGCGAGCTACTACGACCTGGCGGTCGGCGGGCGCGAGGCCTGCGACGTCGCCTGGTACTACCCCGAGCCGGCGCGCGGCCACGAGGCCCTCCGCGACCATGTCGCCTTCTACGCGGGCCGAGTGGTTCAAGGGTGCGCCCGGCACGACGGGCTGGTGACCGGGGCGGCCTGAGGGCGATGCGTTCGGAGCACCCGTCGCGCCTCCCTCGCCGGGCTCGGGCGGTATGCCGTTCGAGCCTGGTGCCTTGGATGGCGCCATTGAAGGTGCCAACTACGGCGCCATTGAAGGCTCCGACCCCCAGACGACATACCTCCCGCGTCTCCGGCACCGCGGGCAGGCGACGAAAAGGGCAGAGCTGTCTGCGGCCCCGCCCACTTGGCCAAGTCATCGCGCGGCGGCCGCACGCACGCCCGGCGGCCTCTGTCAGTAGTCGGTCAGCCGCTTCGGGTCGTCCGGGCCGCCGACGATCTGCGGCGCCTGGGAGCGGAGCTCCAGCAGCTTCTGCTTGAGCTCCACCTGCATGCGTCCGATTTCGCTCTCGGCCTGCGCGCGCCGCGTCCGGCCCTCCTCTTGGATCCGGATCGTCTCCTCCAGGGTGGCGATGAGGTCGGTGTTGACCTTCTGCAGCGTCTCGACGTCGACGACGCCACGCTCCACCTCGCGGCCGACCTTGGCCGAGCCCTCGCGGAGGAGCTCGGCGTTCTTGGCCAGCAGTTCGTTGGTGGTGTCCGTGACCTGCTTCTGCAGCTCGGCCGCCTTCTGCTGGCGGTACAGACTGATGGCGATGACGATCTGGTTCTTCCACAGCGGGATCGTCGTGAGGATGGAGCTCTGGATCTTCTCGACGAGGTTCTGGTCGTTGCTCTGGATGAGGCGGATCTGCGGCGCCGTCTGGATGGCGATCATGCGCGTCAGCTTGAGGTCGTGGAGCCGGCGCTCGAACCGGGTCGCGGCCTGCTGCAGGTCGGCAAGCTTCTGTGCGGCCATGACGTCGCCGCTGGCCGTGACCTCAGCCTCGAGCGCCGGGATCTTGACCGTGTGCAACTCGATGAGCGCCTGCTCGCCGGCAGCGATGTACACGTCCAGTTGCTTGAGGTAGTCGAGGTTGAGCTCGTACATCTTGTCGAGGACGGTCATGTCCTTGAGCAGCGCCATGCGCGAGCGCTCCAGCGCGTCGATGATCTTCTCGAGGCTCGTCGCGACCTTCTGATAGCGGGCGGAGAAGCGCTCGAAGGTATTGGCGAAGCGGCCGAGGATGGGGATCTTGACCTTGCCTGAGCCGGCGCTGAGCGCGTCGACGTCGATCTCCCGCACCTTCTTGAGCAGGTCCTGCAGCGCCTCGCCGCCGGCGCCGGCGTCCCGCGTGCGCACGTCGCCGAGCAGAGAGTCGGCGAAGTTGGCGATGCGGCTCTGGGCCGGGAGGCCGAAGGCGAGCACGGCCTGCGTGTCGCTGACGTCGACCTGGCGGCTCAGCTCGGCGACCCGCTGGAGGTCGGCCGGCGTGAGAGGGCCGGCCGCCGGCTGGTCACCCGACACGGGTGCGGCGGCCGCGACCTCCGCGGAGGCGTCGGGCACGGCCGGGACCGCCGCCGGCGCGTCCTGCTTCTGGATGTCGTCGCTCATGGCAGCTCCCCGCTCGTCTGGGTGTACATGGTCTCGCTGCGCACGGTGCGCTCGAGAAGTTCGATCTCGCTGTCGAGGTCCATGGCGCGGTCCTCGAGCACGGCTGCCAGCTGGCGGTCGAACGCCTCCTGCACGACCTTGAGGGAGGCCTCGGCTCGCGACAGCGTCTGGTTGATCTCGGGGGTGGACGACCCGCTGCGACCGAGGTTCACGTAGCCCTCGACGATGCGCTGGGCGGCGTCCAGGTAGTACGTCAGGAAGCCGCGCGCGGCGTCGAGCTTGCGCGGCTGCGCCGCCAGCTCGGCGATGATCCGGTCGGCGGTGCCGCACAGGCCGACCACCTCGTCGCGCACGGCCGGCTTGCCGATGGAGCTCGCCGTGCGCAGGATAGCGTCCACTTGGCGGCGCGCCGGCTGGAGCGCGTCGGCGGTGCGCTCGTCGATGTTCTTCGGCAGGGTGGGCCGCGCGCCCAGCGCGATCGCCGGCGGCTGCGGTGCGGCCGGCAGCGACTTGGGCGAGGCGTCGCCGAACATGATCGCCCTGTAGTACGGGCGTATGGCGAGGGCGTGCACCACGGAGAGCGCGGAGACGGCCAGTTGCAGCAGGAGGAACGGCCAGACGGGAAGCGCCGTGGCCACCGCCGTGATGGTCAGCAGCAGCGGCACGAGGTAGGCGAACCCGAACAGGGTCCACGGCGTGTGCCGGGCGCGCACCCCCACATAGACGAACCCCAGCCAGTTCATGAAGCCGAGCGTGAACGTCCAGAGGATCCAGGCCGAGTGGCGCCACCACCAGCGGAAGCGGGCGCGAGGCCTGCCCTCGTCCAGGACCTCACCGACGAGCACGTCGGGCTCGGCCTGGGGCTTGAGCTGCTGGACGTCCTTGACGGCGAGCGCGGGATGGCCGTTCTGGCACTCACCGTAAGGCGTGAGCCAGACCCAGCGTTGACAGACAGTACAGTAGCCGCCGAGCGGCATGGTCGGCCCCCTCGGGGTCGGGTTCTTGCTGTCTCGTGTTCAGGATAGCCTGCGGACGGGCGGTTGGCACCTCACGCGGCCTCCGGGTGTAGGCTTTCCCCTCTACGGTCAAGAGGCACCATTGGACATGGAAGACACCACACAGATCCTGCGCATAGCGGTCCCGTCGGACGAGCCCGGCGGGCTGGGCGCGGCGCGCTCGGGGCGGTTCCGCCACAGCCCTTGCTTCACCATCGTGGACATCGTCGACGACGTGGTGGTCGGTGTCCGCGTGGCGCGCACGGGCAGGCACCATGGCGACCACGGCCTCACGCCCATCCTCCTTCTCGGCGAGAACATGGTGGACGTGGTGATCGTCGCCGGCATCGGGAGCAAGCCGCTGCTGCACTGCCTGCAGGCCGGCATGCGCGTGTTCAACGGCGAGGACCGGGCCGACGTGCGGTCGGTCATCGACGCGTTCATCGACGCCGAGCTCGTGCCGGTCGGCGGCGACTCCATGGCGCTGCACTGACCGCACGCGCCCGGGCGTCGGCCGGGGCGCCTGTGGGAATACCCCCCATCACGACAACGACTACCGGGGGTCCACCATGCAGGCGCCCACCCAGATCACTCCGGCCGGCCTCTCCGACTACCTCGACGTCATCGCCCACGCCGTCTTCCAGAGCGGCATGAGCTGGCGCGTCGTGGAGGCCAAGTGGGCCGGCTTCCGCGAGGCGTTCGCCGGGATCGATCCCGGCGTCGTGGCGGCGTACACCGACGACGACATCGAGCGGCTGGCCGCCGACAGGCGCATCATCCGCAACCGGCGCAAGATCGAGGCGACCATCACCAACACGCAGGCCATGGTCGCGCTCGAGGACGAGCCGGGCGGGTTCGTCGGATGGCTCCGCGGCCGCGGCGACTTCGAGCCCACGGTCGCAGCCCTCCGCGGTGAGTCTCGCTTCCTCGGCGACACGGGCGCCTACTACGTCCTCTACGTCGTCGGCGAGAACGCGCCGACGCACGAGGAGTGGATGGCGAGCCACCCGCAGTATCAGCAGCAATGATCGGGGGAGGTCCCCTGTGAATACCCGACGTAGCGATGGTATCGAGCGGGGCGCCGACGGCGCACCGCTCAGTACCCGACGTAGCGAGGACATTGAGCGAGGCGCCGAAGGTGCACCGCTCCGCAGCAAGGACGACACGGAGCTCCGCGACAAGCTGACTCCGCTGCAGTATGAGGTCACCCAGCACGAGGGCACCGAGCCGCCGTTCCGGAACGAGTACTGGGACGAGCACCGCGACGGCATCTACGTGGACGTGGTGAGCGGCCGGCCGCTCTTCAGCAGCCGCGACAAGTACGACTCCGGCACCGGCTGGCCGAGCTTCAGCCGGCCGCTGAACGACGACGCGGTCACGACGCGCGAGGACGGCAAGCTCTTCATGTCGCGCACCGAGGTGCGCAGCACTTCCAGCTCCTCGCACCTCGGCCACGTGTTTCCCGACGGGCCGAAGCCGACGGGGCAGCGCTTCTGCATGAACTCCGCTGCCCTCCGCTTCATCCCCAAGGAGGATCTGGCGGCCGAGGGTTACGCGGAGTACGAGGCGCTGTTCGCTGACGAGGAACAGGCCGCCGGCGAGTGACCGCCGGCCGCGCCGGCGGATTCCCCCGCGGCCTCGCGGCCGGTACCATGCCGCTATGGGCAGCTACCGCAACGAGGACGAGGCGCTGATCGGCCTCGCGCGCCAGCTCACCGACGCCTACGGCGAGGCCCGCCGGCGCGAGGACCAGGACTTCGCCTGCGAGTCCATCGCCCAGTTCCTCTCGGAGTACCGCACGTCCGCGCCGAGCGAGGCGCTGCTGGCGATCCTCGACCTGCCTCTGACCACGGAGACGTACCCGCTTGTGGACGAGGCGCAGACCATGCTTGCCGATCGAGGGCCGGCCGTCGTCGAACTGCTGCTGGAGGCGGTGCTCGGTGAGGTCTACGACCCCGACGGCTCCGCTCCCCAGCGCGCCGCCGAGACACTCGACATGATGGACCGACGAGCCTCTGTGCAGGGCCTCGTCGAGGTGCTGTGTGGCCGCGCGGGGGACGACGTGAAGGGCGCGGCCGTGGACGGCCTTGTGGCGCTGGGACCCTTCGCCGAGCCGGCGCTCGCCGGGGCGCTCGAGGATCCGGATGCCGGCGAGTGGGCGCAGGCGGCGCTCGAGCAGATCCGCTTCGAGGTCGCTCACCCCGAGGCGCTCGAGGACTACGCCGCCGGCGAAGGGGAGGCGCCCGACGACGCGAGCGAGCTGCTCGAGCCGGTGCTGGAGGACGACGAAGATGTGCCCGTCGCGGATGAGCCCGCCGCCGAGCCCGCCACCGCGGCCGCGGGCCCCGGCGCCGTCACCGAGCCTGCACCGCCTGCCGCGCCCGACCCGGACCTGGTCGACGACGCCTACGACGACTTCCTCCGGCGGTACCGGCAGGAGTCGGGGGAAGAGCCGTCCCCGCCCTAACCTGCCGCAACGTCGTCTGAACACAGGCTTCATAATCGCTTGCGAGACTGTGCACAAGCCGAGAACGGCTGTGACGGTTGCCCCCCCGACCGTCAGAGGGATTGGCTGAGTTACGGTGCGCCCCCACCGAGCCGGACCCGCAAGCCCGGTCGCGCTCTCCTCCTGGCGCCCGGGCGCCGTTGGCCCCTCTGGGCCGCGGCGAGCGCTTTGACGCTCGCCGCGGCCCATCCCCCTTTCTGAGGCACGGCCGACGACGTGACCGGGCAGACGTTGCGGCGCGCTGCCCGCTGCCGGATGCCGCTTGTGTGAGCGGATGGCCAGCGCCGGAGGCCGTCTGGTAGCGTTGCCGCAGGTGCCACGGGGACGTCCGTCGGATCCATTGGCTATCTTCGCCCCGTGCACGACCATCGCGTACGCCATCGCCCAGAACTCGTTCAACGGGTTGCACGGGTGGGGCAGGGTGATCCTCGCCGTGGGCATCGTCCTCGACATCCTGCCGTACGCGAGCGGGAACCGCAGCCGTAGAGAGCGCTCCGCGACCTGACCCTCAGTCTTGAGGCGGCACGCCGGGCGGCCCCGACGTGACGGGGCCGTCGGCGGGCGAGAGGCCGGCGGAGCCAGCCAGCACCGCCGCCGGCCGCAGCCTCCACACGTCCTTCACGAGCAGCACCCAGAAGGCCGCGAACAGGCCGAGGATGCCGGTCACCCAGCACGTGGTGGTCACGCCGAACGCCTGGGCGAGCGGGCCGGCTACCGCCAGGCCAACCGGCCACAGAGCCAGCGACGACATCCAGTCCCATGCTGTCACGCGGCCGAGCGACTCCCTGGGGATCTGCGTCTGGAGCGTCGTGTTCCAAACCGCTACCAGGATCCCGACGCTGATGCCGCGTAGGCCGTAGACCACGCCGAGAGTCCACGGGTCGCCGAAGATGGCCATCGCCAGTGGAGTCACGACGGCGCTCGCCCCCGTCAGCGTGACGGTGACCATGGGGCGCCTCGGCCGGTACCGGATGGCGATGAGCATGCCGACGATCATGCCGGCGCTGAACACGGCCTGGAGCCAGCCCCAGGCAGCCGCGCCGTACCCCTCCTCGCGCAGCCCGAGCGGGCCCAGCACCTGGAACGGCGCGATGACGACGAACAGGACCAGGCACGCGCGCAGCAGCATGACCCACAGCCAGGTGCGCGATTTGACCTCGTACCAGCCCTTACGCAACTCGAGGAAGAAGCCGCGCGCCGCCTCGGCCTTGAGGATCGCCGGCACGTGCAGCGTGGCGAGGAACGAGGCGCTGATGAGGAAGGTCACGCCGTCCACGGCGATGGCGCCGCCGGCGCCTATGGCGGCGACCAGCACGCCGGCCACCGCGGGCCCGACCATCCAGCCGAAGTTGTCGCTCATGCCCATGAGCGAGTTGGCCTGCTGGAGGCGGGCGGCCGGCACGATCTGCGGCAGCAGCGCGCCGGCTGCAGGGCGGAAGAACGCCTCGGCGGCGCCGTGGCAGGCGGCGAGCAGGGCGAGCTGCCAGATCTGCGCCGCGCCAGTCAGCAGGAGCGCGGCCCCCGTGAGCTGTACGAGCGCGCGGATGAGGTCGCTCGCTACCATCAGTCTGGCGCGCGGCAACCTGTCGGCCCACACACCGCCGACCAGCGCGAGCAGCACCAGCGGGATGCTCTGGCACGCCAGCACGATACCGAGGTCGGTGCCCGAGCCGGTCAGTCCGAGCACGGCGAACGTCAGCGCGACCGGCGTGATGCCGTCCCCGAACAGAACACGGAGACGGTCTGCGCAAGGAACACGTTGCGGAAGTCGCGCGAGTGCAGCAGGTCTGCGCCCTCGCGCAGGCGCGCGGGGATGAGTGACGTGAGGCCCATGCGTTGCTCCTATGTCAACTCGCCAGCGCCAAGGCCGGCCGAGTCGACGTTTCCTGGTGATCGAGCATAGCCTCTCTACGAGTCTCCGAGGCGCAGTGAGCGCGCCGGACCGTGCGCGCCAGGTGGCGCTTGAGGCAGCGCGGCGCCTCGCGCTTGGTCTTGCCCTCAGCGCGCTTACGGGCCAGGAAGGCTTGCGCCGGCTCATGCACGCGCAGCTGCGTCACCGCGATGCGGTGCAGGGCGCAGTTCAGCCGGTGGTGGTCTCGAGGGCCCACCGCGGTGTGGCTCTTCTCACTTTCCGTCCCCTTTCGGACGCACCTTCCGAAGCTGCGGGATCGCCGGTGGACGGGTCTTGGTCGGGGCCTCTGGGCCAGGCTCCTCTCAGGTCACGCCGGCGCACCTCGCGGCCGGCGACGGTGGCGAGGCCAAACGTCACCGCGAAGCCGATCAGCAGCGACGACGCGCTCCAGCCCATGTTCAGCAGGGAGCGCATGGAGTCGAACATGTAGGTCGCCGGGTCGATCGTCGCCGCGATCTTGAGCCAGCCCGTGATGACGTACTCCTTGGGCACGAACCCGGCGCGCGTCAGGCGATGGACGAGGCGGCCTGACCGGCGCGCGCCGCGGGTATGACCCGGGCAACGAAGAAGGAGGGACCGATGCCGATCTTCGAGTGGAGCAGCATCATGCCCGCGTCTACCCACGAGGTGTTCGCGTACCATGCGCGCCCCGGCGCGTTCCGCCGTTTGGCTCCGCCGTGGCAGAAGCTCGTAGTGCAGGAGGAGATCGGCGACGTGACCGCCGGGCGCGTGGCCTTCGACGTGTGGTTCGGCCCCGTCAGGCAGCACTGGGTGGCGGAGATGGGTAGCGCCATGCCGGGCCGACAGTTCGTCGACCGGCAGGTCGAGGGCCTCTTTGCGGCCTGGGAGCATGTGCACCGGTTCGTGCCCATCGACGGGACGAAGAGCGAGCTGCGCGACCACATCGAGTATGGGCTGCCGGCCGGCGCCCTCACCGACGCAGTCGGTGAGGGCTCGGTCGGCAAGACGCTCTCGCGCCTGTTCCGCTTCCGCCACAAGCGCACGCGGCTCGACCTCGGACGGCACGCCGTGTGGGCGGACCGCCCGCGTCTCAAGGTGGCCATCGCCGGCGCGAGCGGCCTGGTCGGCTCGCATCTGACCGACTATCTGACGACGGCCGGGCACAGCGTAATCCGGCTGGTGCGCGGCAAGGACGCCGGCCCCGGTGAGGTCCCTTGGGACCCTGCGACCGGGGCGCTCTACCACGGCGCACTCGAGGGCGTGGACGCCGTCGTCAATCTCTCCGGCGTGAATCTGTCCGGCCTGTGGACCGCCGGCAGGCGGCAGGCGATCCTCGACAGCCGCGTGCAGGCGACGCGCACACTGGCCGAGGCGATTGCGCGCATGGACCGGCCGCCGGCCGTGTTCGTCAGCACCTCCGCGGTGGGCGCCTACGGCTCCCGCGGCGGCGAGGCTGTGACCGAGCAGACGGGGCGCGGCGAAGGGTTCCTCGCCGACGTGACCCGCGCTTGGGAGGAGGCCGCCGAGCCCGTCCGGGCCGCGGGCGTCCGCCTGGTCCATCCCCGTTTCGGCATCATCGTCAGCGCCTCAGGCGGCGCGTTCGCCGCCATGATGCCGGCGTTCAAGGCTGGGTTTGGTACGCGCTTCGGCAGCGGCGATCAGTATTGGGCGTGGGTGGAGCTGGACGATGTGCTGGCGGCCCTCGAGTGGATGCTGCACGACGAGGAGCTCGAGGGCCCGGTGAACGTCACCGCGCCGGAGCCCCTGACCAATCGCGAAGTGACCAAGACGCTGGGCCGCGTGGTGCACCGTCCGGCGGTGCTGGCGGCCCCGGGCTTCGTCGTGAAGCGAGGCACGCTGGGCATGGGCGACCAGATGCTGCTTGCGAGCCAGCGCGCCATGCCGGCCAAGCTGAACGAGCGCGGCTTCCGCTTCGCCTTCCCCAAACTGGACGGCGCGCTGCGCTACGAGCTCGGCAGGGAATAGGCGGCAGGGCGGTACGTGGCCCAGCAGCCGGTGGCTGCAGGCGGCCCTTGAGCGCGCCCGCGCCTATGGCGAGACGGCACCCGCAAGCTGAAGCCAGCCCGGTAGCGGGGGCACCCGGCGCAAGGGGGGGACATGCCGTCTGGGGGTCGGAGCCTTGGATGGCGCCATCGGTGGCGCCAACAAAGGCACCGACCCTCGAACCAAGTACCTCCCCACCGCGGCGGCGGGCGCCTCAGTAGGCGACGGCTACGGCGTGACCGATGTCGGCCGTCAGCGTCAGCTGGTCGAGCATGTACTCGGCGACGTCCGTCCGGGCCATTTTGCGTCCGCCGGGCAGCGAGTAGCCCGGCTCGGCGCGGTAGGCGCCGCGCGCCGGGCCATCTGTCAGCGTTCCCGACACCCGCACGATCGTCCAGTCCAGCTCGCTGGTGCGCACGTTGGTCTCCATGCGGCGCAGGTCGGCGTAGGCCGGGCCGAGGAAGACCGGCTTGATGACCCTGTCGAAGATCCAGGCCAGGTTGGGGTCGCGGCCGGGTGCCGTGCCGCTGGCCGAGAGGACCACGAGGCGCCGCACCCCGTACCGCTGCATCGAACGGATCACGTTGAGCGTGCCGAGCGAACTGACGGCAGGCGCGCTCTTGCGGTGGGCGGCGCTGAGGGCGACGAGGACGGCCTCCTGGCCGTCGACTGCGTCGCTCACCACGCCGCCGTCCAGCACGTCGCCGGCGACCACGCGCACGCGGCCGGCGAGGTCGCCGAGCTTCTCCGGGGTACGGACCAGCGTGGTCACCTCGTGACCGCGCTCCAGCGCGCCCCGGGTCAGCAGCCGCCCGGTCCTGCCGGTAGCTCCTACGACAAGTACCTTCATGACGGCATCGTACCAGCCGGGGGACGTGCGGACGCGGGCGTAGCCAGACGAGGCGGCGGCTGTACCGCCGCGGACGGCCACCACGCGCGCCCGCGGGTAGCATGAGGACGTGGGCATCGACCTCTCCGGCAAGAGCGTCCTCGTCACGGGGGCGAGTATCGGGATCGGGCGCGAAACCGCGTTGCGGTTCGCCGCCGGCGGGTGCAGGGTCGCCCTCACGTACTTCGAGCTTCGGGCCGAGGCCGAGGAGGCCGCTGCGCGTTGCCTCGGCCTCGGCGCTCCCGACGCGTTCGCCATCTCACTGCAACTCAGCGACGAGGGGGACGAGTGCCGGGTGGTCGAGGCCGTCGCCGAGCGTTTCGGCGGCCTCGACGTGCTCGTCAACAACGCCGGCGTGATCAGCTGGAAGCCCTTTCTCGAGCAGGACTTCGGGGAGATCGACGACCAGATCTTCGTGAACCTGCTCGGCGTGATGAGGCTCACCTGGTGCGCGCTGCCGCTGGTGCGCGACGCGGTGATCACCGTCGGCAGCACCGCGACTCTGCACCAGTCACGCACACCCGCGCCGTACTGCGCGAGCAAGTGGGGGCTGCGTGGGTTCGTCAAGGCGCTCGCGCTGGAGCATCCGGACAAGCGCATCGTCAGCGTGCATCCGACGGTGACGGCGACGCGCATGAACGACATGCGGGGCATGCCGCCGGAGCGCGTCGCCGAGGTGATCTATCGAGTGGCCGTCGGGGAGATCCAGGTGGAGCCCGGCGGCGACGTGGACGTGCGGGACTACGCGCCGGCCACCGGGTCTTCTTCCACGAGCACGGCGAGCCTCTGTTCGGACCCGGGACCTTCGACCTGCTGGTGCTGGTCGACGAGACCGGGTCGCTGCACCAGGCCGCGAAGCTCATGGGCATGTCGTACAACAAGGCGTGGCGCGCGATGCGCCAGGCAGAGGAACACCTCGGTATCCAGCTCATGACGCGCGGCGGGGAGGCCTTCGAACGATAGCTGGACGAGCTGAGGGATAAGTGTTTCGATGCCCCCCACCCCACAAGTGGCCCACTTCGCGTGGGAGTATTGCTGGGGGCCATGGGCTGATACAGCCATCTGCAGTGTGCAGATGATGTTCGGCACCAGATCGTGGTTGAGGGTCTGACGCAGCATCGTGACTTCGAAGGGGGCGTTGTGAGCAACCCAATAGGCCCCCTCACGCTTCGCGGTCAGGATTGTGAGCAGTTCGTCGTGCGTGATCCTGTTCTCGACGTCGGCATGACCGACATTGATG
>CAVOMB010000075.1:0-18353 GCA_963696935.1 uncultured Thermoleophilia bacterium | reverse complement strand
GCGCATCCGGCCAAGCAGGAACGCGCTCGTACTTCGAGATGGTGGCCAGCGCCGCGGGCATGGACGGGCCGGCGCGCTCGGAGCTTCTACATCTCCGGCGACGACGCCTACGAGCTCCTCGAGGCCTACCCCGTCGGCCGCGACCGCTGGGCGCTCTCGGCGCTGGACATCAGCGGCGTGCGCCACGCGGAGCAGGCCCTGCGGCGGCAGGAGGAGTCCATCCGCAGGGCCTACGTCGACGTGCTGGACGCCGTGACCGGCGGCAAGCTCGTCCTGCTCACGGACGAGGAGCTCGCCGGCCAGCTCGGCGTCCCGCTCACTGAGCCGACCGAGTTCCTGGCGCCGCGTGATTTGTCCCGCGCTCGCGGCGTCATCGCCCGTGTGGCAGCCGAGGCGTTCCCCGACTGGGCGCCGGCAACGGACATCTCCACCCCCGCCGGCGAGGCGCTCGTCAACGCCTTGCGACATGCCGGCGGCGGCATCTACCAGCTGTACGCGCACGGGGACGTCCTGCAGGTGGCCGTGCGCGATGAGGGCCCCGGCATCGACTTCCGCACCCTGCCGCGGGCGACCCTGCAGCGCGGCTTCTCGACGGCATCGAGCCTCGGCATGGGGTTCACGATCATGCTGCAGGTGTGCGAGCGTGTGCTGCTCAGCACGCATCCCGGCCGCACGACCGTCGTGCTCGAGTTCGCGGCGCGGCAGCCCGTGGGCGAGGACGTCGAGGCGCTCGACGAGCTGGACGTGCGCGCGTCCTGGTGAGGGTCCCACGGCCGCGCGAGTGCGACCCGGTGTGTCAGTTGTGCGGGGCGACCTCGGCGACGAACTCGTCGAACGCTGCGAGGTAGGTCCCGACGTCGTTCCGCGTGGCGTCCACCGACATCGCCGGCCCGGCCGTGCTGATGGCCTCCCACACGTCACGGTTGGCGAGGTACAGCCGGAGCAGCGCGTTGAGCTCCGGCTGCTCGTCGGCGTCGGCCTCCGCGGTGTTGCGCGGCAGCCGGCCGCTGAAGCTGATGCCGCTGCGCGGGCCGAGGCGCTGGATCTTCCACGGCAGTCCGGCTACGTCGACAGCGGCCTCCAGGCCGTCTGAGAGCTCGGCTCCGAGTGCCGCCGCCCGCGCGTAGGCCTCCGCGGTGAGCACCTCCGTGAGCACCGCCCGTGCGGCGGCCATGCTGAGCGCGTTGCCGAACATGGTGCCGCCGGTGGCGAGCTCTCCCTGCCGCCCGGTGACGCTTGCGCCGCGCTCGAAGGCTTCTTTGAGCTCGGCGGTCATCCCGTAGACGCCGAGCGGCAGCCCGCCGCCGACTGCCTTGCCGATGCCGACCATGTCCGGCTCGAGGCTCCACTGCTCCGTGAGGCCTCCGGGGCCGCAGATGAGCGTGTGGGTCTCGTCCAGAAGCAGCAGCGTGCCGGCCTCGGTGCACAGGCGCCGCAGCCCGTCGTGGAAGCCCGGGTCGGGCAGGACGACGCCCTCGTTGGTCAGCGCCGGCTCGGTGAAGACGCAGGCGTAGTCGCGGCTCCCCAACGCGGCGGCCAGAGCGTCCAGGTCGTTGAACTGGACGGTGTCGATGTCGCGGTCGGCGTGCGAGGAGAGACCGAGGTACGAGAGCCTGCCCTCTCCGGCGAAGGCGGTGAGCATCTCGTCGCCGTGGCCGCCGTAGTTGCCGGTGAAGGTGAGGATCCGCTGCCGGCCGGTCGCGTGCCGGGCCAGGCGGAGCGCCTCGGTGTTGGCCTGCGAGGCGGACAGTGTGAACTGCCAGGCCGGCAGGCCCCACCGCCGCGCGAGCTCCCGCGCCACGACGATGGCGTCCTCAGTGGGGAGCATGAACTGGGAGCCGTTGGCCACGCGCTGTTGCACGGCGCGCACCACCGGCTCGGGGTCGATGCCGCAAAACGTGCTCTTGTCGCCCACGTTGGTGTCCAGAAAGCGGACGCCGTCGGCGCAGGTGAAGTGGGCGCCATGGCCCTCGTCGATCCAGATAGGTGGGTGGGCGAAGTAGCTGACCATCCAGCTCATCGGCACGCCGTGCGGCATGCACTCGCGGCCCCGCTCGTGCAGCTCCATGCAGCGCGGATGCTCGCGCACGTACCGCGCGAGCTCACGCTCCCACAGCGTCGCGACCAAGCCCGAATCTACTCCAGCCCGTTCATCCATGCGGGGCATCATACAGCGGACGCCGGGCCGGGCTCCGGAGGACGGCAGGCGACCCTCCCCAGCCTCACTCTGGCGCAGCCGAGATCGATCAGACCGACGGGTACTCGCTGATGACGCCGCACGACCAGACCAACCGGCCGATCTGCTACAAGACGACCGACCACAGCGCCGTGTGGCAGCTGCGGGACTGGCTGCCGGACGCCGTCGGCGGCGTGATGTGGGTCGCCCCCGAGCCGTCCCTGCTGAAGCGCCTACGTACCGTTCTACGACTCGGTCACCAGCGTGCCGGCCGAGTGGGCGGACACGACCGCTTCCGCGCCGTCGCCGACAGCCTCGACAAGAAGGGCAAGGTCGACGGCGTCCGCCGCTACAAGTACTACAGTCCGCTGGTGCGGAGCACCTACGGCGGGTTCGAGGCCCAGTGCGCGAACGCGCAGTCGTGCGTGGAGGCGAGCCCGCCAGCCTCGAGTCCATCGCCTTCGCCGCGTGCCGGAGCTACGCGTGCGACCGTACGGGCAGCCGGCTCTGTTCGCAGGGCGAGAGTGGTAGTACTATGGCGCCATCGGAGGTCAGCGGGCGTCGCGGAGGGTCCATCACCGCGACCTCGCATCATGAGGGAGGGCGCCATGAAGAAGCCCCTGCTCGTCCTGTTCCTTGTCCTGCTCGTTGCTGCCGCGGCGGCCGCTGCCGGGCTGGCCGCTGGCCGCTCCGCTCCGTTGCCGGCCAAAGCGCCGGCCGCCACCACGCATTGGTGCAACTTCGTCCTAGCCGGCAAGAACGCGACGGCCGACGGTTCGGTCCTCATGGGTTACAACAACGACTGGGCGCCCAACAACTACACGTACCTGCAGGTCGTGCCCGGCGACGCCACTCACTACCAGTACGTCAGGATCCTCACGCTGGGCAGTTGTCCCGAGGGCGGCATCAACGTCAAGCAACTGGGCGTGAACTTCGGCACCGCCACCACGCTAGACAGTGCCGTCACGGCCGCTGACCCATTCGTCAAGAAGGGCTACGGCGGCGAGATCTGGGACACCATCCTGCAGCAGTGCGCCACCGCCCGCCAGGCGATCACGCTTCTCGGCCAGATGGCGCAGACCGGCTTCACCTCCGGCGCGGCGGGCAGCTTCGGCATCGCCGATCCCAATGAGGCCTGGGTCTTCGAGCTGCTCGGCGGCCACCATTGGGTCGCCCAGCGCGTGCCCGACAACGCCTTCCTCGCCCACCCCAACATCGTCGTCGTCCGCCAGATCGACCTCAGCGACACCGCGAACTTCCGCGGCTCCGCCGACCTGCAGTCGTTCGCGCAGAGCATCGGGCGGTACAGCCCAGCGGACGGTCCGTTCGATGTCGCCTGGGCGTACCACGACCGCGACGTGCTGCAGTCGTACTACAACACCGACCGCCTGTGGGGCGCGTATCACCTGACCGCGCCGTCCCGCGGGCTCACTCCGGACATGCCCTACGCCACGCGGCCCGTGTTCGTCGTGCCCGACCACAAGCTGACGCGGCAGGACATCGCCGCCGTCTGCCGCTATCACTACGAGGGCACGAGCATCGACCAGACAGCGGGCTACTCGCTGATGAGCCCACACGACCAGACCAACCGGCCGATCTGCTACTCCACGACGTGCCACAGCGAGGTGTGGCAGCTGCGTTCGTGGAAGCCGGACGACATAGGCGGCGTGATGTGGCTCGCGCTGAGCCGCCCCTGCTCAAGCACCTACGTGCCGTTCTACGACTCCATCACGAGCGTGCCCGCCGCGTGGTCGGGCAGGACCGCGTTCAACGAGTTCCGCGACGTGGCCGAGAGCCTGGACAGGAACGGCACCATCAACGGGCTGACCCGCTACGGCTACTACATCCCGCTGGTGAAGAGCACCTACGGCGCGTTCGAGACGGACTGTACGAACGCACAGGCGAGCACCGAGACGACGGCTGCGGGCCTGAGCGGCTCCGCGCGTACCACCTATCTGACCAACTACTCGACACAGCGCGCGACACAGGCGCTGAACCTGGCGCTCGGCTTGCCGGCGCAGATGCCGTGACGGCCGGTCCGCCGGCCTGAGCAGGACGAGGGGGCGGGTGGCGACGAGGCCGCGCGCCCCCTCTGCGTCTTCACATCCGCCGGGCCGTGGGCCGCCCAGCCGGTCACCGACTCCAGGTGCCGGAGGCCACGCACCACGCCGGCACCGCGAATGTGACCAGCGCGATTGCGGCGACGACCGTCGCCGCCACCCAGCGCCGGGCAAGCACACTTCTGATCGTCATGGGACACCTCCTCACCGAGTCCTCTCCAGATATGTACCCGCGGGCATGTCGCCGCGACTTCTCGGTCGAGATGAACCGCTCCGTGGCCTGGTGGCCGGAGCGCTGGCTGCACGGCCAACCGGGCGCGGCGCCGGAGGCTTGAGGCAACGCCCGGGCCGCTTGGCCCGAGCCACCTCCATCAAGTTGACGAGAGCCGGGGCGACGATCGCCAGGATGTCCCGCGCCGGCATTCGCGGGGTCGCAGCAGCCGTAGTAGTACGACCGCAGTACGGCAGCCGGTCGTGGGGCCCGCCTATGCTATGCTCGGGCCCCATGAACACTTCCGCACAAACTCCCCCAGAACGCAGCGATTTCATCCGCGACATCGTCGCGGCCGACCTGCGTGAGGGCCGCGTCGGCGAGGTCGTCACGCGGTTCCCGCCGGAGCCCAACGGCTACCTCCACATCGGCCACGCCAAGTCCATCTGCCTCAACTTCGGCATCCCGCAGGAGTTCGGCGGCCGCTGCCACCTGCGCTTCGACGACACCAACCCGATGAAAGAAGAGCAGGAGTACATCGACGCCATCGAGGCCGATGTGCACTGGCTCGGCTTCGACTGGGGCGAGCACCTGTACTTCGCGTCGGACTACTTCGAGCAGTTGTACGAGTGGGCCGTGGACCTCATCAAGGCCGGCAAGGCCTACGTGGACGACCTGAGCGCCGACGAGATCCGCGAGCACCGCGGCACGTTCACCGAGCCGGGGCGGCCGAGCCCGTGGCGGGACCGGCCGGCCGACGAGAATCTCGACCTGTTCGCGCGCATGCGCGCCGGCGAGTTCCCGGACGGCGCGCGCGTCCTGCGCGCGAGGATCGACATGGCGGCGCCCAACATCAACCTGCGCGACCCCGTGCTCTACCGCATCCTGCACGCTGACCACGCGCGCACCGGCGACGCTTGGTGCATCTACCCCATGTACGACTTCGCCCACGGCCAGTCGGACGCGATCGAGCGCATCACGCACTCCATCTGCACACTGGAGTTCGAGGCGCACCGGCCGCTGTACGACTGGTTCATCCAGAACCTGCCGGTGCCGGCCGAGCCTCACCAGTACGAGTTCGCGCGCCTGAACCTCACGCACACCGTGCTCAGCAAGCGTGTGCTGATGCGGCTGGTCAACGAGGGCGTGGTGCGCGGCTGGGACGACCCCCGCATGCCCACGCTCTCGGGCATCCGTCGCCGCGGGTTCCCGGCAGCGGGCGTCCGCGACTTCGCGACGCTGGTCGGAGTGGCCAAGACGGACAGCGTCGTCGAGGTCGAGTATCTCGAGCACACGGTGCGTAACGTGCTCAACCACAAGGCTCCGCGCCGCTTCGGCGTGCTCGACCCGCTCAAGGTGGTCATCACCGACTACCCCGAGGGCCAGGTCGAAGAGATGGACGTGCCCAACAACCCCGAGGACCCGGCCGCGGGCACGCGCAAGGTGCTGTTCGGCCGCGAGTTGTGGATAGAGCGCGACGACTTCATGGAAGAGCCGGTGCGCAAGTTCTTCCGCCTGGCGCCCGGCCGCGAGGTGCGGCTGCGCGCGGCGTACTTCGTCACCTGCAACGAGGTGGTCAAGGACGAGACGGGTCGGATCGTGGAGTTGCGCTGCACACACGATCCGGCGACACGCGGCGGCGACGCGCCCGACGGCCGGCGCCCCAAGGCCACCCTGCACTGGGTCTCGGCCGTGCACGCCGTCCCGGCCGAGGTCAGGCTCTACGAGCACCTCTTCACGGACCCCTACCCGGCCGCCGACGGCCGCGACATCTTCGAGACCGTCAATCCGGAGTCCGAGAGGGTCCTCAGCGGCTGTTTCGTCGAGCCGTCGCTGGCGGAGCTGCCCGCAGGCGAGACAGTCCAGTTCGAGCGGCTCGGCTACTTCTGCTCGGACTCGGACTCGGCGCCGGGCGCGCTGGTCTTCAACCGCACGCTGACGCTGAAAGACACCTGGGCCAAGCTGCGGAAACAGGGACGGCAGGATGGCTGAGAAGAAAGACAGGGAGAAGTAGCAGGGCTACTCCGCGCACGACCCGTTCCTTCTTTGGGTGCTCATCGCCCAGACCAAGGACGGGATCCTCAAAGCGCGCCAGCGGGACTACGCCCGGTACGGCATCAGCGACGACCGCTTGGCCATCCTCTACATCATCATGACCAACCGTGGTACGGCGACGCCGGTGATCATCGCGCGCAACCTCTTCCGCGAGCTGCACTCGGTCACCGAGATGCTCAAGCGTATGGAGAAGGACGACCTGGTCGAGCGCCGCAAGGGCACCGGCAGGTCCAAGGTCGAGGTCGCCATCACCCGGAAGGGCCGCGACGTGTTTGAGCTGTCGCACCGCAGCGAGACGGACGAGAAGATCTTCTCCGCGCTGATCAAGCAGGAGCGCGAACGACTCTCGCAGTACCTGTGGAAGCTGCGCAGCCGGGTGCTTCAGGACCTGGGCATCCCGGAGTGGTCACTGGACCTTCAGAACCCGGACGGCGGCGCCTGACGCGTCCTCCGGACGGTTGAGCGTTTCCCCCGCTCGGGGTACACTTTTCGAGCCGCTGGCGAGTGGCCTAATTGGCAAGGCACCTGACTCTGGATCAGGGGATTGAAGGTTCGAGTCCTTCCTCGCCAGCCATTTCCCTACCTTCTTCCAGGCGCCGCGCTGACCAGGCACCATCGACGGTCGGCGCACCCGACCGCCTCATCCCCGGGGTACCCTTCCAGAAGTGAGAGCGGGCGCACGGGAGCGGGTGCGTGGGGACGACGGACGACTATCGCATCAACGTGCTGCGGCCGGCGGACGACCTCGTCGTCGTCCGGGCCAGCGGCGGGATCGACGTCACCGGCAGTGTCGACTTCCGGCATCGGCTCCTCTCCCTCCTGGACGAGCACGCGGGGCGACTCGTGGTCGACCTGAGCGACACCGACTACGTGGACACCTACGCCTTGAGCGCTCTCGTCGACGTCGCGATTCGCTGCAGGCTGGAGGCTCGCAGTCTCACCATCGTCTGTTCGGAGGGCAGGATGCGCCGCGCCCTCGCCGCCACCGGGCTGGACCAGTTCGTGGACACCTACGACACGCTGGATGACGCGCTGGGGCACGACGAGCGTTAGAGTGGGTTCCCCGGGGGTGCAGGAAGGGAGAGCCCGGTGGATCGTGGGGTCATCTTCTCGTGCTCGGCTGCTGACGCGTGATCGCTCTGCTGGGAGGGCTTGGGGCCGCCCTGGCATGGGGGGCGGGCACGTTCTGCTCGGCTCGCTCCAGTCGCCTCATCGGCGCCTGGTCGGTCGTGGCCTGGGTGATGCTCTTCGGGCTTGTGGCGAACGTCGCGGTGATCGCGGTCGGTCCCAAGCCCGGTTCCCTGGGCGCCGCCGATATCGCATGGATGCTCGTTTCTGGCCTCGGCAACGCCGTGGGGCTGCTCCTGGAGTACACGGCGCTTCGTCGTGGCAAGGTCGGCATCGTGACTCCGCTGACCTCGACCGAGGGCGCCATCGCGGCGGTGCTGGCCGTGGCGACCGGCGAGGCCCTCGGTCTCGCCTCGGCCGGACTTCTGGCGCTGGTGGCGCTGGGCGTCGTGCTGGCGGGGGTGGCTTCCGAGGAGCCGGTTCCGGATCAGCCCAAGTCGGGCGCATTCCGGCTGGCGGCGCTGGCGGCGCTGTCGTTCGGCGTCGGCATCTTCGCGACGGGGCATCTCAGCGCGTCTCTCTCCGTCGGCTGGGCGGTGCTGCCGCCGCGCCTCGTCGGCGTGGCGCTGGTGACGGTCCCGCTGGCGCTGTCCAGGCGGCTCAAGCTCTCTCGAGCGGCGCTCCCTCTGGTGGCGTTCACGGGGATCGCCGAGGTGCTCGGCTTCGTCTGCTTCGCCGTCGGCGCCCGTGAGTCCGTCGCCATCGCCGCCGTCCTCGGGTCCCAGTTCGCCGCCGTCGCCAGCGTGGCCGCCTACCTGTTCCTGCGCGAACGACTGACACGGCTGCAACTGGCCGGCGTCGTGCTGATCGTGGCCGGCGTGGCGGCCCTGACGTGGATCACGGTCGGCTGAGCGGCGACCGAGCAGCGGAGGGGCGTTGCAGGAAAGCACTGCAACCGAGATGGTAGCGCATATGGGATTCGAACCCATGTTACCGCCGTGAGAGGGCGGCGTCCTAGGCCCCTAGACGAATGCGCCACGCTAGATCGGGGCGCTGCGGAGAGGACCAAGGCCTTCTGCGGCAGCGGCGGATAAGGTTAGCACAACCGCCGCGGGTGAAAAACCCGTCACCGTCGACGTTGCGGGCGTGTAGGCTTCGCCCATGAAGACGACCGTGGACACCGAGGGGCGCGCCGTCCAGAGGCACACAGCGCGCGTTCTGGGGGCCGGTCTGAGGTACTCCGGCACGCCCGGCCTGCTCCTGGCCTCGCGGCCCTGGGGCCACCTCGACCGCTACATCCCCGCGAGCTACGGGTTCTTCTGACTCGCAGTCCCTGCGCCGGTGCCCTCCGGCTCCCGTCGGGACGCCCCGGCTCCCGCCATCCCGCCCCCCGTGATACGGTTCATTGAACCTGAGGAGCCACTCCCGGGAGGCACGTGAGTCACGCCGACGAGGTCACCACCGACGTCAACAGGCGCCGCGTGCGGGCGCGCGCCCACGAGGACAACTTCACCATCGCCTGGGACTACCCCGGGCGCACGCTGCTCGAGGTCCGGATCCTGCGGTCCCACGAGCGTGTGGCGGAGACGGCCGACGACGGTCTGGACCGGGGGCAGGAGCTCGTCTACCAGGACGTCACCGGCTCCTTTCGCGACACATGCCTGTGCCCCGACGCGCCCTACTACTACACCGTCTTCGCGCGCGAAGCGGGCGGCGAGTGGGTGCGCTGGGAGGACTACTCGCTGCCGTGCGATCCCAAGACCGGAGTGGGTGAGTTCGCGAGGCTCTGGAACAAGGCCGTGAGGAACCGCATCAGCCTCGTACTCGCGCTCGGGCTGGCTGCGACCGGCTTGACGCTGCTGGTGGCCGGCCTCACTCTGCCTCCGGCGGCGGCTGCCTCCGGCGACAAGCAGCCGGCGGCGCAGACCGGCGCCAGCGCCGCCGCGGCGGCCGCCGAGGCCGACCCAAGCGTCGGCGCCGTGCTCGACGGCACCGGCGCCACCGTCGCCAAGACCACCACGTGGGGCGGTACCCAGGGCCAGCCGGCCGGTTACCGCCTCGAGTACCACTGGCCGGAGGCTCAGGCCAAGGACGTGAACCAGGTCTGGCCGTTGCTGCGCTCGAGGTCGACGCTGCCGGAGACGCCCTCCAAGACCGCCGATTACCGCATCCGCGCGAGTGACGTGAGCGCGCTCCAGGTGGACGTCCTGGTCGACGGCTCGCAGGTCATCCAGGTAATGCCGGTGGACGGCGAGACCCACTTCGTCCTGCAGGAGCAGACCTGGCCGCCGTTCAGCTGGTTCCCGTGGTTCACGGCCAACCCGTGGGTGCTCGCGCCCGTCTTCATCGCCTTCGCCGCGCTCTTCATGATCCGCGCGTGGCTGCGCTCGCGCGCCTGGAACCGCCGTCTGCCGTCCATGACCCGGCACGACCGCCAGTTCATCGCCCGGGTCGCGATCCTGCTGTTCCTGTTCGTAGGCATCGTGTGGCAGGTCTACGAGGGCTGGTACGCCTTGAACGCGCCGACCATCGGCTCGACCGACGGACCGGCCAACACCCTGACCGCGCTGCCGCTGCTGCTGATCCCGCCGGGCCTGTTCGTCGCGGGGCTGATCCTCGAGCTCAGCTCGTCGCAGCGCCGGGGCTCGTGGGGACTGCTGGCAGTGCTCGCCGGGGCGGCCACGGCCTACGAGCTGGCCGCCGCCATGACCGGCGCCGCAACCAACCTCAACCTCACCTACTACATCCTGCTCGGCGTCCTCTGCATGCTCTCCATCCCGCGCGCGTTCTCGCAAGGCAAGATGGGGTGGAGCCGCGGCCCTACGCCGCGGTACGGCTGAGCCGCCCCGCGCTCGCTCCCAGCACCGCTCGCCACCTCACAGTCATCCCACAGGGCTCGCCCAACGGCGGCCCAGACGCGCTTGGCACACTCGTCTGCGCAAGCTGAAGACGACAGAGAAGGTGGGAGATGCGCAGACCAATCGTTGCCGTGGTGGTCGCGGTCGTGATCCTCGCGGCGGCCACCACCGGCGGGCTCCTGCTCGTCACGTGCGGCAGCTCGTCCGGGTCGGGCGCGACGCCTCCGAGCGGCGGGCAGCAGGGCTCCGCGCCCGACGCCGGCCCCGGCGGCCAGTAGCAGACGTCGGCGAGCTCGACGCGGAGTTCCGGACGCCGGCAAGCATGAGGGCCTGACCGTGACGCAAGCAGTCGCCGTCCGGCCCTCGTCGCATTCCTCCTTCGCACCGCCGGCCCGCGCCGCTCGCGCCGCCGCCCGGCCCCGCTCACCTCACGGCGCGGTATCCCTCTGGATGAGCTCGATCGAGTTGCCGTCCGGGTCTTCGATGAACGAGAGCCGGGGTCCCGAGCCCTCCAGGAGGTACGGCTGCCGCGTCACCTTGCCGCCCAGCAGTTCGACCACCGGCAGCACCGCGTCGATGTCCTCGACCTCGAAGGCGAAGTGGCCGAAGCGCTCGCCGCCCGCATACGCGTCGTCCTTGCCCCAGTTGTAGACGAGCTCGATGGCGAAGTTGGCTTCCTCCGGCTCCATGAACACCAGGGTCGCCTTACCCTTGGTCAGCTCTTTGCGGCGCGACTCGTGAAGGCCGAGCTCCTTGTAGAATCTGACCGCTGCAGTCAGATCTCCGGTCCTGGTCGCCACGTGCACGAACTTCATGTTGGCCCTCCTCCGTTGCCCCCGATATGGCTCAGGGGCATGATCCACGCGTTCGGCGACAAGGTACCCCGGTTCGGCCCAGACGCCTTCGTGCACGTCGATGCTACCGTCATCGGCGACGTCGTCCTCGAAGAAAGCGCTACCGTGTGGGCGGGCACGCCGCTGCGCGGCGAGGTGGAGCAGATCATCGTCGGCGCCTTCACCAGTTTCCAGGACGGGGCCGTCGCCCACGCCGATCCCGGCGCGCCACTGCGCATCGGCTCCGGCTACGCCATCGGGCACGGCGCGATCCTGCACGGCTGCACGGTGGGCGACGGCTGCTTGGTCGGCATGCACGCCACGCTGCTCAACGGCTGCGTGGTGGGGGAGCACAGCATGGTCGGCGCCCAGACCCTGGTGCCCCAGGACCGCACGTACCCGCCGGGCAGCTTGCTGGTGGGGTCGCCGGCACGGGCCGTGCGCCAGCTCAGCGACGAAGAAATCAAGCATATCGCCTGGGTCCGCGGCCGCTATGCCGCTCGAGGCAGGCTGTACACTGAGCAGGGGTTCGGCGCGGACCTCTCGCGGTTCCGCGGCTAGCAGCTGGTCTCGCCGCCGCCGGATCTCCGCCGCTCGGATCGACCACCTGCCCTGACGCGCCGCCGCGCGGTGTTCCCATCGGGCGGGCCTCTTTGTGTGTATAGCCATTGGCTATACGTCCCAAGGTCGTCACCCATTGCCGGTACGGACACGTATATCCATTGGCTGTACGAGAACAGAGGACCCTGTGAGTGCCGTTCCCGGACTACCACCACGCCCGGTCACCCCGCGGTCCCCGGCCACCTGACCCAGAGGATGCAGAAGAAGCATGGGCAGGAGCCCAGCGTCGGCTATGACGGGGCCGTCGAGGAGGCTCTGCGCTGGGGCTGGATCGACGGCCTCACCAACCGCTGGGACGCGCGCAGCTACGCCGTGCGGTTCACTCCGCGCAGGCTGGGCAGCGTGTGGAGCGAGAGCAACGTCACCCGCGTCGAGCGCCTGATCGCCGAGGGCCGCATGACGCCCGCCGGCATGGCCCTGGTCGACGAGGCGAAGCGCCGCGGGAGGTGGCGTCACGCGGCGCCGTGACATCGTCCCGGTCGCGGGACCCGGTCGCGCGCGGGTCAGCCCTCGAGGTGCTCGCGGACTGCGGCGACCAGCTGCGGCAGCACCTCGCCGCCCGGCCCCTCTAGGAAGACGTCGGACATCCGCGAGAGCGCGTCCCGCTGCGGGTTCACGTCGCTGATGGTGGCGCCGGGCTCACCGGCGATCATCGGGATGGCGGCGGCCGGGTAGACCACCCCCGAGGTGCCGACGATGAGCATCACGTCGCAGGAGGCGCTCAACTGCTGTGCGGCGTACCTGGACCAGAGCCCCGTCTCGGGCTCGCGGGACGCGGAAGGTCGGGATGCCGGACTCCTTGCTGACGCCGCCCCCGTGAACACCGCGAGCCGCGCCGACCTTGCGACGGCGCGGGCCGCGGTCTGCAGGGCGCCGTCCGCGCGGGGGTCGTTGAGCCGGTCGCTCACGGGAACTTCCTCTGGCGGGTGCTGTGGCTACCCTGGATTCTATGCCCTGGGCTTTCCCGGCTGGCTTCGGCACGCCTCTGTCTGGGACACTAGGCATATGGCTGATGAGACTTCGAACGAAGAACGTGCGCCGAAGCCCGTCGCGAACGAGGCGGAACACGCCGCGGACGAGGCGAAGCACGCCGCGGACGAGGCGCGGGGCGACCCGGTGCAGGGCGAGCCGCGGGGTGCTGAGGCGGCGCAGGACAAGGACTCCGGCGGACTGCGCCTGATCGGCGCGGTCGTCACGCTGCCGTGGGTCCTGCTCTACGGCATCACGGGCGTCTGGGCCGTCACGCTCGCGGCGCAGTCCGCGAGCCGGGGCCTCAAGCAGATCGATGCCGGCTACACGCGTTACGTCACGCCGGCGCAGCTCGGGTTCGTCGGCGCGCTCCTGGTCACGGCGTTCGCCGTCACGCTGGCGTGCGGCCTTCTCCTGCTCTTCCGGCGGCGCTCCGGCATGGTCTGGCTGCCGCTGCTGCTGGTGTCGGCCGGACTCACCGCCGGCGCGCTGTGGGCCGGCATCCAGGGCGGTCTCCACCCCTTGCTGTGGGTGCTCTTCTTCTTCGGCCTGGTCTACGTGACCGCGGTCGCCGCCGGGAAGGTGCTCCAGGTGACGCGAGCCGAGCGTCGTGACACAATCGCTCCGCCATGAGTACCAGTATCTTCGTCGGGCACGCCAAGCCGCCGTCCAACACCGTGAGCGGCCAGATGTACACGATCCTCAGCGTCGTGTGCGAGGTCGAGATGACCACCGGGGTCATCGTCGCGGCCGAGTTCACCGTGGCTACCGACCTCGCCAAGGACTACCTGAACCGGCTGCTCGCCGGGCGGAACCTGAACAGCGACGAGGACGCCATCGTCGCAGAGCTCGAAGAGCTGCTACTTCTCGGGCACGCAGAAGGCGCTCATCCAGTGCTTCCGCGACATGGCCAAGCGCTACCGCGCGCAGGCGGGCGGCGGCCGACCGGAGGCGCCGGCGGAGCCGGCCGGCTGACCGGTCCGGAAGCAGCCCGCCACCATCACTCCGTCCCAGCTGGTACGTGCCGGCGGGCAGCTGGTATAGTCCAGCGCATCACTGGTATAGTCCAGAAGGCGATCGAGCCCACAGACGAGGAGGCGCGCACACATGGCAGCAGTCGAGGGCATCACATCATTCCAGCCGCCGCGCCGCGTGCTCATGGGCCCGGGCCCGTCCGACGTCCACCAGCGCGTGCTCGACGCGATGGCACGGCCGACCATCGGGCACCTCGACCCCGAGTTCGTGCGCATGATGGACGAGCTCAAGGAGCTCCTCCGCTACGCGTTCCAGACTGAGAACCGGGTCACCTTCCCCGTGTCGGGACCCGGGTCCGTCGGCATGGAGACCTGCTTCGTCAACCTGGTGGAGCCGGGCGACAAGGTGCTCGTCTGCCGCAACGGCGCCTTCGGTGGGCGGCAGCTCGAGAACGTGGAGCGTACGGGAGGCGTGCCGGTGGTCGTCGACGACGACTGGGGCACGCCCATCTCGCTCGACAAGGTCGAGCTCGCGCTCGCCGAGAACCCGGACGTCAAGATCGTCTCCTTCGTCCACGCGGAGACGTCCACCGGCGTCGGCAGCAACGCCGAGGCGATCGCGGCGATGGCCCACGCGCACGGCGCGCTTGTCATCGCCGACACCGTCACTTCGCTCGGCGGCATCCCGGTGATGGTCGACGAGTGGGGTCTCGACGCCGTGTACTCCGGCAGCCAGAAGTGCCTGAGCTGCACGCCGGGCCTCTCGCCGGTCACCTTCGGCGAGGCGGCGCTCGAGAAGGTCAAGGCGCGCAAGACCAAATGCCAGAGCTGGTTCATGGACCTGAACCTCGTGCTGCCCTACTGGGAGGGCGGCGCGCGGACGTATCACCACACCGCGCCGATCAACCCGCTGTACGGGCTGCACGAGTCCCTGCTCATGCTGACTGAAGAGGGGCTGGAGGCGGCGTGGGAGCGGCACGCGACGCTGCACGACGCCCTGGTCGAAGGCCTCGAGGGCCTCGGTCTGAGCATGTTCGTCGAGGCCCCGTACCGCCTGCCGCAGCTCAACCTCGTGAGCGTCCCCGACGGCGTCGATGACGCCTGGGTCCGCGCCGAGGCGCTGAAACGGTACGAACTCGAGCTCGGGAACGGCCTGGGCGTGCTGGCCGGCAAGGTCTGGCGCGTCGGCCTCATGGGCACGTCGTGCACGCAGGCCAACGTCGACCTGTGCCTCGACGTGCTCGGCACGCTGGTGCCGGAGGCCGCGGCGAGGTAGGCGGCAACCGCCGCGAGGAGCTTCGTAGGTCGCGGCGGCCGCGCGTGCTACGCTGCGGCCATGCCTGAGCCGAACCCGTTCCCGCGGGTGCACGCATCGCGACCGCGGCGGCCTTGGCCGTCTGGCTGGCCGCAGCGGTGTGGCTGCTCGTCGTGTTCATCGGCGCCGAGCCGTCACACGAGGGCAGCCCGTTCCAGTCGCTCGGCATGCTGCTGCTCCCCGCGGTGCTGTTCGCCGTGGTCGCGCTCGTCCTCGTGCTGCTGTCACGGCAGTCGAACGGCGCGTGGGTGATGGTTCCGCTTCTTCGCCCTGTTCGGGCTCCCGTGGTGGCTGTTGCTGCGTCGCTCCGCCTACCAGGCGGTGCCCTGGGTGAGAGCGTCGCTTGTCACGGCGGCCCTGTGGATGACCCTTGGTCTCATGCTCGGCGTGATCACTCTCGGTGTGGTTGCAGCGCGTGACGTTCCTGCCGGACCAGGGGCTGACGCCCGACGAGGCCGGCGCCCTTGGGCGCGTGGAAACGCCCGCGCTTGTGGAGCGCCGCATCGCCGGCAAGAACATCCCGGGGCCCTGAGGCCGCGCACGTTGTTCCTTGCGCGGTCGTTTGCTAGCGTTGACTTTTTCAGCACTTACTCGCGGCCGGGGCGATCCGCGCCGATCCGGCGGCCTGACACCGCCGTCACCTAGGAGGGCACATGACCGACGAGACCGCCAAGGGCCCCGAGCCGACCGTAGAGGAGCTCAAGGCCAAGGCGTACCAGCCCATGGACGACGCCATGAAGCTCCACCCCTTCTACAAGGGCAAGATCGAGACCACCCTCAAGTGCTGCGTACGCGACTTCCAGGACTTCGGCATCTGGTACACGCCCGGCGTCAGCGCCCCGTGTCTCGACATCGAGAAGGACCCGGAGAAGGTCTACGAGTACACCAACAAGGGGAACACCGTCGCCGTCATCAGCGACGGCACGCGCGTGCTCGGCATGGGCGACATCGGCCCCAAGGCCGGCATGCCGGTGATGGAGGGCAAGAGCCTCCTCTACAAGTACCTCGGCGGCGTGGACGGGTTCCCGCTCATGGTCGACACCAAAGACCCGGACAAGCTCATCGAGTTCGTCAAGCTCGTGCAGCCGGGGCTGGGCGGCATCAACCTCGAAGACATCGCCCAGCCCAAGTGCTTCCGCATCCTCGACACCCTGCGTGAGGAGTGCGAGATCCCCGTGTGGCACGACGACCAGCAGGGCACCGCGTGCGTCACGCTCGCCGGCCTCATCAACGCACTCAAGGTCGTGGGCCGGCGCATCGACGACGTCGAGATCGCCTTCATCGGCTCCGGCGCCGCCAACGTGGCCATCAGCCGGCTGATCTTCGCCTACGGCGCCGACCCGGCCAAGTGCCGCATCGTCGACAGCAAGGGCATCCTGCACAAGGGCCGCTCGGACGTCGAGGCCGTCAAGGACGAATGGGTCGACAAGTGGAGGTACTGCAACATCACCAACGCCGAGCAGCGCACCGGCAGCATCGAGGACGCGCTCAAGGGCGCCCACGTGTGCATCGCGCTCAGCAAGCAGGGCCCGGACACGATCATGCCCGAGTGGATCAAGGGCATGGCCACCGACCCGGTCGTCTTCCTCTGCGCCAACCCCGTCCCGGAGATGTGGCCGTGGGACGCCAAGGAGGCCGGCGCCGCCGTCGTGGCCACCGGCCGCTCGGACTTCCCCAACCAGGTGAACAACTCGATCGGCTTCCCCGGCATCTTCCGCGGCACGCTGGACGTGCGCGCCAAGACCATCACCGACGAGATGTGCATCGCCGCGGCCGAGGAGCTCGCCAAGGTCGCCGAGGACAAGGGCCTCACCGCCGACTCCATCATGCCGACGATGGACGACTGGGAGGTCTTCCCGCGCGAGGCGGCGGCAGTGGCGATGAAGGCCATCGAGCAGGGCATCGCGCTGCGCACCGACCTGACGTTCGAGCAGGAGGTCGCGGAGGCGACGGCGATCATCGCCCGCGCCCGCGGCATGGTGCAGGACCAGATGGCGATCGGCTACATCCCCATGCCTGAAGGCAGCAAGGCGCCGGCGCCGACCAAGGCGGCGGCCGCGGCCGTCGCGCGCGGCGCCGGCGACTACGCCAGCGACATCGCGGGCAAGGCCGCCGACGCGCTGAGGCCGGCGGCCGACAGGCTCGCCGCGGCGACGCAGGTGGCCATGGACAAGGCCACCGAGGCGTTCAAGAAGGCCACCGCCGGCATGAAGAAGGACGACGACGTCACGGACGCCGAGGTCGTGGACGAGGAGCCGCCGGCCTGGACGCCGCCGGCCGCAGAGCCGGAGCCTCCGGCGGACGCGCCGGCCGATCGTGACGGCGCCGGTCCGGAAGAGTGACGAGCCAACGGCCATGAAGGAGTGCCCGGGTTGCGGCGCCGCGCTTCTCGACGCCGCAGTCGTCTGCGGCGAGTGCGGCAGCCGCTGGGATGACGGTGTGTTCGTCGCCTCCGCGAGCGTCGACGCTCCGGGTTCAGGCAGGCCGCTCGGCGGCCCCGCGCCGCACGACAGCCGCGGGTACGAGTGGGTCGGCGGTCTCGCCTACGTCGATGCTGCCGGCGGACCCAGCTTCCTCCCCCTGATCGCGCTCTGGTTCGTTGTCGGCTGCGCCGTTGCTCTCTGGCACGCGGTTCGCGCGACGGTGAAGGAAGACTGACCGAGGAGGAAGAGGTGACCCTCGCACGTGAGGTCGACGTCGCCGAGGTGACGGCGGCGGTCAAGGATCTCTGCATCACCGCGAACTACGACCTGCCGGGCGACGTGTACGACGCGCTCGTCGCCGCGCAGGCGGCTGAGGAGTCGCCGGTGGGCCGCGAGGTGCTGACGCAGCTCGTGGAGAACGCCGACATCGCCGCGGCCGACCGGGTGCCGATCTGCCAGGACACCGGCTTCGCCGTCATCTTCGCCGAGGTGGGGCAGGACGTGCACCTCACCGGCGGCGACTTCGAGGATGCCATCCACGAGGGCGTGCGCCGGGGCTACGGCGACGGCTATCTGCGCAAGTCCGTCGCCGAGGAGCCGGGCCACGCCCGGCGCAACACCAAGGACAACACGCCGGCCATCATCCACACGAACATCGTTCCGGGCGACCAGGTCACGCTGACGATGATGGCAAAGGGCGGCGGCGCCGAGAACATGAGCCTCTGAACATGCTCAAGCCGGCCCAGGGCTGGGCGGGCATGGCCGACGCCGTCGTGGAGACGGTCAGCCG
>CAVOMB010000074.1:0-10636 GCA_963696935.1 uncultured Thermoleophilia bacterium | reverse complement strand
GGAGTTCCTTGGCTGCAGGTTCGGGCTCGTCATCAACGGGACGCGCCTGCTCTGAGAGGGGCGTGGCCGGCCGGGCAGCCTCGTAGCCGGCCTGCCTGAGCGTGTACGCTAGCTGGAGCAACTGAGCTACCGGGAGGTGGACGATGGGAGTGATCAAGGGCGGATTCGTCTTTGGCGCCATCGCCGGCGTCGTCGCCGGGCTGCTGCTGGCGCCGAAGAGCGGCAGGGAGACGCGCGAACAGCTCTTCGGCGAGGGCGGTATCGGCAAGCAGGTGGACCGGGTCAGGGGCGCCATCGGTGCCGGCAAGGACTCGGCGGCCGACCAGAACGAGGCGCTGCGCCGCAAGATCGCGGAGACCCGCGCGCGGCTGCGCAGCCAGATGGACGCCGACGGCATCGACGTGGGCGGCGAGGACGCCTACGGCGGCCCCGCCGGCACGGCGCCGGGCGAAGCCAGCTGAACACTCCCGTGCGTGACGGGCTGAGGGCGGCGGCCGCGGTCACCGGAGCCGCCGCCCTCGGCCTCGCCTACCTGCTGCACGAGGCCCAGTGGGTGCGCCGCGTGGACCGGCGCCTGCCGGCGCCGGACGCCGACGCGGCACTCGACGGCCTCACCATCGTGCAGCTCTCGGACTTCCACGCGGGCTTCCCGCCGAGCCTCAACCTGCGCGCGACGCGCAAGGCGGTGGACCTCGCGCTCGCGGCGGAGCCGGACCTCGTGGTCATCACCGGCGACTTCGCCGGCGGCTCGACCGGGCTCGACGAGCTCCGCCGCCAGCTCCGGCGCCTGCGGCCGCCGCTGGGCGTCTTCGGCGTGCTCGGCAATCACGACCACGGCGACAGCAAGGCGCCGTTCGTGCAGCCGGTCGACCCCGCATTCATCACGGACTGCGGTGTGCGCCTGCTGACGAACGAGGTGCAGAGCATCGACGCCGGCGGGGCGACCGTGGAGGTCGCCGGCGTCGACGACACCGATGGCGGGTACGACGACCTGCCGGCGGTGCTGGCGCGGCTCGACCGCCGGCCCGGCGTGCTGCGCCTGCTGCTGTCGCACCACGCCGGTGTGGTGAAGGGCACGGCGCCCGGCGACTTCCACATGACGTTCGCCGGAGACACGCACGGCGGCCAGATCTGCCTGCCGCTCCCCGGCCGCCGCATCCTGCTCAGCGACCTGCACGCGGAGTTCGCCGAGGGGGCCTACGACGTCGGCGGCCGCTCGCTCTACGTCACGCGCGGCGTGGGCACCAGCATGCTGCCGTTCCGCGCGTTCTGCCGGCCGGAGATCGTGGTGTTCCACGTGGAGGCCGGCTCCACAACGGAGGCCGGCCGGTGAGTCGCACCCGTCTGCTGCTCGCAGTGCTGACGCTCGTCGTCGTGCTGGCGCCGTCCGCGCTCCCCGCGTGCGGCAACGCGGACCCGTTCGCCGGCACGTACTGGGAGCCGGCCACGGGCCGCCGCATCGAGATCCAGCGCACCGCCGACGGCTACGAGTTGTACTACGGCCGCGACCTGCGGCCCTTCCCGGCCACCCGCGCCGGCGACCAGCTCACGATCACCGACCCCATGGGCGGCAAGACGGTGATCACGCCGGGCACGGCCGAAGGCACGCTCAAGCTGCTGACCGGCGGCAAGACCACCGTGCTCAAGCCGCTGCCGCAACACCAGTAGAGCGGCGGAGGAAGAGCAGCCAGAGCCGGCGTGGACGGCGGCCGCCTCAGTCGCCGCGCGAGAAGAGGCGTACGAGCGCCGGCGACACGTTGTCGATGGCCGCCGTGGGGCAGACCTCGGTGCATGCGAAGCAGCGCACGCAGAGCGAGTCGTCGTAGACGGGCAGAGGGTCCATGGCGATGGCCCGGGCGCCGCAGATGGCGGCGCACTCGTTGCAGCGGATGCAGGCGTCGGGCTTGACCAGCCGCGGCCGCGCGGTGATGAGGTTGCGGAACGTCCTCTGCAACGCCGGCGGCACGCGCTCCTGCATGTCCCGGCGGACCGGCTTGAAGGTCGGGTCGGGCTCGATGGGGTCGCCGGCCAGGCGGTAGGGATCGTGGAGGTCGACGAGGCTGCGGCGCGCCGCCGCGGCGACGGTGTACACGGACTTGCGCTCGTGCGCCGTGCGGTCGGCGAGGGCGCAGTCGAGCGCCACGCAATCGCGGGCGGCGAACAGCGAGTCCAGTTCTTTGGGCGTGCCGCTGCCGGGACCCTGACCCTCCATGGCGACGATCGCGTCGATGATGGTGAACCTCGGCCGCACGGCCAGGTGCAGGTCGAGCAGCATGTCGGCGAAGTCCTCGCGACGTTGCGCCTTGACGTGCAGGTGCGCCTTGGCGAGGCCAGGGATGACGCCGTAGGTGAGCTTGACCCCACCGGTGAGCCGCATCAGCTGGTGGGTCTTGAGGATGCCGACCTGGATGATGGCGTCGGCGTCCAGGAACGCCTTGCCGGCCGGGAAGCTTCGGTAGAGCCGGCCGCCCGGGGACTCGAGCGGCGCGCCGTCGTCCTCGACGTCGACGATGGTGACGCCCTCGGCGGCGCAGGCCTCGGTGATGCCGCTCATCTTGTAGGCGCGCGCGACCTTGGCGGGGCCGTTGTGGCCGCCGGGGCTGTCGGCTACGAAGGGTTCGCCGCCGGCCGCCTTGATGGCGCGCAGCACGCACCCCAGGGTCTCCGGGTGCGTGCTGACGGCCTTCTCCGGCGGCGCGCCGCGCAGGAGGTTGACCTTGACGGCGATGCGCTCCCCCGGGCTGACGAGGGCGCCCCAGCCGCCGAAGGGCTCGACGAGGCGCTCAAGGGACGCGTCGAGCCCGGAGCCGTGAGTGGCTTTGACGTGAGAGACGAGTGACGGGCCGGCGGCCGCCTTCGGCGCGCCGGCGTGCCTGGGGTCGAACGTGTCGGCCACGCGCCGCCGGCCCTGCTACTTGACGCAGCTGGCGTACTTGAGGAAAGCCTCGAGGGCCTTCTCGACTGCCTCCGGGGAGGCGACCTGGTCGCCTGCCTCCTCGTTGAGGCACTCGCGCATCTTCAGAGAGATGAGCAGCACGCCCACGCGGTCGAGCGCCGCCTTGGTGGCGGCGAGCTGAGTGAAGATCTCCTCGCAGGGACGGCCTTGCTCGATCATCCGCTGCAGGCCTCGGGACTGGCCCTCGACCCTGCGCAGGCGATTCACCAGGCGCCCGGCCTCGTCTGAATCCATGTACTCCTCCACACCGGGGACTATACCCCCGGGGGGGATGGGTCACAAATACGGGGAAAGCCCGAGCCTGCAGCCTCGGGTACCCGGGCCCCGTAGAGGTATGGATGGGGAGGGGGTGGCGCGCGACGCTCAGCCCAGGCGGCTCAGCTGGTCGTCGGCGAGGCAGCGCAGGTCGGTGAGGACGTGGTCCGGCACGGGCAGGCCGCCAGAGGCGCGCCCCAGGGTGATGTCGGGCTTGACCGTGCCGTGGTAGTCGGAGCCGCCGGTGGGGACGAGGACGTACTTCCCGGCGAGGCCGAGGCAGCGCCGCACGGTCTCCTCGTCGTGCAGTGGGTAGTAGCACTCGATGCCGACGAGGCCTCCGCGGGCGGCGTGGCGCACGATGTGGTCGAGGCCGGCGGCGTCGGTGCGGATGATGCCCGGGTGCGCGAGCACCGGGAGGGCGCCCGATCCGCGCAGCAGCCTGAGGGCGTGGCCCAGGGCGAGGCGCCGCCGGTCCACCCAGGCGGGGGCGCCACGGCGCAGGTAGAGCTCGAAGGCTTCGCTGATCGAGCTCACGTACCCGCGGCGCATCATCGCCTCGCCGATGTGCGGCCGGCCGACGGCGCCGTTCTCACCGGCCGCCGCGAGATCCTCGGCATCCAGCGGCAAGCCCAGCTCGGCCAGCCGCTCGAGCATCAGGTCGTTGCGCTTGTCGCGGTACTCGCGGAGCTCGGACAGCTCTTGCTGGAGCTCGTCGGTCGGCATGCCGGCGAGGAAGTAGCCGAGCAGGTCCATGGTGACCTGCTCGTACTCGCAGTTGATCTCGACCCCGGGGACGACCTCCACTCCCAGGCGCCCGCCGGCGGCCAGCGCTTCGGCCAGCCCGTCCACGGTGTCGTGGTCGGTAACGGCGATGGCCGCGAGCCCCTTCGCCGCCGCCTCTTCGATCAGCTGCGTGGGCGTCTGCGAGCCGTCTGAGAACAGTGTGTGTGCGTGCAGGTCGATCATGCCTCTACCCTACCCTGCGCCGCCCGCGGGTAAGATGGAGGTCAAGTCAGCAACGCACCACCGTGGAGGTCCACAGATGCGCATCGGGATGATTGCGCCCCCCTGGTTCCCGCTGCCGCCGCAGCGCTACGGGGGCATCGAGTTCGTCGTCAGCCTTCTCACGGAGGGTCTGGTCGCCCGCGGCCACGACGTCACCCTGTTCGCCAGCGGCGACTCGGAGACGCAGGCGCGCCTGAGCTTCATTTTCCAGCACGCCCCGTACGACCAGATGGAAAACGGTGGTCACCTCGAGGTCATGCACAGCCTTGAGGCCTACATGCGCGCCGGGGAGTTCGACGTCATCCACGACCACGACGGCCTCGCCAGCCGCGCCATGGGCGCCCTGGTCCACCGTCTCACCGGCACACCCGTCGTGGCGACACTGCACGGCCCGGCGGACCCGGTCACGCAGCAGTCGCTCAGCTCGCTGCGCGCCGACCTCAAGTTCGTCGCCATCAGTGACTACCAGCGCCGCGGGTTCCCGGACCTCGACTTCGTCGGCACCATCCCCAACGCGATCGACGTGGAGCACATGCAGTTCAGCGCCGAGAAGGACGACTACCTGCTCTTCATCGGCCGCATGACGCCGGACAAGGGCGCCCACACGGCCATCCGCGTGGCGGAGCTGGTCGGGCGGCAGCTCATCATGGCCGGCAAGGTCAACGAAGGGCCGGAGCACGACTACTTCGCCGCCGAGGTGGAGCCGCATCTCTCCGACAAGGTCTTCTTCCGCGGCGAGGTCGATCACGAGACCAAGGTGGAGCTGTACCGGCACGCGCGCTGTACGTTGTTCCCCATCCAATGGCCGGAGCCGTTCGGACTGGTCATGATCGAGTCGCTCGCCTGCGGCACGCCGGTGGTCGCCATGCGCCAGGGCTCGGTGCCCGAGGTCATCGAGGACGGCCGCACCGGGTTCATCGTCGACACGCCCGAGGAGATGGTCGCGGCAGTGGAGCGCATCGAGGAGATCGACCCGGCCGAGTGCCGGATTGCCGTCGAGGAGCGGTTCGGCAGCGACGCGTTCATGGCCGCGCACGAGGCCGCCTACAAGCGGCTGCTGGGATAGGCGCCGGCCCAGTTGAGGTCGAGGACGCCGGCGAAGCCGCTGAGGCGGTTGGTCAGGTGCTCCGTGTCGCGCGTCTCGAAGGGATCGCAGGCCCGGGTCGTGTGGCCCTCGTAGACGAGGAACACGCCGGCGCTGTCGGCGTCGAACATCGCGCGGATCATGTCGGCGAGGCGCTGGAGCTCGGCGTGAGGGTCCGGTGTCTGCGCGAGGGTGGCGCCGAAGGCGCTGAGGTTGCTGATCTCCAGTGCCAGTGTCTGGATCTTGGCGGAGAGCGTCTCGACGCGCCCCTCGACCTGCGCGGACATATCGTGTTGGAGACCTGCTCCCGGCTGCCGATCTCGTCGCGGCGATCCGTCGGGAGCTCCTGGTGGAGGTCGCCGCCGGCGCTGGCGGTCGCCGCCGCCGTGAGATCGCGCAAGGGCTCGCTGATGGTCTGGGCGATGATGATCCCCGAGGCGCAGACGATGGCAAGGGCGATGACCAGCGCCATCAGGGTGATCGCGTCGAATTCGCACAGTGCGATCACGAAGACCACGAGCGGGACGACGGCGACGACCATGGACGCCACCATCAAACGCGTGCGCACGTTCCAGGGGTTGAGGTGTCTCATTGTCCGCTTTGCCCCATGCGGCGTGTATCGGCAACCGCTGGAGCCTCTTGAGCATCAGGCGGCCGCGTACCTAGGTATCCTGCGTACGCGGCCCTGGACGGATGTATCAGGCGAGGCTCGGCGGTGGCGTCGGCGCCGAGCCGCTCTCATCGCTCTCCTTGTCGCCGTCCGGAGGCCCCGGTAGGCTGGAGCGCATGAAGCTCCCCTACGACGACGTCCACCTCATCGCCGACCCGCTCTACGGGTACCTGCGCATCACGCTGTCGCGCTCCGGAGAGATCGCCGAGCCCGACGTCATCGACAACCCCTGGGTACAGCGACTCAAGCGCATCCACCAGCTGCAGAGCTCCTGGTGGGTGTTCCCGACAGCCGAGCACAGCCGCTTCGCCCACAGCCTGGGCACCATGCACCTGGCCGGCGAGCTGGCGCGGCAGGTGTACCCCACCCTCGCTGAGGTCGAGCCGGGCACGCCGTCGCTGCCGCTTGTCGAAGAGACCCTGCGTATGGCCGGCCTGCTGCACGACCTCGGCCACGGGCCGTTCAGCCACTTCTGCGACGAGAAGTACCTGCTGCCGGTGTTCGGTATCGACCACGAGCAGATCTCCCAGCAGCTCATCGTCGGGGAGCTCGGATCGCTGCTCGCCGAACTGCGCCGCAGCCCCACGGGACCGTTTGCCTCCGGCGAGTCCGTCGATCCGTGGTACGTCGCGTTCCTGGTCCGCGCGGAGGAGGGCGGCGTGCATGCCGCGTCCTCGCCGCCGGCTGCCGCCGGTCCCATCCCGCGCTGGGTCCGCCTGCTGCACCGGGCGCTCTCCGGCGCGGTGACCGTGGACAACCTCGACTACGTGCGCCGTGACGCGCGCATGTGCGGTGTCGGGCTCGGCCCCATCGACGTCGACCGGCTCATCTACTACACCTTCTGCACCGACGAGGGCCTCACGTTCCACAAGCGCGCGCTCAGCTCGCTGCGGGCCTTTCTCAACGCGCGCTTCTACATGTATGAGAACGTGTACTTCCACCGCATCGGGCACGCCATCGACCTGCACCTTGCGGAGATCTTCAAGCCCACGCTGGAGCTCATCCTGCCGGTGAGTCCCATCGAGGACCCGGCGCCGTACCGCCGGCTCACGGAGTGGTCGTTGTTCACCACGGTGGAGGCCTGGCTGGACGAGCCGCTGCAGAGCACCCGGCGGGAGCTGGCGGAGGAGTGGCAGAGCATCATCCACCGCCACGTCAAGTACAGCATGGTCTACGAGCACCACGTCGAGCGCCAGCAGCCGCTGCCGGCGGCGCGGGACCTCACGCGTGAGGAGTTCCACGCGGCGATCGTCCGTCACTTGCCGCAGGAGCTGCGCGGGCTGGAGTTCGTGGTCGACATCGCCTCCCAGGACCCGCGGCCGCTCAACCCGTTCGTCGGGCCCAAGCGGCTGCCGGTCTACGACCCCGCCACCGACCGCATCGAGGAGCAGTTGCTGAGCGGCATCCTCGAGTTCGTGCCGGCCAAGGCGCACCTGTACCGGGTGTTCGCTGTGGGCCGCGAGCACGACCGCGACCTGGCGCTCGCGGCGCAGGCGGCGCTCGAAGAGGTCGAGCCGCCCAACCTCGTCAACCTCTGACGGCGCCCGAAGCCCAGCTCATCCTCGCCTGACGGCGTCCGAACTTCAGCTCGTCCTCACCGGACGGCGCGGTCGTCGTCGGTCGACCCTCGGGGCGGTATGCGTGCTGGGGGTCGGAGCCTTGGGTGGAGCCTTGATCGGTGTCATCGAAGGTGCCATCGAAGGTGCCATCGAAGGCGCCAAGGGCCAGCGCGACTACCTGCCCCGCGCGTCGCATGCGGGCGTGGGCGGCAGGGCGGCGCCGGTCAGAGAACGTAGTGATACGCGACGAAGAAGATGGCGACGATCATCACCACGAGGACCACGACCAGCGCGATGATGAGCGTGTTGAGAAAGCCGCCGCCGCGTCGGCGCTGCGCGGGGCGCGGCTGCGGGGCAGGATTGCGTGTCTGGGCCGGTTTGCGTGCCGGGGCCGGCCTGCGCTTCTCGGTCTTGCGCGCCGCCGAACGATCGGCGTGGCGGCGGCGGTCGGGGCGGGTGGCGGGACTCACGTCTCGAGCGGGTGCGTCATGTCTTCGGGGCGCACCCAGGCGTCGAACTCCTCGGCGGTGACGTAGCCCAGGCCGAGCGCCGCCTCCTTGAGCGTCAGGCCGTCGCGGTGCGCCGTCTGGGCTATGCGCGCCGCCTTCTCGTAGCCGATGTGCGGCGTGAGCGCCGTCACCAGCATGAGCGACGTGTCGAGGTGACGGCCGATCACCTCGAGGTCGGGCTCGATGCCGCGCGCGCAGAAGGCGTCGAACGCGCGCGCGGACTCCGCCAGCAGCTGCGCCGACTCCAGGAGCGCGTGCAGCATGACCGGCTTGTAGACGTTGAGCTGGAAGTTGCCCTGCGTGCCCGCGAACGCGACCGCAGCGTCGTTACCGAACACGCGGATGGCGACCTGCGTGAGCGCCTCCGCCTGGGTCGGGTTCACCTTGCCGGGCATGATGGACGACCCGGGCTCGTTCTCGGGGATGCGCAGCTCGCCGATGCCTTCACGAGGCCCCGAGGCGTACCAGCGCACGTCGTTGGCGAGCTTCATGAGCGCCCCGGCCAGCGTGCGCAGCGCGGCGCTGGCGTTCACGACGGCGTCGTGCGCCGACAGCGCCGCAAAGAAGTTGGCGGCCGGGTGGAACGGCTTGCCGGTGAGCCGGCTGATGTGCGAGGCGGCCGTCTCGGCGAAGCGCGGGTCGGTGTTCAGCCCGGTCCCGACCGCGGTGCCTCCCAGAGCCAGCTCGTGCAGGCCGGGCAGCGTACCGCGCACGGTGGCCAGGGCCTGGTCCAGCTGCGCCACCCAGCCGGAGATGACCTGGCCCAGCGTCACGGGCGTCGCGTCCTGCAGGTGCGTGCGGCCGACCATCACGACGCCGGCGAACTCATCGGCCTTGGCGGCGAGCGTCTCGCGCAGCTCGCCGATGGCGGGGACGAGGTCGTCCTCGATCTGGACTGCGGCGGCGATGTGCATCACTGCGGGGAAGGTGTCGTTGCTCGACTGCCCCAGGTTGACGTGGTCGTTGGGGTGGATCGGCGTGCCGGCTCCGCGGCCCGTGCCGGCCAGCTCGTCCGCGCGGTTGGCGATCACCTCGTTGGCGTTCATGTTGCTCTGCGTGCCGCTGCCCGTCTGGAACACGACCAGAGGGAACTCGGTGTCGAGCGCGCCGTCCATGACCTCGGTGGCGGCGCGCTCGATGAGCTCGGCCATGTCCGCCGGCAGGCGGCCGAGCTCCTCGTTGGCCCGCGCCGCCGCGAGCTTCAGCACCCCGAGCGCCCAGATCACGCGGCGGCCCCAGGTGAACCGGTCCGTCCCGATGGGGAAGTGCTCCAGCGAGCGCTGCGTCTGCGCGCCCCAGTAGTGGTCCGCGGGGACGCGCACCTCACCCATGCTGTCGTGCTCGTTGCGCCACTCACTCATGCCGGTAAGACTACCCCCTCCGTCGCAAAGGTGGTCGCTCTGGACAACAATCGCCCTAGGAGTATCGTAGGGGGGTCAACGGCTCGCCGGTCGCGAGTCTGGCAAAGGGGGACGCATGAAAGCCCTGTTCCTGATCACCGCCGTGGTGGACCCCGACAACGCGGCTTGGGCGCGCTGGTTGCGCGACGTGATGGCGTCGTGGCCCGCCCAGCTGGTCATCCTGCTGCTCTGGGCGGGTCTCGCCCTGCTGCTCGCGCTTCACGCGCGGCGCGAGTGGGAGGGAGGCCTGCGCAACAAGTACCTGGTCGCAGGCCTCATCATCGGCGGCGTGTTCTTCGTCACCCAGTTCCTGGTCGCCGGCGGGCTTGTGGGGAGCGTGACCTGGCCCGTGTGGCCGACTGTGATCGAGTATGTCGTCGTCTTCGCGCTCTGGCTGTACGCGTTCGTGCGCTTCATGACGAAGACGCGGAGCGGCAAGGGCGACGACGAGTCGCGCGCGAGGGGCGCCGCGCTCGATGGGTTCATCCACCATGCGTGACGCGAAGGGCTGAGCGCGGGTGAGCATCTTCACGAAGGCGTTCAACAAGCTTGGGTACAACGGCCTCGTCGCGCGCTTCCCGGGGTCGATCCAGCCGCAAGGTCCGCAGTGGGAGAAGAGCTGCGTGCAGTTCGGCTCCATGCGCTACAGGTGGTGCGTGACCATAGTCGCGGCGCCGGACGGTCTGTGGCTGCAGGCGCGGCCGCCGGCTCAGGGCGTGCAGGCCGCGATCTTCGTGCCGTGGCGCGAGGTCCGCGACGTCCGCCCTACGCTGCTCTACTGGCGGCGCGCCGTCCGGCTCACCTGCGGAGAGCCCGCGGCAGGCACGGTCACCGTCTGGCAGCCGGTGTGGGACGCCGCCGGGCCGCAGTGGGAGGCGGCGCGGACCGGCGGGCCGTCCGCCGCGGCGCCAGTCTGACGACAGTCAAGGTGGTGCGCTCGCGTCTGCGGCATCATGGGGTCGTGGACATGGGTGCGCACACGCAGTCTCCGCGCCGCCTGGCGCGCGAGGAGAAGACCATCGCGGCGATGATCGCCCTCTTCTGCCGCGACCAGCACGGGACCACCGCGGCAGACTCGGGCGACGGGCTCTGCCCCGACTGCGCCGAGCTGCTCGACTACGCCCGCGCCCGGCTTGAGAAGTGCGGCTACGGCTCCGCCAAGCCCGCCTGCGCCAACTGCGAGACCCACTGCTAC
>CAVOMB010000073.1:0-9398 GCA_963696935.1 uncultured Thermoleophilia bacterium | reverse complement strand
TCGTAGTCTCCGGCGAGGCGCATAAGCCGCTCCGGCCAGGTCCAGCCGCTGCCGGGCTCGGCCTCGTCCCAGGCGCCGATGACGGCGTCGTTGGCGCCCACCCAGATGAAGGCGACGTCGACGGGCTCGAGCCCGTGGTACCGCATGCGGTCGAGCAGGCCGGCGACGGTGTCGCCGGCCCGGCCCCGGTTGAGCAGCCCGTGCCCCGTCATCTGCCGGTCGAGCAGGGGGAAGAACGCGGCGCCGGGCCACCCCTCGGTGAGGCTGTCTCCAAGGAAAGCGATGACCATGGTGCCAGTCTACGCCGGGCCCGTGCGGATCCACAGGGTGAGCAGCTTCACACGCGGGCGCGGGCAGCGTCGCGGGGCGCGGGCGGCGTCGGGCCCGCGGGTCTTCCGCCCAGCGCAACGCGGGTGTACGCTGCGCGGGGCGGGCGAGCCGCGCCGGCGCCCGCCCAAGAAGACCTTCAAGGGAGCGCGCCATGGGAGCAGAAGCCACCGGGCCGGCCAAAGGCCAAGCGCCGGCCGCGGGCGGGGCGCCCGAACCGGGCCGGTTCGAGGCCGCTTCCGCGCGGGTCTTCACGAACCGCCTGCTCGGCCCTCTGTACGGCAGGTACGTGGACCAGATGGGGCTGCGCGGCGACGAGCGCGTGCTGGACTACGGGAGCGGGAGCGGCGCGGCCGCCAGGCACCTCGCCGCGCGCCTCTCCCCGGACGGTCATCTCACCTGCGTGGACATCTCCGAGCGCTGGCAGAAGACGCTGCGGTCCGTCCTGCGCGCGTACCCCGGAGTGGAACTCCGCCTTGGCGACATCCGCGCCATGGAGTTGCCGGAGGAGAGCTATGACGTCGTGCTGGTCCACTGGATGCTCCACGACGTCCCGCCGTGGGACCGGCCAGGGATCGTCGCGAAGCTCGCCGCATTGATGCGCCCAGGCGGGCGCCTCTTCTCGCGCGAGCCCACCGGCGCCAGGCACGGGATGCCGGCGGCGCAACTGCGGGAGCTCTACTCCGCCGCCGGCCTCACCGAGTCTCTCGCCGAGGAGAGCAAAGGAGCGATTCTGGGCGAGTACTACAGCGCGGCGTGGACGAAGCCCCGGGGAGTGAGCGGGGTGAGCGGCGAGGGTTGAGCGACCCGGTCCGGGCATGGAAAAGCCGGTGGGGTCACCACCGGCTTTTCCGCCTCCACCCCTCTGAGGGGCTCGCCAGAAACCCTCACTGACTCCGGAATCAGGTGCCCCTTTAACGAGGTGGGGGCCGAAAACCTTTTGCGCCTGCAGGGGGAGATGTACACGGTCAGGTCGAGCTTGCCGGAGTGCCGGTCGAACTGCACCTTGCCCCGGTGGAGGCCCCGTAGGTCGCGCGCGCCGCCTCGCTCGGTGTGGCCACTCCCCTCCCTCGCTCACAGTCAGGTCCTTCGGCGGCATATCGTGGGTAGAGTAGCGATGGGTCCAAGGGAAGGCGGAAGGTGGGAGCGGAGCTCTTCTCGAGTGCACGGACGGTGCGGATGACCGACATCGGCTTCACCGTCTGGATAGCCGTCTGGGTGGTCGTCGGCGTGCTCGTCTGGCACGACATCGGCGCACAGGCCGGCCTCGCCGCGGACGTGATCAAGGTCGGCGGGGCCGTCCGGCAGACCGGAGACGCTCTGGGAGTGGTCGGCGGCCTGCCGCTTGTCGGCGGCCAGATCGGCAGCTTCGCCGACCGCATCAAGACCATGGGCGCGGAGGTGCAGAGCAGCGGGCAGGACAGCCGCACCACGACCCGGCGATCTGCCGCGGTCGCCGGGCTGGCCGCCGGCCTGCTGCCGGCGGCGATGGTCCTGCTGCTCTACCTGCCGCTGCGGCTGCGCTGGCGGCGGGACGTCGCTGCGGTCGCGGCGGCGCTGCCGGGCGCTGCGGGCGGCCCTGCATTGGACGCCTACCTCGCCCGGCGCGCTCTGGCGTCACTGTCGTGGGACGAGCTGCGCTCGGTCGCGTCCGACCCCTGCGGCGCCGTCGAGCGGGGCGACTGCCGTGCACTTGCCGACGCGGAGCTCGAGCGCCTGGGTCTGCGCCGACCGGCGTAGCGCCGCCGGCGCCGCCCCACCCCGCTCGCGCTCCTACTTCACCCGTAGCCGGTTGCTTTCGAGCGGAGTCCGCACGAAGCTGCCGGTCCTGCCGGGTCCTCAGCCGTAGGTGGTGTCGCTGACGAAGTAGTGGTTGTCGCGTGTGCGACGCCGAGGCTGCCGTGGCCGTCGGGGAGCCGGGCCTCGCCGGTCGAGTGATGTATGAAGACGAGCTTGACCGGCGACTCTGGAGCCGCGGCGTCCAGGGCCGCCGCCGGACGTGGGAAGGCGACGGCGGCGGTGAGGATCGCCGCGAGGACGGCGAGGTGGACGAGGTGCTACGCGCTCATGGGGGACCTCCCGGCTGGTGCGGCTCGTATGGACCTAAAACGGTCGAATACAGAGTGGCATGAGGCCGGCGGCGGCATTTCCGTCGTCCGGCCCGGCAACGACCACGGCTGAGGGACCCCGCCCCGGTTCGTCTGCGCCCGCTCGCGTGATGGTAGAGTCGCGCCGTGGAGGGTCGCACGAGCATCGGGGTCGCACGCGCCGCTAGGCGCCCGCGGGCTGCGCGCCTGCTCCTGGCGCTGGTCTTCGCACTGCTGTTCGCTCTGGCCGCCGGAGCGGCCGGCCTGGCGGCCGGCCCCGCGGCGGCCAAGGACTTCTCCATCACCGGCATCGACGTCCAGGCGCAGGTGATGCCCAACGGAGACGTGCGCATCACCGACACGCGCACGCTCGACTTCAGCGGCACCTACCACTTCGTCTACTGGGACCTCTCAGAGAGCGGAGCCGACGCCATCAAGGTCCTCGGCGCGTCGGGACCTGCCGACGGCGACTCGGCGACCACGGTGCCCTACGACTCCTCGCCGTACGGCATCGTCGGCATGTCCAGCAGCGAGCGCCAGACGTACGCCACGAGCGAGAGCGGCGGCGTCGTCACCGTGCAGCTCAACTTCGGGGTGACCGACGCCACCGCCAGCTTCACGGTGCGGTACGTCGCCAAGGGCGCCGCCAAGAAGTTCACCGACACGGCGCAGCTCTACTGGCAGTTCATCGGCTCGGACACCGCGGTCGAGTCGCGCAACGTTGCCGTGACCGTGCACCTGCCGGCCGGTGTGGCCAAGGACCGGGTCAGGGCCTGGGCGCACGGCCCTCTGTGGGGCACGGTCACCATCGAGCCGGACGCCAACGTGGTCATGAAGGTCGACCCGCTGCCGCCCCAAACGTCCCTGGAGGGCCGCATCCTGTTCCCGGCGGCGGCCCTCTCCAAAGCGCCGCAGCAGCCCGGCGCCAAGCTGGCGGAGGCGCTCGCCGAGGAGAAGGCGTGGGCGGACCAGGCCAACCGCACGCGCTGGTGGGCTCGTGTCAAGGTGATCTTCTGGGGCGTGGTCGGCATCGGCGTCCCCGTGGCGGCTCTCGTGCTGATCGTGATCCTCTACGTGCGCTTCGGGCGCGAGCCCAAGACCCAGTTCAACGCCCAGTACTTGCGCGACTTCCCCGAGCCGGATCTGCCGCCGGCGCTCGCGGCGCTCATCTGGAACATGGGGAGCGTGGGCTCCGGCGAGGTCACCTCGACGTTGCTCGACCTGGCGAACCGCAAAGTGATCGACCTCGAGCGCGTGGTGGTCCAGGAGGACGGCCTCTTCGGGGACAAGGAGAAGGTGACCTACCAGCTGACGCTCCACGACGAGCGCGTCGGGGAGCTGCTCGACTACGAGCAGCAGCTCTGTGAATTCCTCTTCCACCAGATGGCCAAGAGCAACGAGCTCGTCCTCAGCGAGCTCAAGGACATCGCCAAGACGCACCGCGCCTCGTTCGCCAAGGGCTTCCAGACCTGGAAGAACAGGGTCGAGAAGGAGGGCGAGGCCCGCGGCTATCTCGACGCGCAGGCCGACCGCATGGCGTTCACGGCCGCGGCGTTCGCGTTCATCGCCATCGTGGCCGGGGTGGCCGCCGCCGTCTTCGGCCGCAGCCTCCTGTTCCTGGCCGGCGCGGCGGTCGGCATCGTGCTCATCTTCGTCGCCCGAACGATTAAACGGCGCTCGCAGGATGCTGCCGAGCTGCACGCCCAGTACGCGGCGCTCGAGCGCTACCTCAAGGACTTCGGCCGGCTCGACGAGAAGCCGCCGGACGCAGTAGTCCTGTGGGAGAAGTTCCTCATCTACGCCGTGGTGTTCGGCATCGCCGACCAGGTGACGAAGGCGATGACGGTGAAGGTGCCCGAGGTCGTGAGCGACCCGGCGTTCCGCACTCCGTACCTCCTGTGGTGGGGCATGCCCGGCGACCACGCCGGCATGTCGGCGTTCAACGAGATCGGCAGCAGCTTCTCACAGGCGGTCTCCGTCGCTACCTCCTCGTCCTCGTCCGGCTCGGGTGGCGGCGGCGGGTTCTCCGGCGGCGGAGGCGGCGGCGGGGGCGGGGGCGGCTTCGGCGCCGGCTGAGCCCGTCTTCCGTCGCCCATATTCAGGCTCCCGTCGCCCGGCTCAGGCTCCCTCGCCCCAAGCTGACTCGCACGGCAACACCTCCACGGGCCCGATCCACTGTAGGGACCCTGTGTGGTGGGTACTCATTTCGCTCTGTCTTGTGTGCGCATCTCGCCGATCCGGCGGCCTGATGTGCACACATCGCAGAGTGTCCACATCTTCGGCGGATCGTGTACACCTTTGCCGACTCCCTTGTGTACACAGTCAGAGGACGCCGGCAGGTCCTTCGAGGCGCCTTCGGACGGTCGCGCAGCGGTGCCGGGACGCACCGGCAGAGGGCCTTGCCACTACGTGTGCAGTGTTTACCTGCCGTGGGCTGTGGGAAGGACCTGAACCAACGAGAGAAACGTCCCCCAGGGCTCCGGAAGGCTTACGGGGAGTGTGCAAGGAGGGAACCATGGCACGTCCCAATCCCGTCACCTTTGGTGAGAAGTACCGGCGTGTGCAGAAGGCCGTCGAGGTCGCACGGAGCGCCGAGCGTCACCACTTTGACTTCACCGGCGAGGTGGAGCCCGGCGTCCGCCTTGTCATCAGCGAGGCCGGCGGCGAGCCGCTCGCTTTCTCGCTCTGGACCCTGCCGCAGGACATGGCCGAGATCTGCAGCGACGCGGCCGTGCCGGCGACGGGCGGTCTGCTCGCGATCGACGCCGCCCAGGCACGCGAGGCGGCGGCCGCAGGGCTGAGCGTGGACCTGGCGCAGTTCACGCGCAGCCAGGCGCGGCCGGACGTGTACTACACCCTGTTTGACCACGTGAGCCGGCGCCGGATCCACAGCGCCCTGCACCGGCTCGTGCCCGCCTTGGAGCCACACGCGGCCGCCGCCTGAGCCGCAGACGCGACCGCGAACGGACACTCCGGCACCGAGTTTTTGACCTGCCTTCCGGCAGCCCGGCGGCCGCGCCTCGAGAGATCGGGCGCGGCCGCCATGCGCTCCCGGCCCGGCCTCATGCACCGTCACGACCATCCAACGGCATCCGCCGTTTGCACTGTTAGCATAGGGGTCCGCTCGACCGACCCGCAGGGAACCGGGCGCCGCCCGCAGGGCAGTGCCTTTCGTCACAGGAGGAGCACGAGAAGATGGCCGAACCCTTCAAGAACACACCGCCGGCACCCGAGCACCAGGGCGAGATGACGGCCGCCAACATCGCCGCGGCGCTCGCCGGCGAGAGCCAAGCCTCGCAGAAGTACCTCGCGTTCGCCGACGCCGCGGACGGCGAGGGCTACCCCAACGTCGCGAGGCTCTTCCGCGCCGTCGCGTACGCCGAGAGCACCCACGCCCGGAACCACCTGAGCGTGCTCGGCGCCGTCGGGACGACGGAGGAGAACCTCAAGGCCGCCCTGGGCGGCGAGACCTTCGAGATCGACGAGATGTACGCCGCCTACATGGCCGTGGCCAAGCTGCAGGAGAACAAGTCGGCGCAGACCACCATCCGCTACGCCGACGCCGCCGAGAAGGATCACCAGGCGATCTACGACGCCGTGGGCAAGGGCGTCGAGAACAAGCAGGACTGCGGCACCGACGCCGTGCACGTCTGCCCCATCTGCGGCCACACCGTCATCGGCGACGCTCCGGACGAGTGCCCCGTGTGCGGCACCGCCGGCGTCTACTTCAAGGAGTTCTGATGAGCGACTCGATCGCCCGTGACGAGGCTCTTGAGAAGCGTCTCCCCAAGCCGGAAGAGCTCAACCCGATGACGCAGGAGAGTCTCGCGGCCGCGTTCGCCGGTGAGAGCCAGGCGGCTGAGAAGTACCTCGTCTGGGCCGAGCAGGCCGAGGCCGAGGGCTACCCCAACGTGGGCAAGCTGTTCCGCGCCGTCTCGTTCGCCGAGTCACGTCACGCGCGCAACCACCTGCGCGTGATGGGCGGCGTCAGGAGCACCGCGGAGAACCTCCTTTCCGCGTTCGAGGGCGAGAGCTTCGAGGTCGACGAGATGTACCCGGCCTACCACGAGATCGCCAAGCTCCAGGGCAACAACCAGGCCGTGCGCAGCATCAACTACGCGCTGAAGTCCGAGGTGGACCACAAGGGCCAGTACACCGCCGCCCGCGAGGCCGTGATGGCCGGCAAGGACGTCGACGACGCGCCGGTCAACGTGTGCCTCGCCTGCGGCCACACGATCATCGGCGACGCGCCGGACAAGTGCCCGTACTGCGGCGCGACCGCGGAGCTGTACAAGACCTTCTGAGCCGGCTGGGCGCCGGGCGCCTCACGGCGAACGTGCGCCCGCCATACGCCCGGACGGGGCCGGCCACCGCTACGGCAGGGCCGGCCCCGTTTGCGTACGCCTCTTGCCCCGTCGAGGCGCAGAGCCTGACGGGGGGGCCGTACGTGACGAGGGCGGCGGCAGGAGGCTCTGCGCCACCTGCCGCCGCCCTCGCGCGGAGTCCGCGATCGCGACCCCTGTGCCCTTACGGCGTCGCAGAGGCCGCAGGCGAGGCCGACGCGGCGGCCGCGGCCGCCGCGGTGAGCTTGGCCGGGTCGTAGCCGTCGGCGTAGGTCACGCCGATCTCCTTGACCCGCTTGTCCAGCCACGCGTTCCAGATCTTCTGCTGCTTGGCGCTCAGCAGGGTCTGCTTGATGGTCGCCTTGGCCTTGGCGAACGTGTTGGTCTTCTTCTGCTTCTCGAGCTCGGCCTTGTGTGCGTTCCAGTACGCCTGGACCTCGGCGTCGCTGACCGACGCGTCCTTGGCGACCTTGGCGATCGCCGCCTGCGCGAGAGCCTGACCCTTGATGGAGCGCTTGAGGAGATCCATGGTCATGCCCTGCTGCTTGAGCAGCGTGAGGACCTTCACCTCGCCGCCGTAGGCCTGCTCGAGCTGTGCCACCTGGTCGGTGACCTGCTTCTCCGTCACCGACACGCCGAGGTCCTTGGCGCTCTGCGCGATGACCTGCTCCTGCACCATGTACTGGACGATCTGCGCCACGTAGTGGTCGTAGGTCGGCGTGCCCGCCCTGGGGACCGTCATGCCGGAGCTCTTCATCTGCGTCTGCGCCTGCGTCATCAACTGCTGGAAGTCGGCCTTGGAGATCTGGACGTCGCCGACGGTGGCTACGGAGTCGCTCGACACGCTGCTGCCACTGCTGTCCTGGTCGCCGCCGCACCCGGTGGCAAGCAGGCCCGCGGCTGCGAGGCCGAGCAAGGCCAAGGCGGCTGTCAGGACGGTGGTGACACGTCTCATACGGAGATCCTCTCTTCGGAAGTGCGATCAAGGGTGGTCGACCGGCCGCACGACGCGCGCGCGTCAGCCGTCTCAGGGTAGCCGGTCAGGTTGAGTGTCGCCTGAGGAGAGCCTGAGAGCAACCTTGGAGGGACCTCGCGCCCCTTCTGCGTACGCGCCCGGCATCTTTGCTACACTCCCGCGTGACACGCGCGGGCCTCGCCCGCGACATCGTCAGGAGGTTCCACACGTGGGCAACAACTTCGGCGTCGGCCGCGCAGCGCCGGCCTTTACGCTCACTGCCACCGACGGCAGCGAGATCGAGCTCAACCAGTACCGTGGCGACTGGTTCCCGGTACTGGTGTTCGTCCCGACGCAGTCGCCGGGTGCGGTCGAACTGCTCGAGCAGCTGACCAGGGCGGCGGACTCCCTGTGGGGGTTCCGCGGCCAGATCGTCGGCGTCTGCGAAGCGAGCGCCGACGACTGCCGCGCGCTCGCCGGCCGGGTGCCCGGCTTGGCGTTCCCGCTGCTGACGGACGACGGCAGCGTCGCCCAGCAGTACGGCGCGCTCCGCAAGGACGGCACGGCGCGCCCCATGGCCTTCATCATCGACCGCTCCGGCAAGATCGTCTGGACCGGCGACGGCGCGGCGGCGCTCACGGCGCCGGCGCTGCTCGCCGCCTTCCGCAAGGTCGTCCGCTGATGTCCGACTGACGCCGGGGGGCGGGTGGCCGCGACGCCTCCCGTCGCCGATGTCATCTCCACTTCGTTCCTTCGCGGCGCTTGCGGGTACAATTGACTCTGCAGTCTCCGCGAAGGAGTAGACCAGAATGTTGATCGGCCAGACCATGTTCAGCGTCCGTCACGGCACGGAACATCGTGCCGAGCGCGCGCTCCAGGAACTCGCCGGCCTGATCGCGGGCTCGGTGGGACACGTGAACCACCGCGTCCTCCGCTCGTTCGGCATGTCGCCCTTGGGCAGTGCCCTGCGCGACGAGGGCAAGGAGGCCACGCTCGGCGATATCCACTTCGTCTTCGAGACGGAGTGGGAGTCGATCGAGGCGCACGACGAGTTCTACCAGTCGAAGACAGTGCAGCGTGTCTACGGGACGCTGCAGTCAATACTGACCAGTGGCCCGTTCGAGGTCCTCTACGACGCCGTTGTGGAAGAGCCGCAGCACGACAGCGCCACTGTCTGAACGGAGGACCATCAAAGATGTGGCCATTTTCCAAGGGGTCCGGAGGGACCGCTACAGGCGTCGACGTACCGACCGTCGACGTCAAGCAGGCGTTCGCGCGCTCCAAGCGCGGGGCCAAGCTCGTCGACGTCCGCCCGTCGGGTGAGTTCAAGTCAGGTCACCCCAAGGGCGCCTTGAGCGTCCCGCCCGGGCTGATCAAGAAGGACGCGACGGGGCTCGGCCGCGACGACGACATCCTCGTGATCTGCCTCAGCGGGCACCGCAGCCCGCGGCAGGCGAAGCAGCTCGTGCAGATGGGCTTCACCAGCGTGTCCAACGTCCAAGGCGGTCTGCACGCCTGGAAGAAGGCCGGTCTGCCGGTCAAGAAGTAGAGAGAGCGCGGCACGCGCGCCCGTCAGATGCCTCAGCCGCCCCCGGCGGCTATACGCACCTCGCCGTTCTCCTCAATGACGACCGGCACGACGTCCATGCCGCCCGTGAGCTCGGCGAGCTCCTCACGGGCGCCCGG
>CAVOMB010000072.1:0-9611 GCA_963696935.1 uncultured Thermoleophilia bacterium | reverse complement strand
GCCACGGCGCCTGCGCGGCTTCGAGGCGGGCTCTTCCGTCGCCGGCCGCCAGGGCAGCGGGCGTCGCGCCGCGGGTCCCTCCGGCTCGATCGCGTCGCCGGCGACGACGGCGAGCTTGCCCGTCGAGTCCGCTCTGCGCGCGCCGGTGCGTGCGCCTGTGTCGGCGCCCTCGGTCACGGAGCCGGCAGGAACCCGTACTCGGCCAGGACCTTCTGTCCGGCGGCCGAGAGCGTGAGGTCGACGAACGCCTGAGCGTCGTCGGGGTGGGCGCCGTCAGTGAGCGTGGCGATCGGGTAGGTCGCGAGCACGTTGTGACCCTCGGGGATCGCCACGCCGTCGATCCGGCCCTGCGCAGCGTCGACGTCGGTGACGTAGACGATGCCGGCGTCGGCCTCACGCAGCGAGACCTTGGTGACCACGCCCTTGACCGACTCCTCGAGCGACACCGGGTGGACGGTGACGTCGGCCTTGGCGAGGGCCTCCTGCGCGTACTTGCCGGCTGGCACCTCCGGCGCCGCCAGCACTACCTTGAGGTCTTTGGCGGCGAGGTCGGCGAGCCCGGTGATGTGCTGAGGGTTGCCGGGCTCGACCGCGATCATGAGCTTGTTGCCCGCGAACGTGATCGGCTGATCGGTCAGCTCGGCGACTTTCGCCATGTTCGTGTCGTCGGCGCTGGCGAACACGTCCGCCGGCGCGCCCTGCTGCAATTGCGCGGCGAGGTCGCTGCTGGCGGCGAAGTCGAACGTGATCTTCACGTCCGGATGGGCGGCGGTGCACTGGTCGCCCAGTCGGGTGAAGGCGTCGGTGAGCGAGGCCGCGGCGAAGACGGTGAGCTCGCGCTGTCCGTCGCCGGACGCCGTGGACGAGTCGCCGCATCCCGCCGCCAGCGCGACGAGCGCGGCCAGCAGGATGGCCACGAGCGGGAGGGCGGCACGCGTGTGCGGGGTACAGTTCCCCAGGGTCGGAACGTTCATGTCCCAGGCTCCTTTCCAAGCACGGGGAGGTCCGGGCGTTTCCGTCCGGGCCCACGGCGGCGACGTGACGCCACCCCACGGTCTGTCCGTGGTACGGCCCAGCGCCCATAGCTCACGCCGTAGGGCGAAGGACTTGGAGAATGGACGTGCCGAGGCTATCACCGGCGGCCCGGGCGGTGCTACTTCCGGGCTCGGGCCGGCGTCGGCCCCTTTTCTCGTGCGGCCGTCTCGGGTAGGTTGGAGCCGCTCGTTCCCCCGGACCGGAGGCTCCCATGACTGAACTGCTCATCCGTCACAGAGTCGGCGACTACGAGACGTTCAAGAGGATCTTCCTCGAAGACCAGGAGCGGCGCCGCTCGACGGGCAGCACGCGTGCGCGGGTGCTGCTGAACGCGGACGACCCCAACGACGTCTGGGTCGTGCTCGAGTACGACAACGCCGGACAAGCTCGGGAGCACGCCCGCACCCTCGAGCTGAACGAGGCGATCAAGTGGGCCACCGGCAACATCTCCATGCCCGAGTTCGTCGTACTCGAGAGCGCGATGGAGACGGACGCGTAAGACAGACCGACTTCGCTCGGGGGAGCGACGAAGGCCCGGGAGCGGCGCCGCGAGGCGCCGCTCCCGGGCCTTCACGCGTGCGCGGTCAGTCCGAGGCGCTCGACGAGGAAACGCACGAGCTCACGGGTGTCGTTGAGCCCGAATCGGTGCGGGTGCGCGAGGTCGGCGTCCGTGACCAGGGCCACCGGCTCGTCCAGCTCGCAGACCGTGGACTCGTAGCCGGCGCCGGACCGGAAGATCTCCACGACCTCCGGCGCCTCCCGTCTGTACCCCTCGCAGACGACCACGTCGAAGCCGCCGAAGTAGCGGGCGACGATGTCCTCTAGGCTTGCCTCTCCCGTCTGCCGCTCCACGAAGGCGACCTTGCCTGGCGACCCGACGGCGTAGGCGTCGGCGCCGGCCTGCGAGTGCCGCCAGGAGTCCTTGCCCGGGACGTCGATCTCGAGCTTGGCGACCCGTTTGACCGTGCCGACGCGCAGGCTGAGGCGGTTGAGCTCGGGGATGATCTTCTCGATGAGCGTGGTCTTGCCGTTGTTCGGCCGGCCGACCACTCCAAGCACGGCCGGCGCGCCGGCGGCCCGGCGGGCGCCCGGGCCGGCGCTCCCTTCGGGGGTCGGCCCAAGGGCGCCGGACGCCTGCGCGCCGGGGTCGACCCCGTCGACGCGCCGCTGTGCCTCCACCCAGTCGGCCGGCGTGTTGACGTTGAAGAACGGCGAGGTGTCGGCGAACGGCACGCGTGCGACGCGCACGAGGGGGAACAGGTCCAGGATGCTGTGCGCCCCGGACGCGAGCAGCTGCCGCACGTGCGGCAGGCAGCGCGGCCCGTACACCGCGTGCAGCGGCTCGAGATGGTCCTCCGCGACGGGCAGCGAGACGTCCACGTCGCGGTAGGCGCCCAGCACGCGCGCCACCGCCTCAGGGTCGGGCGCGATGAGGTCCGCGGCGAGGGCGAAGATGGGCTCGCCGAAGTGCGCGAGGATGCCGGCGAGCCCGCCCATCGGCGAGCCGGGCACCTCGTCGGGGATGACCACCACGCCGCCGGGGAGGTCGACCGGCGCCTGTGCGGCGCTGCGCACCGAGAGGCCGACGACCGGGAAGATGCTGCCGAGGAACGCCAGGTTGCGCCGCAGCAGCGTCTCGCCGCCGAGGCGCAGTCCGCGCTTGTCGCGGCCCATGCGCCGCGACTCGCCGCCGGCGAGCAGGACGCCGACGCGCACCGGGTGCGGGGCTGTGTCCAGAGGGTCCATCGCGAGGATGCAGTGTAGCTCATCGTGCCGGACGCGGACCCTCGCGGCGCTTGACTTCCCGCACCCCGTCGATACGATGCCCATGATGCGGGACAGGTAGTCCGCATCGTGGAATGGTACGCGTTCGGGGGAACGCAGGCGGCCCCGGCCGGCCGCCTTGGCGCATCGTGGAAGCGAGGTCTCCGTATGGCTGAAGTCCAGCGACTCACCAACTGCACGACCGGCGGCCCGGTCTTCGTGGACGTGGAGGACGGCAGGATCGTCCGCATGTACCCGATCGACCTGGCCGACGACGACAAGGGCGACTGGGTGATCGAGGCGCGGGGCCACAAGTTCTCGCCGCCGCGCCGCACCACACTCTCGCCGCACGCGCAGGCCCAGCGCTCCATGGTCTACTCGCCCGACCGGATCCTGTATCCGATGAAGCGCGTGGATTGGGACCCGGAGGGCGAGCGCAACGTCCAGAACCGCGGCGTCAGCGGCTACGAGCGCATCAGCTGGGACGAGGCCCTCGACCTGATCACGACCGAGCTCATCCGCGAGAAGCGCGAGAACGGTCCCGGCTCCATCCTCACCACCTGCAGCTCGCACCACCTGTGGGGCAACCTCGGCTACCGGCACAGCGCCTACTACCGGTTCCTCAACCTGATGGGCATGGTCCACAGCGCCCACAACCCGGACAGCTGGGAGGGCTGGCACTGGGGCGCCATGCCCATGTGGGGCAACAGTCACCGCCTCGGCATCCCCGAGCAGTACGACCTCCTCGAGGACGCGCTCAAGCACACCGAGATGGTCGTCTTCTGGTCCGCCGACCCGGAGTCCACCGGCGGCGGCATCTACTCCGCCTTCGAGAGCACGTCGCGGCGCTACTGGATGAAGCAGCTCGGCATCAAGATGGTGTTCGTCGACCCCTACTACAACCCCACCGCCGAGCTCTTCAGCGACAAGTGGTTCGCGCCGCGCCTGGGCACCGACGTGGCCTTCGGCCTCGGCATCGCCCACACCTGGCTCGCCGAGGACCTCTACGACAAGGAGTACGTCGCCGAGCGCACCACCGGCTTCGACGAGTGGAAGGACTACGTGCTCGGCAAGACCGACAACGTGCCCAAGACGCCGGAGTGGGCGGAGACCGAGTGTGGCATCCCCGCCCGGCAGATCCGCGCGCTGGCGCGCGAGTGGGGCAGCAAGAAGGTCATGCTCGCCGCCGGCGGCCTGGGCGGCTGGGGCGGCGCCTGCCGCTCGGCCACGGGCAACGAGTGGGCGCGCACCATGGTCGCTCTGGCCGCCATGCAGGGCTACGGCAAGCCGGGAGTCAACATCTGGGGCACCTCCCAGGGCGCGCCGTCGGACTGCTCGTTCGTGTTCCCCGGCTACGCCGAGGGCGGCATGAGCGGCGACACCGAGAAGTCGGCCGCCGGCTACCGCATGCTCTTCCGCATCTTCAAGCCCGAGACCGGCCTGCACCCGACGGTGAACGCGCACGACTCACCGGAGGGCATCGCCATCCCGCGCCTGCGCATCCCCGAGGCGATGATGCACGAGAAGTTCGAGTGGCGCGGCAAGGGATTCTGCGGCCCGAGCATCCAGAGCCAGATGCAGAAGTACCAGTACCCGGCGCCGGGCTACCCCTTCGTCACCATGTACTGGCGCTACGGCGGCTCGTTCTTCGGCACCATGCAGCAGACCAACCGGTACGTGAAGGCCTACCGAGAGGGCGGCGTCCGAACCGTCGTCAACCAGTCGATCTGGATGGAGGGCGAGGCCAAGTTCGCCGACATCATCCTCCCGGCCTGCACCAACTTCGAGCGCTGGGACATGAGCGAGTTCGGCAACTGCTCGGGCTACATCCCGGACAACCACACGCAGACCAGTCACCGCGTGATCGTCTTCCAGAAGAAGTGCATCGAGCCCCTCGGCGAGAGCAAGAGCGACTACGACATCTTCGCCGCCGTCGCCGAGCGCATGGGCATGGGCGACGCGTTCACCGAGGGCGGCATGGACGAGTACGACTGGTGCAAGGCGTACTTCGACGCGACCGACCTCCCGCAGATCACCACGTGGGACGAGTTCGAGGAGAAGGGCTACGTCGTCGTGCCGATGCCCGACGATTACAAGAGCACGCCGGCCATGCGCTGGTTCGCCGAGGGGCGCAAGCGCGACACCCCGGACTGGGGCCCGCGGCCCGGCGACACCGTCGCCTTCCAGGGCCTGCAGACGCCGTCCGGCAAGATCGAGTTCGTGAGCAAGACGCTCAAGAACCTGGAGATGGACGTCGTCGACCCCGAGCGGCCGGCCATGGGCCCGCAGTTCATCCCGAGCTGGGAGGGCCACCACACCACCGAGCTGTACGGCACGTACCCGTTGCAGATGGTGAGCCCGCACCCGCGGTTCAGCTTCCACACCATGGGCGATTCCAAGGGCACGTGGCTCAACGAGGTGGAGGAGCACCGCATCCTGCACGACGACGGCCGCCGCTACTGGATCATGCGCCTGAACAGCGTGGACGCCGCGGCGCGGGGCATCGCCGAGGGCGACCTCATCCGCGCCTTCAACGACCGCGGCTCGGTGCTCCTGAGCGCCCAGCTCACCGAGCGCGTGGCGCCCGGCACCGTGCACACCTACGAGAGCTGCGCCACTTACGAGCCGCAGGGCGAGCCCGGCGAGTCGACAGATGTCGCCGGCTGCGTCAACATCCTCACCAACAAGCGGTTCATCACGCCCACATCCATCGCCATGTCCAACAACTCCTGCCTTATCGAAGTCGAGAAGTGGGACGGGGAGGCCTCATGAAGAGCTGGCACCTGATCATCGACGTCGCCCGCTGCCACGACTGCAACGACTGCTTCCTGGCCGACAAGGACGAGTTCGTCGACAACGAGTTCCCGCCATACTCGGCGGCGCAGCCGTGGCACGGCCACCGCTGGATGAACATCAAGCGCAAGGAGCGCGGTCAGTACCCCCTGGTCGAGACCGCGTACCTGCCCACGCCGTGCATGCACTGCGACGCGGCGCCGTGCCTCACTGCCGACGGCGCCGTCTACAAGCGCGAGGACGGCCTCGTCATCATCGACCCGGTCAAGGCCAAGGGCCGCAAGGAGATCGTCGCCAGCTGCCCGTACTCGGTCATCTACTGGAACGAGGAGAAGGAGCTGGCGCAGAAGTGCACCGGCTGCGCCCACCTGCTCGACGCCGGCTGGACGGAGACGCGCTGCAGCCAGGTGTGCCCCACCGAGGCCATCCGCTTCGTGATGGCCGAGGAGGCCGAGATCGAGGCCCTGGTCGCGGAGGAGAAGCTCGAGCGTTACCGCGACTCCCTGGGGACCAGGCCGCGTGTGTACTACGGGAACCTGCACCGCTGGGAGAAGGCCTTCGTCGGCTGCAGCATCGTGTTCGGCGACACCGACGAGTGCGCCGAGGGCGCCGTGGTCACGGTGACGCGCGGCGGCGACGTCGTGGGCGAGGCCGTGGCCGACATCTTCGGCGAGGTCAAGGTCGACTACCTCGACCCCGGCCGGGAGTACGTGGTCAGCATCGCCGCCGACGGGTACCAGCCGGCGGACATGACGCTCAAGGTCGAGGACAGCCTCAACGCCGGCACGGTCGTGCTGCAGAAGGCGTGACGCAGGCTGGTCCGGCGCCGGCCGTCACGAGCGGCGCGCGAGTGTGAGGCTTACGAAGGGCGCGGTCCCGGCACACGGACCGCGCCCTTCGCCGTCTCCGCCGGTCGCGCACACGCTCGGGACCGCCCTCCCGGCGGCCGTTCACGCACGCGGCGCGCAGGGAGGTGGACAGATGTGGTACTGGTGTTAAGCGACGGTGCGGCAGCGGGTTGCCGCCCTGTACGTGGATCAGTACGTCTCACCGCACGTCCTCCGCATCGTCGCGCGCATCGTCGGCCGCCTGCCGCCGCACTGCACCGCGAACGGCAAGGCCCTGCTCGCGGCGCTGACGCCCGAGCAGGTGGACGCGGTGCTGCCCGACAAGCTCGAACGCAACACCGCCAACACGATCACCGACAAGCGCGCGCCCATGCGGTGCGCAACGCCGCGCGGTTGACCGTTCCGGACGTGCGGGGTACCGTACCGCTATATGGAATTAGCGTTCCGATAAGCGGAACGTGACCCACGCGACGCGCGTGGTGCGGTATGGAGGTAGCCATGGCAGGCAAGGAGCGGCGGTCGGCCGGCGCGGCGGGACGGGCGAAGAGCGCGGCCGGGCAGGCCAAGAAGGCGGCGGCGCAGGCGAAGAAGGCCGCCGCCGAGGCGCAGTTCGCGGCCACGCTCGCCGGCCTCGAGGTGCTCCTGCGCACCACGGCTCTCCGGTACCCCGTGTTCGCGGCGCGCCTGCGCGAACACGACCTCGTGGTGCAGATCCGCCTGTCTGGTCGCGCCCGGGGCCGCGCCTTCATCATCAAGGACGGGAAGGTGCGGTCGCACATGGGGCTGCACCCCGCTCCGGACCTCACCATGTCCTTCGACTCCGCGGAGGTCGCGGCGCGCATCATGCGGCCCAACCGTGACTATCTCGAGTTCATCGACGCGCTCAAGAACTTCCAGATGCGCGTCGAGGGCCCCGACGAGCTCGCGGTGTGGTTCTCCGAGACCCTCCAGGTGATGTTCACCGTCGGGGCCGAGGCCGGGGTCGACGCGGGCGGCGGCGTGCGCCGCTACACCAGCAACACCAACGGTGGGCCCGTGTTCGTCTACGTGCGCGACGGGCGCATCCTGCGCATCACGCCCATCGAGTTCGACGACGACGACGCCGAGCCGTGGACGATCGAGGCGCGGGGACGCCGGTTCACGCCGCCGCGCAAGACGACCGTCAACTCGCACACGCTCGCCTGGAAGAGCCTCATCTACTCGCCGGACCGGCTGCTGTACCCGATGAAGCGAGTCGACTTCGACCCGAACGGCGAGCGCAACCCGCAAAGCCGCGGGAGCTCCGGCTACGAGCGCATCAGCTGGGACGAGGCGCTCGACCTGGTCGCCTCCGAGATCAAGCGGGTCAAGCGCGACCACGGCCCCGGCGCGATCATGAACGGCAGCGGTTCGCACCACACCTGGGGCGTGCTCGGCTACTGGCTGAGCGCCCGCCTCCGCTTCTTCAACATGATCGGGTGGACGCCGATCGTGCACAATCCCGACAGCTGGGAGGGTTGGTTCTGGGGCGCCTCGCACCACTGGGGCCAGACCGCCCGTAACGGCGGCGGAGAGACGTACGGCACCGTCGAGGACCTGCTGCAGCACGCGGAGATGGTCGTGTTCTGGTCCTCGGACCCGGAGGCCACGAGCGGCGTCTACGGCGCCCACGACGGCACCATCCGCCGGCAGTGGCTCAAAGACCTCGGCATCCCCTGCGTGCACATCGACCCGTTCCACAACCACACCGCGCAGTTCCTCGGCGGCAAGTGGATCGCCCCCCGGCCGGGCACGGACAGCGCGATGGTGCTCGCCATCGCACACGTGTGGATGACCGAGGGCCTGTACGACAAGGAGTACGTGGCCGAGCGCACCGTCGGCTTCGAGAAGTGGCGCGCCTACGTCCTCGGCGAGGAGGACGGCGTGCCGAAGACGCCGGATTGGCAGGAGGCCGAGACCGGCGTCCACGCGCGCGAGGTGCGTGCGCTCGCGCGCGCCTGGGGCAGCCGCAAGACCTACCTCGCCGCAGGCGGCCTCGTCGGCTTCGGCGGCGCCTGCCGCACCGCCACCGGCAGCGACTGGGCGCGCGGTGTGGTCTGCCTGATGGCCATGCAGGGCCTGGGCAAGCCCGGCGTCAACATGGGCTGCCTGCAGCAGGGCACGCCGCTCGACACGCACGTCTTCTTCCCCGGGTACGCGGAGGGCGGCTACTCCGGCGACCTCTACGGCACCGCGCTCAGCATCAACATGTACCAGCGCATGCCGCAACTGCCCACGGTCAACACGATCTCGCAGGCCGTGCCGCGGCTCAAGATCCCGGAGGCCGTCCTCGACGGCCACTGCGAGGGCTACCCGACCGACTCCAAGTCGATCGAGGGCCAGTTCCAGCGCTTCGAGTACCCGGCGCCGGGCCACAGCCCCGTCAAGATGTACTACAAGTACGGCGGCTCGCACTTCGGCACCATGACCGACACCAACCGCTTCGCCCACATGTACCGCTCCGACAAGCTCGAGTTCGTGGTCAACCAGGGCATCTGGATGGAGGGCGAGACGAAGTTCGCCGACGTGATCCTGCCGGCGTGCACCAACTTCGAGCGCTGGGACATCAGCGAGTTCGCCAACTGCGGCGGCTACATCCAGCACGCTTACACGCAGTGCAACCACCGCGTCGCTGTGATGCAGCACAAGTGTATCGAGCCTCTGGGCGAGTCCAAGTCGGACCACCAGATCTTCCTCGAGCTGGCCATACGCCTGGGGCTGGGGACGATGTACGCGGAGGGCGTCACCGAGTTGGACTGGTGCAAGCGGCTGTTCGACGCCACCGATCTGCCTCACTCTGTCTCGTGGAAGGACTTCCTGAAGAAGGGCTACTACGTGATCCCGCCGTCGCCGGCGGACCGGCGCGACCCCGTGTCGTACCGCTGGTTCGCGGAGGGTCGCGCCAAGGACACGCCGGAGCTCACGCCGCTGCCCGCCGACTACACGGGGGAGTTCGGCATGGGGCTGCAGACCCAGTCCGGCAAGCTCGAGTTCGAGGCGTCGAGCCTCAAGCGCTTCGACCCCGACGACCCCGACCGCGCGCCGATCATGCGGTACGTGCCAGCCTGGGAAGGTCCGCACGCCGAGGAGCTGTACGGGAAGTTCCCGCTGCAGCTCATCACGCCGCACCCGCGTCACAGCTTCCACACGCAG
>CAVOMB010000071.1:0-16761 GCA_963696935.1 uncultured Thermoleophilia bacterium | reverse complement strand
AATATTTAATAGCTCAGCGCTTAACAGCCAATAATAAACTGCCCCAATTATGATGGTTGATAAAGCAATCTTTGCCAGTTTAGAATATTCATAATTTATTTTATAAAATTTCTGGGTAACTATGTAATACCCGGCTGCCATAACAAAATAACTTGCAAGTGTGGCAAGAGCAGCGCCCATAATATTTAAAGATGGAATTAGTAAATAATTAACAACAACATTAGTTACAGCGCCCAATCCCGCAACAATTGGAGCGTATATACTTTTTTCTTCTATATAAATACCCGCAGAAAAAACCACGTATAATCCGTTAAAGAAGCGTGGAGAGCGAACACAGCGCCATGAGCGCCGTGATCGGCTCCGCGGCCGGCGGCGCGCGCACGATGACGGCGACCTCCTCCCAGGGCTTCGCCCTCATGTGGGAGGTCCTCTTCGTCGCCGCGAGCTACCGGCTCCCCGTCGTGATGACGACGGTCAACCGCGCGCTCAGCGGCCCCATCAACATCCACTGCGACCACAGCGACACCATGGGCGGCCGCGACACCGGCTGGATCCAGCTGTACGGCGAGAACCACCAGGAGGCCTACGACAACTGCATCCAGGCCATCCGCATCGCCGAACACATGGACGTGCGCTTGCCCGTCATGCACATGTACGACGGCTACGTCATCAGCGGCGCCATCGGGCCGCTGCAGATGCTCACCAAGGACCAGGTGCAGAAGTTCATCGGCCCGTACCGGCCGACCAACCCCATGCTCGACGCCAAGAACCCCGTGACCGTCGGCCCGTTCGACGGCCTGCACGGCTGGTACTTCGAGCACAAGGTGGCGCAGAACCGCGCCATGGACCGCTCGCTGAAGGTGATCCAGGACGTCGCCGACGAGTACGCCGAGCTCAGCGGCCGCCGCTACGGCCTGCTCGAGCCGTACCGCCTGGAGGACGCCGAGATCGCCATCGTGGTCGTCGGCTCCACCGCCGGCACCACGCGCATGACCGTGGACAAGCTCCGCGCCCGGGGCGTCAAGGCCGGCATGGTGCGCGTGCGCGCGTTCCGGCCGTTCCCGCACGAGGAGTACGCCAAGGCGCTGCAGCACGTGAAGGTCGTGGGCGTCATGGACCGCGCCGACTCGTTCGGCGCCCAGGGCGGGCCCGTCTTCATGGAGGTCAGGACCGCCCTCTACGACTGCGACCCCCGCCCCCAGATCCTGCCGTTCATCTACGGCCTGGGCGGGCGCGACATCTTCCCGGACAACATCGAGCAGGCGTTCGCCGAGCTCGAGAAGGCTGCCAAGAGCAAGAAGCGGGTCTCTACCGAGCGTCGGTACCTGAACCTGCGGAAGGACTGAGGTGACACGGATGCCGAAGCGTGACGAACGCGGCACCACCGTGACCGAGCCCAAGGGCTCGGCCCTGTACGAAGTCCTCAAGGGCATCGACTTCGAGCGCCGCGAGCTCGTGGACAAGCCTCGCGGTGTCGGACTGTTCGATCTCGTCAAGGACAAGGCCGGCGCGTACAAGTGCTACGCCTGTACCCTGTGCGAGCGCAAGTGCCCCGTGGACTGCATCGAGATCGACTACTGCCCGGAGTACCAGGAGTTGCCGTTCGACCGCGAGGCCGAGCGCGCCCTGGCGCTGGCCACCCTGCCGGGTGAGTCCTGCGGCGCCAACGCGGCATGCGTCATGGGCGAGCAGCCGGCCGGCTTCGTACCCGAGGTCGACATGAAGCTGTTCGACCCCGTCGTCGCCGGCCTGCGCGCCGGCACCGGCCTGGTCGAGGCCCTGCACGCCACGCAGGAGGCCTACGGGTACCTGCCGCGCATCGCGCTGGAGAACATCGCCGAGGAGTCGCACGTACCCTTCTCGCGCGTCTTCGGCGTCGCCAGCTTCTACGCGCAGTTCCGTCTCAACCCGGTCGGCAAGCACGTCATCAGCGTGTGCATGGGCACCGCCTGTCACGTCGCCGGCGCCCCGCTGGTGGCCGAGGCGTTCTCCCAGGCGCTCGACATCCCGGTCGGTTCCACCACCCCCGACCTGCTGTTCACGCTCGAGACGGTGAACTGCATCGGCGCCTGCGCGCTGGCCCCCGCGGTCCGCGTAGGCGAAGAGGTCACGCACGCCCGCATGACCCCGCAGGCGGCGCGAAAGCTCGTCGCCCAGCTTCGCAAGAAGGAGGCCTGAGATGACCGCCGCGACGACAGGGACCGCCCGGCAGAGGCGCATCAAGAAGGCCCTCAAGGCCGCCCTCCAGCCTGAGCTCGCCACGGGCGGCGACACCGCGGTGAAGATCCGCGTGTGCGCGGGCTCCACCTGCAACGCCACCGGCCGCGCCGCGGTCAGCGACGCGCTCCAGAAGGAACTCGACAAGCGCGGCCTCTCCGACAAGGTCGAGGTCGTGCTCACCGGCTGCCACGGCCTGTGCCAGGAAGGCCCCATCGCCGTGGTGCACCCCAAGGGCGTGTTCTACCCGCGCCTCAAGGCGAAGGACATGGCCGAGATCGTGGAGACCAGCGTGGTCGGCGACGACGTCGTCGAGCGCCTGCTCTACCGCGACCCGCAGACGGGCGAGGCGATCGCCCTCGAGAAGGACGTGCCGTTCTACGCCGGCCAGACGCGCGTGGTCCGCAAGCTCAACGGCACCATCGACCCCACCTCCATCGACGACTACCTCTCCCGCGGCGGCTACTCCGCCCTGGCGAAGGTGCTCGGCGACGACGCGCCCGAGGCCGTCATCGACGAGGTCGAGAGCTCCGGCCTGCGCGGCCGCGGCGGCGCCGGGTTCCCCACGGGAACCAAGTGGCGCTACTGCCGCGCCAACCCGGGCGAGAAGCACTACATCATCGCCAACGGCGACGAGGGCGACCCCGGCGCGTTCATGGACCGGGCCATCCTCGAGGACAACCCGCACTCGCTGGTCGAGGGCATGCTCATCGGCGCGTTCGCCATCAGCGCCGACGAGGGCTACATCTACGTACGTCACGAGTACCCCCTGGCCGTCGCCCGCCTGCGCCGCGCCTTGGAGCAGGCGCGCGAGCGCGGCCTCCTCGGCGGCGACATCCTGGGCACCGGCTGGAGCTTCGACCTGACGATCAACCAGGGCGCCGGCGCGTTCGTCTGCGGCGAGTCGACGGCGCTCACGGCCTCCATCGAGGGGCACCGCGGCATGCCGCGCGGCAAGCACATCCGCACGGTGGCCCACGGCCTCTGGCAGCAGCCCACCGACCTGAACAACGTCGAGACCTTCGCCAACGTCCCGTGGATCGTCACCAACGGCGCCGACGCCTTCCGGGCGATGGGCACCGAGGGCTCCAAGGGCACCAAGATCTTCTCGCTGGCCGGCAAGGCGCGGAACTCCGGCCTCGTCGAGGTGCCCATGGGCGCCACGCTGCGCGAGGTCGTCTTCGACATCGGCGGCGGTATGCAGGACGGCCGCGAGTTCAAGGCCGTGCAGCTCGGCGGCCCCAGCGGCGGCTGCCTGCCCGGCGAGCTCCTCGACACGCCCATCGACTTCGAGAACCTCACCAAATACGGGTCGATGATGGGGTCGGGCGGCATGGTCGTGGTCGACGACGCCACCTGCATGGTCGACTTCGCCAAGTTCTTCTTCGAGTTCACCGCCCAGGAGAGCTGCGGCAAGTGCGTACCCTGCCGCGTCGGCACCCAGCGTGTGCTCGAGATCCTCGAGCGCATCACCGCCGGCATGGGCACGGAGCACGACGTCGAGCTGCTCGAGCAGCTCAGCGAAGACATCATGGAGGGGTCGCTCTGCCAGCTCGGCGGCAGCGCCCCCAACCCGGTCCTGACCACGCTGCGCTACTTCCGCGACGAGGTCATGGCCCACGTGGTCGAGAAGCGCTGCCCGGCCAAGGTCTGTCGGCCGCTCATCAAGTACGTCATCGACGAGGACGCCTGCACCGGCTGCATGGCGTGCACGCCGGCCTGTCCGACCAACGCGATCAGCGGCGAGCGCAAGCAGGCGCACGTGATCGACCAGAAGCTCTGCATCAAGTGCGATACCTGCCGTCAGGTGTGCAAGTTCGACGCCATCCCCGTGGTCGACGCGCAACCGGCGCTGGTCGAAGGGAGGCAGCAGTGAGCCCCCGCACCAAGACCGCCGTACAGCTCACCGTCGACGGCCGCCAGCTCACCGCCCGCGAGGGCGATACCGTGCTCGACGTGGCGCGGCGTGAAGGGATCGACATCCCCGCGCTCTGCCACCAGGAGGGCACGGCCGCGTGGGGCGCCTGCCGCCTGTGCCTGGTCGAGGTCGAAGGCCTCGACAAGCTCCAGGCGGCCTGCACCACGTGGGTCAAGGACGGTCAGGTCGTCAAGACCAGCACCAAGCGAGTACGCGCCCGGCGCGAGAGCTATCTCAAGATGTACCTCTCGGACCACAACGCGTACTGCGAGGCGCCGTGCTCGCACGCGTGCCCCACGCACATCGACATCCCGGCGTACATGGCCGCGCTGGCCTCCGGCGACGCCGCCGGCGCCGCGAGCATCGTGCGCGACGAGCTGCCGTTCCCCGGCATCCTCGGGCGCGTGTGCCCGCGGTACTGCGAGCCCGTGTGCCGCCGCGGCGACGTCGACGAGCCCATCGCCATCTGCGCCCTGCACCGGGCGGCCGCCGACCACAGCGAGACGCTGCTGGTGCCGGGCGTGCCGACCGGCCGGCGGGTCGCCGTCATCGGCGCCGGCCCGGCCGGCCTCGCCGCCGCGTGGTTCCTCACGCAGGGCGGCCACGAGGTCACCATCTACGACGCCAACGAGGAGCCCGGCGGGTCGCTGCGCTACAGCATCCCGGAGTTCCGGCTGCCCGGTAAGGTCGTGGAGAAGGAGCTCACGCCGCTGTGGGACGCCGGCGTGCGCTTCGTCGGCGAGTCCGAGCTCGGCTACGAGGTCGACCCCGACGGCCTGTTCGACGCCGGGTTCGACGCGGTGCTCATCAGCGTCGGCACCTGGGAGGAGCCGCAGCACGTGCTGCCCGGCGACGAGGCCACCATCAGCGGCCTCGATCTCCTCAAGCGCGTCCGCGAGGGCCGCGCCGTCAAGTTCAACCAGAAGGTCGCCGTGATCGGCGACGGCATCACCGCCTTCGACGTGGCCCGCACGGCGCGCCGCAAGGGCGCCAAGGAGGTCGTCGTCATCGCCCAGCACGGGCGCGACGACATCCCCGCCGGCGCCCGTGAGCTCGCCGCCGCCCTCGACGAGGGCGTCAAGGTCGAGTTCGCCGCGCTCGCCAAGAAGGTCAAGACCAAGGGCGGCAAAGCCCAGGGCGTCGAGTGCGTCCGGGTGGTGCGCGAGAAGGGCCGCCGCAAGGAGGTCCGGGGCTCGCGCTTCGAGCTCGCCGCCACCACCGTCGTCATGGCCACCGGCTTCGCGCCGCGCCTCGGCGACAGCGCCGACTACCTGCCGATGACCGCCGACGACTCGCGGCTGCTCGGCAACTACTACACCGGCCGCACGCCCGAAGAGGGCGTGTTCGCGGCCGGCGACGCCGTCACCGGCTCGCAGTCCGTCATCCACGCGGTGGCCGGCGGCAAGCGCTGTGCGCTCTCCGTGGACGCCTGGCTGCGCGGCGAGGACCTCGAGCAGCTCGAGGAGCGCCTCGCCGTGTTCAACGGACTGCCCTACCTCGACCAGCTCAAGGACGAGGCACAGCTCGGAGAGCTCGGCGAGCGGCTGGCCGAGCGCACCCCGGTGTGGCTCAAGATGGGCGCGAGCGCCGATACGGCCTCTCGCGCCACCATGCCCAAGGTCGGCAAGCAGAAGCGTCTCACCGCCACCGACCTGGAGGTCGAGAAGGGCTACAGCCTCGCCGCCGCGCGTGCGGAGGCGAGCCGCTGCCTGCAGTGCGAGTGCCCCAGCAACGGCGCCTGCGACCTGCAGACGCTCGGCGTGGAGTACGACGTCACCGACAACGACCTCGTGGTGAAGGGCAACCTGGTCCGCCAGGTCGAGCCGCAGTACGAGCACCCGTTCATCCGCCGCGACATGAGCCGCTGCATCGCCTGCGGCAAGTGCGTGCGCGTGTGCCGCGACGTGGCCGGCCCGGCCTGCTACGACTTCACGGGCCGGGGCTTCATGATCAACGTCGACACCCCGTACAGCGACGCCCTCCAGCTGGCAGACTGCATCAGCTGCGGCCGCTGCGTCACGTCCTGCCCCACCGGCTCGCTCACCTTCAACGAGCGTGAGCTCGCGTCGTTCAACGTCGACGAGAGCCGCTGCATCATGTGCCACGAATGCGTGGATGTATGCCCGGTGGACGCGCTCAAGGACACCAACCACTTCGAGGACGCGCGCACCAAGTGGCGCGAGCTCGTCGCCAAGGGCAGCGAGCTGGCCGGCGGGCACCGCATGTGCGCCGGCTGCGGCGCCCCCATCGCGGTGCGCCAGATCCTCATGGGCACCGAGGACCCCGTCGTCGTCTCGGCGGCTACCGGCTGCCTCGAGGTGAGCACCACCATCTACCCCTACACCTCGTGGAAGGGCAGCTACATCCACACCGCCTTCGAGAACTCGGCGGCGACCCTCTCGGGCGTCGAGACCGCGTTCCGCGCCCTCAAGAAGAAGGGCCTCGTCGAGGAGGACACCAAGTTCATCGCCTTCGGCGGCGACGGCGGCACCTACGACATCGGGCTGCAGTCGCTCTCCGGCGCCATGGAGCGCGGCCACCAGATGCTGTACGTCTGCTACGACAACGGCGCCTACATGAACACCGGGTTCCAGCGCTCCGGAGCCACCCCGCTCGGCGCCTGGACCACCACCAGCCCGGTGGGCAAGGCTACGTCGGGCAAGCGGCAGAACCGCAAGAATCTGACCGACATCATGATCGCCCACGAGCTCGGCTACGTGGCCCAGGCATCGCCGCACGACCCGCGCGACCTCGTGCGCAAGTCGGCCAAGGCCCTGGACACGGAAGGCGCGACGTTCATCAACGTGCTCGCGCCCTGCCCCCGCGGCTGGCGCGCGGACGGCGCGGAGACGATCGACCTCGCGCGTGAGGCCGTGGAGACCTGCTACTGGCCGCTGTTCGAGGTCGTGGACGGCGAGTACCACCTCACCTACAGGCCGCGGTACAAGAAGCCGCTCATCCCCTGGCTCAAGCGCCAGGGCCGGTTCGCCCACCTCTTCAAGCCGGGCAACGAGGAGACGCTCCTCAACCTCGAGGCCTGGGTGGACAACGAGTGGGAGAAGCTGCTGCGCAAGTGCGGCGAGCCCAGCGAGGCCGAGTGGCAGGAGTACCTGCAGGCCGACGGGTGTCTGCTGAGGTAGAACCGGGAATCCGGGTCCGCTAGTCTCGGACCCGGCTACCAGCCAAGACCCACGAGGGCCGGGGCGCCGTCAGGCGCCCCGGCCCTCGTGCGTGAGCGGGTCAGCGGCGCTCGCCCACGCACGGCGGACTGGAACGACTCCCGAGCGCGGCGACAGCAGAGCACTCGACTTCGACTCTCGGGGCTCTCGAGCACGCGTCAGGGAGTGCGCCGGCCGCTCGAGGCCATCGCCCCGTGGTGGTGCCTCTCGGCCATCGGCTTGCCCATCATGCGCAGCATCGAGAGGCCCCTCGTGCGGAAGAAGCGCCAGACCAGCAGCGCCGCCAGCCCGAGGAAGATGATGTTCAACACCGTGGTGTAGTTCCCGGTCACCTGCGCCTCGACGACCTTGGCGTCGCATGCGGTGGGTGTGATGCCGAGCGCCCCGAAGAGCGGCTCGACCGCGAAGCCAGCCGCGACCATGGTCATGTTAGAAGGTGCCGAGCGGGAAGAGCATCATGCGACAGCCGTAGTACTTGCGGTAGATGTTGAGGATGGGCAGCACGTTGAGGTCGGCGAAGATGAAGGCGATCACGCCGCCGAAGCTGATGCCGCCGTTCCAGAGCACCGCCGCGAGGGGCACGTTGCCGATCGAGCAGACGAACGAGATGATCGCCACGAGCGGTCCTACGATCGGGCCCCAGATCTCCGAGAAGACCGGGTGGCCTGCGAAGAAGAAGCTCTGCCAGAAGCTCTCCGGCACCCAGGCCGTGAGCGCCCCGGCGATGAGCAGGCCGCCGAAGACGTCCTTCCAGACGGCGGCCCAGCCCATGACGAACGCGTCACTGATCGCGGTGAAGCCCTTGGGCGAGGTCATGCGCCGCCAGATCGAGCCGCCCCCCGTCACCGACATGTCCATGGCGGCGTGGCCCTCCGTCGAGCCGAGCAGACCCTTATCGGCCTGGCGCCCCGCCGCCTCGACCAGCTTCTTCTTCAGGAAGATGCGGAAGAGCAGGGCGACGAAGACGATCATCAGCGGGCCGCCGATGAACTCGCCCAGCGTGAACTGCCAGCCCATAAGGAGGGCGAGGATGATGCCGAGCTCGATGACGAGGTTGGTGGAGGCGAACTCGAACGCGATCGCCGCCGTGAAGTCGGCGCCCTTGCGGAAGATGGATCGCGCAAGCGGGACGGCGGCGTAGGAACACGAGGACGAAGCGGCGCCGAGGCCCGACGCCACCACCAGCGACTTCGGCGAGGCGTCGGGCAGCAGGCGCGTCATCGTGCGCTTCGAGACGACCGCCTGCACGACGCCCGAGAGGAAGAACCCGAGGATGAGCGCTCAGAGAATCTCCCGGAGCATGCCGAAGGCGAAGCTCAGGGTGCGGCCGATCTCGGTGACGCTGCTGACGGCTACCACGATACGAGGGATACCCGAGGGTACGGCAAGAGGGACCGGCCGCCGTTTTTGCACATCCATGGTCCACGGCCGCTCCGGCCGTCCCTTGGTCAGTGCAGCGTCTTGAGGTAAGCGAGCAGCCCGTTCCACTCCTGGTCGGTCAGTTGCCACTGCGGCATCGGCCAGTCGAGGTGGCTGCCTTCGGGGTCGATGCCGGTCGTGACGGCGCGGCGCAGAGTGGCGTCGGTGTAGGTGGGTCCGCGAGTGCCGTCCGGGGCCAGCATGCCCTTCGGGTCGGTCAGGTTGGCGTAGGTGATGTCCGGGCTCGTGAACTGCTGCGTCGCGAGCCCGTGACCGTCCGTACCGTGGCAGCTCGCGCAGCTGAGGCGCATCATCCCGCCGCCCATCATTCCGCCGCCGCCCATCATGCCGCCCTCCCCCTGACTGACGGCGCGCGGGACCGGGGCGCCGTCCGGGCCTGTCCCTGACTGGAAGATGGCCTCACCGATCGCCGTTGGGGTACTCCCTGCGGCGATCGGTGAGGCCTGTCGGTGCGTGCCCACGACGAGCACTCCGACCGCCGCCGCTGCCGCCACAGCGATGGCCACGGCGGCGATGATGAGACTGCGGCGGGAGCCTGCCATCAGCTCAGGTCGCCGAGCTTCTGCAGGTACTCTTCGCGTTCGATCTCCCCGGCGGCGTAGCGACGCTTGAGGATCTCCTGCGGCGCGTCGGCTGCGGGAGCTGGGGGAGCGGCCGGAGCTGCTGGCGCTGCGGTCACTTGCTGGGGCAGCGCCTGTGCGGTCGTCGCCTGCGGCTGCCCGAAATAGCGTGTGAAGTAGACGATGGCGATGACGATCGCCACCACGAAGACGATCATGAGCATCGGCATCAACCAGCCTTCCCAGCCGATTCCGTGGCCGTACCAGTCGTACATCATCGAGATCCAGTCCTCAGTAGGAATCCATCATGCCGGGGCCGTAGCCGCCGCCGTAGCCGCCGCCCATCATGCCGCGGTAGCCCGAGCCCGGACCGCCGGTGGCAGGACCGCTGCCCGAGGTGGCGGAGCCGGCGCCGTACTTCTGCAGCAGGGCGCGCATGTCGCTCCAGTGCTCGGTGCGCAGCTTGGCGAGCGCCGCTTGCGCGGCGGAGGAGCCCGAGTCCGAGCCGTACTGCTTCCACCACGCCTGCATGTCCTTGAAGTGCTCGGCGCGAAGCGCCTGCATGTCCTTCCAGGCCGCCGGATCGCCCATGAGCGCGCCGCAGGCGCCGGGGCCCGTGGTGTTCGCCGACGCCGGCGTTGCGGCCACCAGCCTCGTGGTCGTCGTCACGGCGCCTGCGCGCTGCTGCGCAGTCGCGAACGCCGCGGTCGCGGCCACGAGCGCCACGACCAGCGCCGCGACGCCGATCCAGAGCGTCTTACGCTTCATCCTTCCACTCCCTCATGTCTCGCTGTCGGCGCCGGTGGGACACCGACTGCCGCGTTGCACTCTTTAGATTGTAGAGGCGGACTATGAAGAAGTTATGGAGATTGACCGAACGGGCGAGGCGCGACGCGATCACGGCGGCTCGCACGAGTGACGGCTCGGACTCCATACCCCGACACGAGGCTCAGGGCGGCCGGCGGCGAACTGTGGAGGACGATGATCGCCAGCGGACCAAGCGCAGCGCATGGCACCGCGAGGGCCACGATCCGCAGCGTGGTGTGGACCGGCTTGGGCACCTACCGCCGGTCGTTCTGGAGCATCGTCCTCGCCGCCGTGCTCGTGTTCGCCCCCATCGACCTCGTGGTCACGCTCGGTACAAGCCTGGCGAGGGACTTCACCGAATCGTCGGACGTGCTGAGCGTGTTCATGTGGACGTCCGGCACGGCGCTCAGCGTCGCCGGCACGACGCTGAGCCTCGTGTTCTTCTCCGGCGTGGTCGATCGCATCGTCGCCGAGGACCAGAAGGGCGAGGAGGGCATCCCACTCGGCGAGATCCTGAAGAGGCTGCCGACCGGGCGGCTCATCGCCGCCAGCTTCCTCTCCGCCGCGTTCACCGTCGTCGGCCTGCTGCTGCTCCTCGTCCCGGGGTTCGTGTGCATGGTCCTGTTCGCCGTGGTCGGCCCGGTCATCGTCATCGAGGACCTCGGGGTGTGGCAGGGGCTCAAGCGGTCGGCGAGCCTTACCCGGAGCCACGCGCTGCTCGTGACCGTCACGGTGCTGATCCCGACCACGCTGGACGAGGAGCTCTCGTCGTGGTTCGAGCACTTCGCCTGGTACGCGCACCCGTGGGTGCAGCTCCCGCTGGACGTCGGCTCGACCATCATCGTGGGCGGACTCGTGGGCGTGCTGGAGGTGACGCTGGCGCACGCGCTGATCTCCGACCGCCGGCGCCGGCGCGAAGCGCTCGCCGGAGCGCACGACGCCGGGCCGGACAAGCCGAAGGCCGGCGCCGCGCCCGCCCGCGAGGCGCCTCAGGCTGAGGCCGAGCCTCAGTTGGCAGACAGGTAGCGCTGCGCGGAGGCCGCCGCCGTAGTGCCCTCGGCCACAGCCGTCGCGATCATCCGGACCTTGCCGGGGTAGAGGGCGAAGTCGCCCACGGCGTACACGCCCGGCACGCTGGTCTCCATCGCCGAGTCCACGTCCAGCTTGGGTCCGGTCAGGCCGAGGTTCCAGTGCTCGAACCCGGACACATCGGGAACCTGACCGATGCTCACCAGCATCAGGTCCGCGGGGAGCTCGACGGTGGTCCCGTCCGTGTGGCGCACCACCACGCTCTGGAGGTGCTCGTCTCCCTTGAGCTCGACCACCTCAGCGTTGCTCACCACGTCGATGCCCGCCTCGGCGAACCGGTCCTGCGTGTGCGCGTAGGCGCGGAACTCGTCGCGGCGGCGCACGACCGTCACCTCCGCCACCTCGCGCAGCGAGAGCGCCGTGTCCAGCGCCGTATCGCCGGCGCCCACGACCACGGCGCGCTTGGCGCGCACCGCCTCGAGCGGAGGCAGCCGGTAGGCGAGGCCGCGGCCGATGAACCGCTCCTCTTCGGGCAGGCCGAGGCGCCGCGGGGTGAAGCGGCCGAGGCCAAGCGCCAGGACCAGGGTCTTCGCGTCGTCCTGGCGCAGTGAACCGTAGATCCTGAAGCCGCCGCGCTGCAGCGGCGTCACGTCCTCGACGGCTCTCCACTCGCGCAGCTCCGCCCCGAACTGCTCTGCCTGCTCGGCCAGACGCAGCGCGAGCTCGCGTGACGGCAGCGTCGCCTGCGCGGGGAAGTTGCTGACGGGCTTCGTCGGATACAGGTTGATCAGCTGGCCGCCAAAGGCCTCGGCCTCGTAGACGACCGCGCCGAGGCCGCGCAGACCGGCGTACATGGCTGTGGCCAGCCCGGCCGGCCCTCCGCCGACGATCGCGATGTCGTAGGTACTCATCTCGGGCTCCCTGCTCGCAGTGTCAGTGCAAGCGTTCCACTTTTGGTGTGATGCCACACTCGGAACCACGGCGAACGTACCGTAGCGACACCTGCGGCCTTTCTCCTACGCTCGGAGAGTCAAGACCGGGGTTACACAGGCCGATTCCTGTACAGAGAGCAGATGGGCAAGGGACGAAGGGACCACACATGGCGTCGACCACGGGCGTGGCGGGGTCAGCAAGCTCACGCAGATCTTCGCCCCCAAGCTCATCGTGCAGGTGGCCATGCTCGTCTTCGTGGCCGGCATCCTGCTGGTGACGATGGAGCTCAAGGCGACGGCCGAGCAGTGGGCGTTCCTGCCGGGCATGATCGTCTCCGGCATCGGCATCGGCCTGATCAACGCGCCTCTGATGAACATCACCCAGGGCGCCGTGCCCGCAAAGGAGCAGAGCGAGATCTCCGGCCTCTCGCGCGCCATGAGCAACCTGGGCGGCGCGTTCGGCGCCGCGGTGGCCGGCGCGGTGCTGATGAGCACGCTCATCGCGACGTTCAGCGGCGCCGTGCAGCAGTACAAGGGCATCCCGGCCAGCGAGAAGCCGCACGTCATCGTCTTCCTGCGTCACGACGCCCAGACGGTCAGCAACACCCAGATGTCCGCCTGGCTCGTGAGCAAGCACGAACCGCAGGAGCTCGTCCAGAGGTTCGTCCAGTTCAACCAGGACGCGCGCAACAAGGGCCTGCAGAACGCGCTCATCGCCATCGGCGCGCTCGGCCTGTGCGGCTTCGTCATGAGCTGCTTCCTGCCGGGCGGCAAGAGCAAGAAGCCGGCGGCGGAGGCGGAGCCGAACGCGCCGCCGGCCACGAGCTGACGCGGCCGGTCTGACCGGCCCCGCCCGGCCCGTTCAGGCCACCCGCTCGTCCTCGGGGCCCGGCTCGTCGGTCACGACACAGCCCGCGGCCGGCTCCGGCCCGAAGCAGCCCGGGGTCTCAGCCTCCATGACCGGGCCGGCCGACGCCTCGCTCGGGTCCTGCCCCCACGGCAGCGACTCCGCCGGCCGCTCCCGCTCGGCGCGGCGCGCCGCGCCGAGGAGCGGCACGCTGATGGCCTGCACCACACCGCCGACGAGCCACGCGGCGGAGATCGACACCGCGGCGGACAGCCGGCCCAGGCCGACCTGCCCCACCGTGGAGCCGCCGTCGCCGAACAGCGCATCGAGCGAGATGATGGTCGCGCGCTGCTGCGACGGGATGCGCGCGTTCAGCCAGCCCTGCTTGACCGGGATCGCGATGCCGAAGGCCATCGTGGAGAGCAGGTAGAGCGGCACCGCGATCCAGAAGTACTGGATCAGCGCGGCGCCGATCACCGTCACCGTCGTCACCCCGGCGCACACCGTGAGGATCAGGCCCCGGTCGGGCCAGCGCTTGATGATCCGCCCCACCGCCAGATTGCCGATGATCTGCGTCAGGCCGACCAGCGCCGCAATCACGCCGGTCACCCAGACCAGGTTCTGGCCCAGCAGGTCAAGGAAGTACTTCTGCCACGAGTAGAACCCGTACATGAAGAAGACGCCCTGGACAAGGGACGCGAACATGATGAAGCGCACCGTCTTGTCGCGCAGGCCGTAGGTGACCCCGGCCGTGGCGATCTTGCGGGTCTCCGCGCCGAAGCTCCCGAGCGTCAGCGGGCGGCCGGTGAACCCGAGGTCGCGCATCACCAGCAGCCCAAGCAGGAACGCGGGCACCAGCACGACGGCCCGCGCCACATACGGGATCCACAGCTCCACCTGCCCCAGCAGGCCTCCGGCCGTGGTGCCGATGAGCATGAAGATGCCGAACGTGATGCCGTAGCGCGCGAAGATCGGCTCCAGCCGCCCGCCGTACCCGACCGAGTGCAGGGCGTCGACCATCCACGCGTCCACGGCGCCCGTGTAGAAGGTGTAGCCGATGCCGAGCAACGCCGAGGCCGCGGCGAAGGGCCACAGGCCGTAGCCGGCGAGGCCGAAGCCGACGTAGAGGAGCGTCGACACGAGGATCGTGGCGACGGCCAGCAGGTACGAGACCCGGCGGCCGACCGTGTCGGCCACCACCCCGGTCGGCACCTCGAACACCACCTGCGCCACGGTGTACGCGGCGTTGATGAGCATGACCTCGAAGATGTCGAAGCCCACCGACAGCAGGAACAGCGTGTTGACGCCCCAGATGAGCGCCTGCGCCAACGTTGTGGTTGCGGCGATTCCGTAGTACGTGCGGATGATGCGCCGGGACGTCATGCCAGCTTGTTCCCCGCTTCAGCCGGGACGACGCACCACCCCCGTAGCCGGCCCTACAGTGTCTTCGGGCGGAGGATCCTGACCAGCTCGTCCGACAGGCGCGTCTGCCAGATGCGCGCGCCGGGGTCGAACAGGTGGTGCATGTCCCAGTAGTCCTGGGTGGGGATGGCGACGGACTTGGTGAAGCGCAGGTACCGGACGCCGTACGTCTTGCCGAACCGGCGCACCAGGCCGTCGCAGCGATTGCGGATCTTCAGGCGAGGCTTGTCGAGCCCGGTGCCGACGATCTTCATGTCGAGCGGCTGGTCGAGCAGCACCGGGCGCAGGCCCTTGTCCTCGCAGACCTCGATGATGCGCGTGATGGCGGCGAAATTCGCGTCCAGGTTGTTCTGGAACGGGGTCCAGCGGCGCTCCATCCAGTGCGGGACGAGCTCCTTCTTGCGCGTGAGCGAGAGCGGTGGGCGGCCGTCGTAGACGTGCCGCTGCCACGGGCTGAGGCCGGGATCGGTGACGGCCGGGGCCAGGCTGACGGGTGCCTTGGGGAGGGGCGGACCGATGAAGCGGCTGATGCCGACGCCGATGAGCACGATGCCCTTGGGCTGACCGTCAGGCGTCGCCGGAATCGCCCCGACGAGCTGCTCGTCCATGCCGAACGTCTGGTTATGGCCGGCCAGCGTCCACGCCCTGAAGGGGAGCGCCTTGAGAGCTCCGGTAGCGCGACGGTCGAGTTGGCTGGTCCAGCGCGCGTCGCTGGTGATGGACTCCCGCGTGATGGAGTCGCCGAGGTCGTAGACCATGGGGCCTGCCGGCGGCGAGACCTGGCCCTGCAGGTACTTGACGAGCCGGAGGACCTCCCACTCGTGCTGCCAGTCGTCCACGGAGCCGGCCCGCGCCGGCGATGCGGTCTGGGCCGCAGGCGAGGCGACCGGCGATGCGGTCTGGGCCGCAGGCGAGGCGACCGGCGAGCTCGCGGCGCAGGCTGCCGCGGGCACCGCCACGATCACCGCGGCGACGATGAGCGCGGGTGACGCCGGCGCGAGCAGTGTGCGCATGCGCGAGGAAGCCCTCTCGATGAGCGTGCGTACGACCATGGTCACGTAGTGTAGCCGATGACGCCGCAGAGCGCCCTCCGTTCGGCGCGATCAGCCCAGGTGGCCGTCACGCAACATGATCGTCTGGTCGAAGTACCGCCGGATCTCGGGATTGTGCGTGACCATCACGATCGTGTTGCCGTCGTAGTGGAGCTCGGCGAACAGGTCCATGATCTCCACCGTCGTCTCGCTGTCGAGCGCGCCGGTGGGCTCGTCGGCGAGGATCAGCGGCGGCTCGTTGACGAGCGCGCGGGCGATGGCCACGCGCTCCTGCTCGCCTCCGGAGAGCTTGCCGGGCAGGTGGCCGCCGCGGTCGGCGAGCCCCACGCGCTCGAGCACCTCGAGCGCGCGCTCGCGCTTGCCGGCGGCCGGCATCTTCTTCACGGCCAGCGGCAGCATCACGTTCTCCAGCGCCGTCAGGTACGGGACGAGGTTGAAGCTCTGAAAGACGAAGCCCAGGTACTCGCGGCGGAAGTCGGCGAGCTTCTCTCCGCCCAGCGCGTACAGGTCGATGCCGTCGATGGAGATGCTGCCCGCGCTCGGATGGCTCAGGCCCCCGAGCATGGCCAGGAACGTGCTCTTGCCCGATCCGGACTGCCCCATCACGCCGAGGAACGTGCCCTCGGGGACGACGAGCTCGAGGCCGCGCAGCGCATACACCGGCGCGCCGTCGCCCGAGAAGGTCTTCTCCAGGCCGCGCACGTCGATGAAGCGCGCGGCCCGTTCGTCCCGCGGGTGCGAGGCCGGCGGCGTGAGCGCCTCCGGCCGGATCTCCCGCTCGGTCTGCTTGATTGCGACGGCCATTCCTTCTCCTTGCGGCGGTCTGTGCGTCAGAGCGCGCGGAGCGCCTCGGTGGGGTCCATCTTGCCGGCGCGGAGCGCCGGGTAGAGCGAGGCCAGGCCGCCGATGGCGCCGGCGAGCACGACGGCGACCACGCCGAGCAGCGGCGCCCACACCACCTCCGCGCTGTGCGCCACCAGCGGGAGCACGACGTAGGTGATCGCCATGCCGGCCGCGTACCCGAGCACTCCGGCCAGCGTGCCGGCGATCACGGCCTCGATGAGGATCAGCCGCGTGATGTGCACGCGGCGGAACCCGATGGCGCGGAACACGCCGATCTCCCGCGTGCGCTCGCTGACCGAGCCCATCACGGTGAGGAACACGACCAGCGCCTCGATGGCGATGACGACGCCGACGATCGCGTAACTGAACTTCTTGAACTGATCGACGGCGTGCTGGCGGCTCTTGACGGCCTCCTGCATGGCGGTGACTTTGGCCCGCGGCAGCGCGGCGCCGAGCTCGCGGGCGATGCGCTCCACCGGAGCGCCCGCGTACAGCGCCGCGATCTCGACCAGCGT
>CAVOMB010000070.1:0-4749 GCA_963696935.1 uncultured Thermoleophilia bacterium | reverse complement strand
CACTGAAAATCGAAACATCGATGGTCCAGTCCGGATCAAGCTGCAATGGTTAGTGGTGGCTGAACGCCCTCGACACGAATGCCCTGGTGCGCTCATGGCTCGGCCGGTCAAACAGCTCCTCGGGCGTCCCCTGCTCGAGAATTGTTCCCTCTTGCAGGAAGAACGCCCGGCTTGCCACATGGCGCGCGAAGTTCATCTCATGTGTTACCACGACCATCGTCATGCCGTCCGCGGCGAGCTGCCGCATTACGCTCAGCACCTCGCCGACCAGCTCCGGATCGAGCGCAGACGTCGGCTCGTCGAACAGGATCAGCTTCGGCGCCATCGCCAATGAACGCGCAATCGCCACACGCTGCTGCTGGCCGCCTGAAAGTTTTGAGGGATATGCATCCAGCTTTGCGGCCAGGCCGACACGCTCGAGTTGCTCGATCGCGATCATCCGGGCCTTTTCCTTGGGCAACTTGAGTGCGACCGAAGGTCCCAGCATCACGTTCTGCAAGGCGGTCAGATGCGGAAACAGGTTGAAGCGCTGAAAGACAAAGCCGATCTGTGAACGCCGCTTTGCGGTGATATTTTCTGCGAGCGGTACGAAGGATCCATCGGGCCGATGGTCGCCCAACGGCTGGCCATCGACAAAGATGCGTCCTTCGTCGGGGAATTCCAGCGCGTTAACGCACCTGAGCAGCGTCGTCTTTCCGGATCCGCTTGCACCGAGCAACACGGCGACATCGCCGCGCCTTACCTCCAGGCTTACCCCTTTGAGAACCTCGTCATGCCGATAACGCTTTTTCAGACCCTCTATCTTCAGCATCAAGACACTTTCCCGCCCATGCCGGAGCCCGTCACGCCGGACATAGGCTCAGCGCAATAAGGCTGTGTGAAGGCAAGAGAAGTTGGGCTCGTCATTAGAGCCGAGAATTCTCGCAGGAAAGTGACGGACCATGGCTATCCCGATTTGTATTCTCGCGTTCGACCGCCCGGGCTACTTCCGTGAAGTCATCGGGAGCATTCGTAAGTCCATGACCTTTTCCGGGCTCGAATTTGCCGTTCACCTGTTTCAAGACGGACGCCCCAAGGCGAGCTGGCGCAGCCCGTGCGCGCCCTTGCCGAACGCGGCCGCCAGCAGCGGGAACGGCACGTCCTGCAGCATGCCCACGGTGGTGAGGCCGAGGGCGGCGAGCCGCTCCTGGGTGACGGGGCCGATGCCGCAGACCTCGCCCAAGGGCAGGTCGCGCAGGCGGCCGTACACGTCGGCGCCGGTCGAGCTCGCCGACGCCGGCCGGCTTGTTGAGGCCGGCAGCCAGCTTGGCCAGCAGCTTGGTGGGCCCGATACCGATGGAGCAGGTGATGCCGTGTGCGTCGTACACCTGCTCCTGGATACGGTGGGCGATGGTGCGCGGCGGGCCGAACAGCCGCCGGCTGCCGGTGACGTCCAGGTACGCCTCGTCGATGGACGCCACCTCCACGAGGTCCGTGTACTGCCCGAGCAGCTCGACGAGCGCGCGGTGGACGGCGAGGTACGCCTTCATGTCGACCGGCAGGAACTCGGCGTGCGGGCACAACCGCTCGGCCTGCCCGATGGGCAGCGCGCTGTGCACTCCGTACTCGCGCGCCTCGTAGGAGCAGGCCGAGACCACCCCCCGCCCCCCGCGCTCGCCGCCGACGATGACCGGCCTGCCGCGCAGTTCGGGGCGGCGCGCCTGCTCCACCGAGGCGAAGAAGGCGTCCATGTCGAGATGGAGGATCGCTCTGCCTGATACGAACATATGTTCGTACCTTACCGCCGGCGAGGACGGAAGACAACGTCACGCAGGAGGGGCTACTGCACCCGCCGCCCGACGTCGACCGTGTACATGACCACACCGCGGATGCCCTTGAACGTGCCGCGGGCACAGCCCACACCGGCGTCGCGCCACCGCCTGCCGAGGATGATGCTGCGGTGGGAGCTCGAGTGCATCCACGCCTTGAAGACGGCTCGCGGCGTGCCGCGCGTGCCACAGCCCCAGGCGATGACCTCGCCCACCGTCCACTGCGACCAGCCGCTCGCGCTGTAGCCGGCCCGGCGGGCCCGGGCGCTCACGCCGGCTCCACCGAGCGACGAGTGCCCGAAGTAGTCGCACTTGATCATGCCGGTGGAGTGGGAGAGCGCCGCGTCGTGCAGCGTGTCGAAGGAGCTCAGGGCGTGCAGTCCCCGGCTGGTGCGGGCGTGGTTGACGAGCTTGAGCATCGTGCGCTCGCCCGCCTGGTGGTCGAACGCCAGCGCCGGCGTACTGCTGAGGGTCAGGAGTACGACCGCCGCCGCCGCGGTCACGACCGCCGCACGCAGCCTTCGCATCGTGAGTCTGCTCATGGTGTCGTACCTCCCCATGGCCGGGACCTCCCTGCGGGCCCAGTTCAACGCGCGCCTGCTCAGCCCTCCCCGGACACGTCGAGACGGGGCACGTCGCCCCACAGCGTCTCGAGCCGGTAGAAGTCGCGGGTGGTAGTGGTGAACACGTGCACGACGACGTCGATGAAGTCGATGAGGATCCACTCGCCCTCGTGCTCCCCCTCCACGCGAGCGGGGCGGTACTCCGAGCGCAGGCGGTGCTGGATCTCCTCCGCGATGGCGCGGGTCTGGCGGGTGTTGGCGCCGGTGAGGAGCACGAAGTAGTCTGTGTACGAGACGGCCTCGTCCATGGTGAGGACGACGGCGTCCTGGGCCTTCTTGTCCGCGGCCAGCGCGACGATGTCGCGAACCAGGCGCTCGGAAGAAGTCGTGGGCTCTGTACGGGCGGCTACGGTTGGTCCTTCGGGCTGGGTTGCGGGGGCTGGAAGTCGTCGCCGACGATGACGCGGATCGTGTCCTTGGGCAGATCGCTGCCGTCCAAGACGACTCCGCGGCCGAGTATAGCACGGATGTCCCGGGCCATCGGGAGCGTGTCCGGGCCCGCCAGGATCTGCGTCTGCCGGTAGTCGAAGCTGTCGGCGTTGAGCGGTGCCGGCAGGTTCACGTCGAGGCTCGCCAGGCGCTCCAGCATGGCCTCGCCGACGCCGAGCTTGCCGCTGCCGTTGAACACCTGCACGGTGACGTCGGCGCGATACGCCGGCGAGCGGCGCGTGATGCCGGCCATGATCGCCTCGGGGTCGGGCACGAAGGCGAACTGCCCCTCCGCCGTGCGGGTGCCCGCGGGAAACCGCTCCACCTGGGCGTCGCCCGACGTGATGCGCGCGAGCACGGCGGCGAGGCCCGGTCCCGCCGACGGGGACGGGCTGACGCCCGCGAGGTGACTGCGGTCCGCGGCGGGCCGCAGGGCCGCCGCGTCCAGAGCCGCCTTGACCAACGCGGTCTGCAGCTTGGTGAGGTCGCGGCGGTTCTCTCCGCCGTCGGAGAAGATGTCGGACAGGTCGGCGGTCGGCACCAGGTCGCCGTCCTTGATCATGCGGGTGTCGCCGCCGATCTCCGCGGCCACAGGGTCCTCAAGCTCGACCTGCAGCTCGCCGGACCCCGCCCACTCCCCCAGCTTGGACACGGGGACCGTGTACACCACGTCGACGGGTGCGTTGACCACACGACCGAGGTCCTGGGCGAGGACTCCCTGCGCCATGGCGTCGGCGGCGAACACGTACTCGCCGTTGGGGCCCTCCAGGAGCAGGTCCGGCGGGACCACGTAGACGCCGGAGTCGCCCCCCTCGGGGTCCTGGACCACCAGCAGGGCGGCGACCGGGGCCTCCTGCCCGGGCACCGTGAGCTGGATGGCGACCAGGTAGCCGCTCTTCTTGGCGGGCTCGTCATCTTTGGCGAACTTGCCGGCGACGTACCAGGCGCCCAGCACGGCCGCGAACGCGACGACGCCGGCCAGCACGTACAGGAGCCAGGCTTGGGAGCGCTCGACCTTGGAGCGGCGGCGCCGGCGGAGCCGGTCGCTTCGGTAGCCCTTACGTTCCGGCATGGGTCTCGTTGTACAACGCCAGTGCCCCGGGGACCACCCCACGGCCCTTGCCGATGATGTCCAGCAGGCTCAGGCGCGCTGCCGCGCCGACGGCGGCGTCCAGCGAGGTCTCCGCCAGGGCGCGCACGTCGTCGACGCCCGGGAAGCTGCGGGACGGCTCGCAGTAGTCGGCGAGGTACACGCACTTCTCGAGCACCGTCATGCCGGCATCGCCGACCGTGTGCAGGGCGATCGCGCGCACTACCTCGGGGTCCTCGCCGCCCTCCGCGAGCTCCGCGGCGGCCACGGGGCCGTGCAGGATCTTCCGGGGGCGCCGTGCCTCCGCAGGCCCCACGGGGATGCCGTAGCGGGCGGCGGCCGCGAGCGTCTCGTCGTCGGGAAGCTCGCGGCAGAGGTCGTGCAGCAGCCCCGCAAGCTCGGCCTTCTCCTCGGGGACGCCGAACCGGCGCGCCAGGACGACGGCCTCCGCCGCGACACGGTGGGCGTGGTCCCGGCGGCGGGCGGAGAGACGCTCGTCGATGAGCGTCTCGGCCTCCGACCGGCTCATGCCGGTCACCGGTACAGCCCCGTCTCCAGGATGTACTGCTCCACGCGCTGCGGCACCAGGTAGCGGATCGGACGATGACGGGCGACACGCTCGCGGATGTCCGACGACGACACCGCGAGCGCGGGCGCCTCGAGCACCGTGACCTGGTAGTCGCCCCAGCGCGCCACGGCGGCGGCGATCGCCTCCGGCGAGTCGCCCGGCCGCGGCCCCACCGCGAGGCTGCAGCGTGAGAGCAACTCGTCCGGCGCGTGCCAGGTCTCCAGTTGCAGC
>CAVOMB010000069.1:0-38992 GCA_963696935.1 uncultured Thermoleophilia bacterium | reverse complement strand
GTTCACGCGGCAGAAGGTCCTCAACGGACTGCTGCGCGCGTGCGAGAAGCGTGGCATCGCGCTCGACCGCCTCGAGCGCGCCTGCGACGACATCGAGAACGACCTGCGCCGCATGCCGGGGCGCGCCGTCACCACTCGGATGGTGGGCGAGCGGGCGCTGCGCCAGCTGCGCGCCATCGACAAGGTGGCGTACATCAGGTTCGCCTCGGTGTACCGGCAGTTCGAGGACATCGAGGAGTTCCAGCAGGAACTCGCCAAACTGGAGCTCGCGGGCGTCGAGCCACTCCCGGGTGAGGAGCCGCTCCCGGGTATCGACGCCACAGAGAGCTTTCTGGACGACATCATCTTCACCACGCCGCACGCGGTGACTACTCATGGGGGATCGGGGCATGACTGACAAGGGAGAGGCAGTGATCGAGCTTTCGGCGAACGCACTCAAGGTGCTCCAGCGCCGGTACCTCAAGAAGGGCGAGAGCGGCGAAGTGCTCGAGACCCCAGAGGAGATGTTCCGCCGGGTCGCGGGCGCCATCGCCCAAGCCGAACGCCTGTACAACCCCGCCGCCCTCGTCGAGGAGTGGGAGGAGACCTTCTACCAGCTCATGACGAGCCTGGAGTTCCTCCCCAACAGCCCGACCCTCATGAACGCCGGCCGCGAGCTCGGCCAGCTCTCCGCGTGCTTCGTCCTCCCCGTGGGCGATTCCATGGAGTCCATCTTCGAGGCCATCAAGAACACCGCCCTCATCCACAAGAGCGGCGGCGGCACCGGCTTCTCCTTCTCGCGCGTGCGCCCGCACAACGACGTGGTGAACAGCACCCGGGGCGTCTCCAGCGGCCCGCTCTCCTTCATGAGCGTCTTCGACGCCGCCACCGAGACCATCAAGCAGGGTGGCACGCGCCGCGGCGCCAACATGGGCATCATGCGCGTCGACCACCCGGACATCCTCGACTTCATCAGCGCCAAGCAGGACGACGACCGGCTCAACAACTTCAACATCTCGGTCGCCGTCACCGACGCATTCATGCGCGCCGTCGAGGCCGACGAGGACTACGCGCTGGTCAACCCGCGCTCCGGTGAGACGGTGCGCACGCTGAGCGCCCACAAGGTCTTCAAGAGCATGGTCACGCTGGCCTGGAAGAACGGCGACCCCGGCATCGTCTTCATCGACCGCATCAACGAGGACAACCCCACGCCGCACCTCGGCGACATCGAGAGCACCAACCCGTGCGTCACCGGGGAGACCCTGGTGTACACGGACGGCGGCTTGAAGCGGATCGTGGATCTCTATGAGGGCCGTCGGCGTCCCGGACTGGCCCTCGACAGCCGCATGGCCCTCGACCGCACGCACGCCAAGGCCTCACAGGTCGTCGCCAGCGGCATCAAGCCGGTCTATCGGCTCACCACCGCGGAGGGCTACGAGCTCCGGCTGACGGCCGACCACCGTGTGAAGACCACGCGTGGATGGGTGCCGGCCTCCGAGCTCACGCACGGCGACCGCATCCACATCCTCGACCGCAAGGGCGGGTTCGGCAGCGGTGGATCGAGCCGCCTCGGCACACTGCTCGGCTGGCTGGTCGGTGACGGCACGATGAAGGCCACCGAGGGGGTGCTCTCGTTCTTCGGCGACGAGAAACAGGAGCTGGCCCCGGTCTTCGCCGGCCTCATGCAGGAGGAGGTCGAAGGCACGCAGATCCTCGACCGCGCTTACACCACCGGCGGGTACCACGTGGGCGGCCGGGACGAGTACCGCGTCAAATCCGCGCGCTTCTGGCGCGTCGCCGAGGAGCACGGGCTGCGGCCCGGCAGAAAGCTGTGCGTGCCGGAGAGCGTGCTCACCGGTTCCGATGAGATGCAGCAGGGCTTCCTCGCAGCGCTGTTCACCGCAGATGGGTACGTCAGCGGGTCGCCGGAGAAGGGCGTCAGTGTGCGGCTCACCTCCATCAGCCGCTCCCTTCTGCGGGACGTGCAGCGGTTGCTGCTCAACTTCGGCATCCCCTCGCACATCTACGAGGGCCGCAGGCCGCAGGGCCAGAGGGAGCTTCCGGACGGCCGCGGAGGCGTGGCGCCTTACGACTGCAAGGCCTACCACGACCTCGTCGTCTCCCGTGGCAGTCTCGCGCTGTTCGCCGCCGAGATCGGCTTCCTCAGCGAGGCGAAGCAGAGCAAGCTGCTCACGCTTCTCGAGGGCTATCGCCGCGGTCCGTACCGGCAGCCCTTCACGGCGCGGTTCCGCTCGCTCGAGCCCGACGGCATGGAGATGGTCTACGACGTCACCGAGCCTCTCACTCATTCGTTCGTGGCCAACGGGCTCGTCATCCACAACTGCGGTGAGCAGCCCTTGCTGCCCTACGAGAGCTGCAACCTCGGCTCCATCAACCTCTCGCGGGTCGTGCCCGACGGGCACATCGACTACGGCGCCCTCGGCCGCATCGTGCGCACCGCCGTGCGCTTCCTCGACGACGTCATCGACGTCAACCGGTACCCGCTGCCCGAGATCGAGCAGATGACCAAGAGCAACCGCAAGATCGGCCTCGGCGTCATGGGCTTCGCCGACATGCTCCTGCGCCTGCAGGTGCCCTACGACTCGGACGAGGCCTGCCGCATCGCCGGCGAGGTCATGGGCTTCATCCACGACGAGGCGCGCGCCGAGAGCGAGGACCTCGCGCGTGAGCGGGGCGTGTTCCCCAGCTTCGAGGGCTCCATCTTCGACCGCCCCGAGGGCGCGCGCGTGCGCAACGCCACCGTGACCACCATCGCGCCCACCGGCACCATCAGCATCATCGCCGGCTGCTCCAGCGGCATCGAACCGCTGTTCGCGCTCAGCTACGTGCGCGCCAACGTGCTCGACGACGACCGTATGGTCGAGGGCCACCCCTACTTCGAGCAGGTGGCCCGCGACCGTGGCTTCTACAGCGACGAGCTCATGAAGAAGATCGCCGAGGTCGGAACGGCGCGGCACGTCGACGGCATCCCGGCAGACGTGCAGGGCGTGTTCGCCACGGCGCACGACATCACGCCCGAGTGGCACATCAAGCTGCAGTCGGCGTTCCAGAAGCACACCGACAACGCCGTGTCCAAGACGGTCAACTTCTCCAACGAGGCCACCGTCGACGACGTGGAGAACGTCTACCGCATGGCGTTCCGCACCGGCTGCAAGGGCGTCACCATCTACCGCGACGGCAGTCGCGACGAGCAGGTGCTCAACGTCGGGCAGACCAAGAAGAAGCGCGAGCCCGAGCCGGGCGTCGGCATCGCCACCACCCGGCCGTCGCGCCCGCAACTCCTCACCGGCGAGACGCAGCGCGTGGACACCGGCTGCGGCAAGCTCTTCGTCATCATGAACGACGACGAGTACGGCGCCCGCGAGGTCTTCGCCAACATGGGCAAGGCCGGCGGGTGCGCCTCGAGCAACACCGAGGCGCTGGGCCGGCTCATCTCCCTGGCGCTCAAGAAGGGCGCCTCCCCGCAGGAGGTGGTCGAGCAGCTCAAGGGCATCCGCTGCCACGTGCCCTACGGCATGGGCCCCAACGCCACGCTCAGCTGCGCCGACGCCATCGGCAAGGCGCTCGAGCGGCGGTACGTGGCCGGCGCCGCGGCGCAGGCCGGCCACGCGCCGGAGCCGCAGCTCTCGCTGGTCGAGGTCGCCCAGGGGGCGTGCCCGGACTGCGGCGGCGCCATCGAGCACGAGGGCGGCTGCGCGGTCTGCAGGACGTGCGGCTACTCCAAGTGTGGGTAGTACCTACGGCGCTACCCACCACTTGCTGCCTACGTGGTGAGTCGTGCGTGAGGCGGCTGCGCCAACGTCCACTCCATCGCGCTTCGGTTTCCTCAAAGACGGCCGTAGCCTGTCTGCATTCGCGAAGGGAATCGGCCCGGAGGCAGACGGCTGACCAAGCGCCGGAGGTATGTGGATGAGGTCGGCAACGCAGACCTCCGAAGCTCCGATGACCCCAACCACCGCTTTCTCAGCCTCACCGGGGTCAGCGCGGAGCTTGGGCACGTCGAGTCTGTCGTATCTGCTCGCTCTCATGCGCCTCTGGGACTACACGGTCATAGAGGTGGCCGGAGCTCTGAAGATCAGCCGAACGCACCAGTCGCGCCGATTCGCGCGTCGCGGGCCGCGCCGGGTAGAGTAAGCACGTGAGCCGCGGCCGCGCGCGTCCGACCGCGCGGACGACCGACTACGGGAGGAGTGCCATGAGCGAAGCTTCCACGCCCGACGCCCCCAGCGGAGGGGGCGGCGTCACCATCTCCGACAGCGTGGTCGCCAAGGTCGCGTTCAAGGCGATCGGCGGCATCGACGGCATCCACGCCCTGGGTGGCACCAGCGCCCGCGCGCTCGCGGGGCTGCGCGGCGACAAGGGCACCCCGGGCATCTCCGTGGACCTGCACGACGGCAGCGTCGACATCGACGTCACCATGAGCATCACCTTCGGCCACAGTGTCCCGGTCGTCGCCGAGGCCGTGCGCAAGGCGGTCGCCGACCAGGTCACGGCCACCACCGGTCTTCCGGTGCGCGCCGTCAACGTCATGATCACCGACGTGGTCTTCCCGGAGGAGCAGGCTGGCGGCGCCGTCTAGGAGACGCCGGCCCGCCGGAGCGGCGGCCGGCGCAATCACCCGCATCGCGACGTTCCTCCTGCTGCTGGCAGGTGGCGTCATCGCGCTGCTCTTCGCCCTGCGGTTGGTCGCCGTGGCCGTGGGCTGGGACTTCTCGCCGTTCCCGTACATCACGCCCGGCGGCGGCCACGCGCTGCTCGCCTGGCTGCTGCTGCTCGCCATGGTGGTGCTGGGCGTGCTTGTCTGGATGGTGCTCCGGCACGACGCCGACGCTCTTTGGCTGGCTTCGCCGGCCGGCGACGGCGGCGTGCTCGTGCCCAAGGAGGATCTTGAGCGGCTCGTCTCGGCCGCCGCGGGTCGCGCGCACGCCGACGTGGTGCGCGCGGAGGCCGAGCTCTGGCAGCGCGGCGCCGAACTGCGCGGCCGGGTGCGCATCTGGTCCCGGCCGCTGGCCGACGGCGCCGCCGTAGGCGCGGCCGTCGACGAGGCGGCCCGCCGTCAGGTCGCCCGCCTCACCGGTCTCGACCTCGGCCGCTGCGACGTGCGCGTCAAGGTGCTCCAGGTCACGCAACTCGCGAGGTATCTGCCGTGACACCGGCCGGACGCATCGTCGCCATCGTCGCCGGCATCGTCTCCCTGCTCCTGTGCGCCGCCGCGCTCGTCCGCCAGGCCGCGCTCGCCACCAGCACCGATGTCAGCTGGAAGGGCTCGACGTGGTGGACCGACCTCACCGCGCGGTCCTCCACCGGGACCATCGTCGCGGCTGCGGTGGTCAGCATGGTCGCGGTGGTGCTCATCGTGTTCGCCTACCGCCAGGTCTCACCCGGCGAGGCTCCGCGGGTCATCGAGTTCGCCGTCGAAGAGGGCACGGCCAGGCTCTCCGTGCCGGCGCTCCGCAAGGCGCTCCGCCGGCGGTTCGAGACCATGCTGCCGGGGTCGCAGGTGGGCGAGGTCGGCGTCAGTCAGGATGCGGGCGGCTGGAGCGTGCGGGTGGAGGCCGACGTCCCCGTGTGCGACCTGCGCGATGTCCAGGGCTCTATCCTCCATGCGTTCCGCGACGACATGCGCAACGTCGCCGGCATCGAGATCGCCCGTCTGGACCTCGTCGTCACGTCCATGCGTTCGGCGGCCAAGAAGGGTCGATGACAAAAGGAAGACCTGGGAATCACCAGGTCTTCATGAGAAGGCTCCCCGTGGTGGCTGGGGTGTCACTCTTCTCCGCGTACCGAGCTGTGCGATACACAGGGATGGTTCCCGGCAACGCCCAAGCCACAATCCCGTTGTGCGGCGCGGCGTGAGCGCCGGGGCCGAGATGCCGCCGGCCGTCCCGGCCGGCTTCACCGCGGCCCTGGTCGCCGCGGACCTCGACGGGACCCTGATCGACCGCGACATCGCCTGGGCCCCCGGCCTGCCGGAGGCGCTGGCCGGGCTGCGCGCGGCCGGTGTGGGCACGGTCGTCTGCACCGGCCGCATGTTCCAGAGCGTGAGCAAGGTGGCCGCCCGGCTGGGCATCGTCGAGGGGCCGGTCGTCTGCTACCAGGGCGCCCTCGTGGCCGATCTCGGGACCGGCGAATGGTACCGGCACACTCCCATGGAAGGCGCGGCCGCCGCTGAGGTCGTGCGGCACATCCGCGCCATGGGTCGCCAGATCAACGCCTACATCGACGACCGCCTGTACGTGGAGCAGGTCACCCGTTGGGCGCGCCGGTACGCCGAGCACGTCGAGGTGGGCATCGACAGCGTGCCCGACCTCGAGGACGAGGTGCGCCGCCGGCCGCCGACCAAGCTGGTGCTGGTCACGTCGGTGGACGACGTCGAGGCCATCCTGCCCGGCCTGCAGGAGCGCTGGGCCGGCAAGCTCTACGTGGTGCGCTCGCAGTCCGAGTACATCGAGTTCACCGACGTCTCCGTGAGCAAGAGCGGCGCCCTCGCCTGGCTCTGCGAGCGGCTCGGCGTGGCGCGCGAGCGCGTGGTCACGCTGGGCGACGGCATGAACGACGTGGACATGCTGGAGTGGGCCGGGCTCGGCGTGGCGGTCGCCGAGGCGGCGCGCCCGGTGCGGGACGCCGCCGACGTGGTGGTTCCGCGCGCGGACGTACCAGCGTTCCTGCGTGCGCTGACCGGCGGCCCGGACTGAAGCAAAGCGAAGGCGGCGCCTGGAGGGGTGGCGCCGCCTTCGAGGGGCCTCGGTGCTGGTGGGATAGCACCGGACTTTGTCCCCCTGACGGGACACGCTGTTCAACAGTTGTGACTGTGAGAGCGCACCAAAAGAATACGCTCGGCCGTCGAGGCAGTCAAGACTGGGCGAGGCTGCATCTGTGAAGAAATGTTGCGAGGCGGTCGGCGCCGCCGCCGCGCGATCTGCCGGTCTTCGTCAAGCGCGGCCGGCGCCGTGCAGGCCGATGCGCTTCTTGACATCCACGTAGCGAGCCTGCAGTACGCGCTCGTGGGCGAGTTCCTCGTGCAGCAGGTGCTCGAACACCTCGCACGCCTCCGGGTCCGCGCAGCGCTCGAGCCCCGCGCGGTACTTCTCCTGCGCGGCGCGCTCGTCGGCGATCGCCTCTTCGAGGATGGCCAGGAGGTCCTCGTCGCCGAGCATGCGGGGGTCGTCGGCGGTCATGGCGTCTCCTTGGTCATCTTGAGGGTGAAGGTCAGCGGGAAGTCCTCGTGGTGGCCCTTGAGGCGCAGCATGCCGCCCTCGTCTTTCTCGAGGAAGGGCAAGGAGAGCCCGGGGATCGTGTACGGCAGCTCGTGGAGGAAGTCCAGGCGCAGCCCCCGCCGCAGCAGCGGGTCGACGATCTCGGCGAAGCCGTGCAGCCACTCGAACGTCACCGTGTGCTCGGGAGTCGCGTCGGGATCGGCATAGTCTCCAGGCTCGTCCCACTTCGCCGGCACGCCGTACATGAAGTAGGGGAAGCCGACGCGCAGCGAGTCCGGCGTGGAGTCCTCGGCGAGCAGGAACGCGTAGGGGTGGAACTCCGCCACGTACAGGGTCCCACCCGGTTTGAGGAAGTGGTCGACGACCTCCGCCCAGCGCTCGAGGTCGCCGAGCCAGATGAGCGCCCCCCAGGAGGTGAACACGACGTCGAACTGCCCGGACAGCGCGTCCGGGAGGTATTCTACGTCGCTCTCGACGAAGGTGGCGCGCGCCGACAGGCCGACCTCGTCGGCCAGCGCGCGCGCCGTCCTGATCCCCTCGCCGGAGAAGTCCGCGCCGGTGACGACGGCGCCCCGGCGCGCCCAGCTGAGCGTGTCGAGGCCGAAGTGGCACTGCAGGTGCAGCAGAGTCGTGCCCTCGCCGACGATCGGACCCAGCTCACCGAGCTCGATCTCGCTCAGCGACGTCGCGCCGGCCTTGAACCCGGCGACGTCGTACAACTCCGAGTCGACGTGCAGACCCACGGCCTCGTCCCAGCTGGCGAGGTTGGCCTTGAGATAGTCGTCCAGCACGTGTCAGCCCCCCTCGTGAGCCGGGCCGGCTGCGCCCGCCGGCCTGGTCGCGCGCAGCGAGTAGCTGAGCGGCAGGTCCTTGCGCCGGCCGCCCTTGCCGTCGGGCAGCCACCACCAGCGGTCCTCGTCCTGGACCATCCACTTCCAGGCCGGTGCGGGCGAGGTGGGGAACTCGTGCAGGTGCTCGAGGCGCAGCCCGGCCCCGGTGAGCGCGCCGATGATCTCGGCGAAGCCGTGCGTCCAGCCGTAGGCCGTCAGGCCCTCCGTCTCCGCGTCCGGGTCGGCGTAACTGCCCTCGACGGGTTCCACGTCCGGCTCGTCCGGAGCGGGGAGGAGGCGGTAGCGCACGCGCACGTCCTGCTTGCCGGGCACCTCGTCGAGCCCCTGGAAGAACGGGTGGATCTCGGCCATGTAGAAGGTGCCGCCCGGCTTCAGGTGGCGGGCGACGATGCCGGCCCAGCCGTCCAGGTCGGGCAGCCACTCGATGGCGCCCCAGCTGACGAAGACGACGTCGAACCGCCGGCCGCCGAGGTGGGCGCCGGCGTCGTAGAGGTCGGCGCAGACGAACTCGGCGCGCTCCGAGAGGCCGGTCTCCGCGGCCAGGCGCCGCGCCAGGGCTATGGCCTCGTCGCTGAAGTCCAGGCCGACCACCTCCGCGCCGAGCCGCGCCCAGCTGAGCGTGTCGAGGCCGAAGTGGCACTGCAGGTGCAGCAGCGAGGTGCCCTCGTGGACGAAGGGCCCGAGCTCGTCGCGTTCCAGAGGCCACAGCGACGAGCCGCCCGCTTTGAACCCCTCGACGTCGTAGAAGGCGCTGGTCTCATGGATCTGCGCCCACCGGTTCCAGAGCGCGAGGTTGGCCGCCCTTGCCTCCGGCGGGACGGGGTCGGAGGAGCTGCTCGCGCCGGGATCGTGGGCGTTCATGTCAGGGCTTGAGCCTTTCCAGTGTCCAGTCGCCGTCTTCGCCCAAGCGTAGCGCGAACCGCCCGGGGCACATGCGGCACTTGCCCTCCGCGCCCTCAGCCGGGTCCGGGCCGAAGTCGATGTCCCAGCCGCAGAGCGGGCAGAAGAGGATCACCGGGGTCGCCGGGTCCTCGACCGTGCGGACCAGGCGGCGCAGGCCCTTGCGGTGACCGGACTCGCTGCGCGCGAGCTCCTTGAACAGCTCCCGGAGCTCGCGGTCCTCCGTCTGGTAGGCGAAGTGACCGTAGATGACGACGGCCTCGTCCTCGAGCTCGTAGTCCGCGCGCAGGGCGGCGAGGTCGCCGGCGTGGCCGGGAGCGCCTTCGGCGCCGGCCTCCGCCAGGGGTGCCGGCCGTCCGCACCGGGGTCCAGCGCCGTCGCAGTGAGGTCGGCGCGGGCGGGACCGTCCTCGCCAGGGTCCTCGCCGTGACGGCGCAGCGACTGCCAGTAGGTCACGAGGCGCGGGTCCGAAGAGGCGGCGGGAGGATCGGCGTACGTCGCCGCCGCCTCAGGCTCCAGACGGAGCGCATCGCGGACGATGGCGATGTCGTGCCCGGCGCTCAGCCTGCGCTCCGCTCAGTCGGGCACGCGGTACGCGACGGCGCGCACGAGGCCGATGGTCTCGCCGTTGTCGCCGACCGTGGTGGTGTCCGTCATGGAGAACACCTTGTCGGCGCCCTCCTCCTGCAGGAACTTCTGCACCTCGGCGTCGAGATCGTGCAACTCGCGCATGGTAGCGAAGATCTTGATGGGCGTCGCGAACGTCTTCAGCTTGATCATCGCCCCTCCTCTCGTCTGTGCCCCGGCCGCCGGACGCGGCCGGTGACTGCTGCATATCCGCGGGCGAGGCAAGCATAACGCCCCTGCGCCCATAACGCCCCTGCGCCCGCGCGCATGCGGGGAACGTCGATCTCCACATCGGTTTGGGTGGAACTGTCGTTCTGTCCAGCGGGACGACACGATTGTGTGCCTACTGATGGTCGGAACCCTTGGCCTGTGAAGAGATGTGCGATATGTTCGTGTGTGTGGAGACCACGTACGATAGAGAGGGCGAGTACCATGCTCGTCTCGCCGATGTGTTCGGCGACCCCACCCGGCGCAACATCTACCGTCACCTGAGGGGTTGCGAGACGCCGCAGTCCGCCACCGAGGTGGCGGAGGTCTTCGGCCTGCACCGCACCGTCGCGCGCGCTCATCTGGAGAAGCTCGGCGAGCTCGGTCTCGTCGACACGGCTACACGCAGACGCCCCGGCAGCGGCCGGCCGGCCAAGATCTACGCCGTCACCGACGCGCGGCTCGAGGTCATGGTGCCGCCGCGCAGGTACGAGCGGTTGGCGCGACTCCTGCTACAACTCGTGCAGGACACGCTTCAGCCCGAGGTGGCCGCCGCGTCGGCCGCCGCGCTCGGCCGGGTGTACGGCGAGCAGGTGGCCGAGGAGTGCGCGGGGGATAGCGTGCAGCCGCCCATCCGGCTTTCTCCGGGCGCCGTCATCGAATGGATGGAGCTCGCCGGGTACGGCGCCACCATGTCGTCCAACGGCAACGGCGAGACCGTCATCGAGGTGCACAACTGCGTGTACCGCGAGCTCTCGCAGGAGTATCCGGACGTAGTATGCGCGTTCGACCGCGGCATGCTCTGCGGCATGCTCGGCTGCGACACGTCGGTGCACACGCAGACCAAAGCCATGAGCGGGGGCGACAGGTTCTGTCGCCATGAGTTCCGCCTCTAAGCTGCGCCCGGGTCTCTTTACCGCCCGCTCCACACCCGTTGGGCCTGCCGCTGTGCCGCTACCGGGCGCTCGCCGGTCGCTCGCCGGGCTGGCCGCTGACCGCGCCATGCCGCAGGCGCCCTTCGCCGGGGAGCGGCCGGTGAACGTGTCCATGGCGTTGTTGAGGCCGAAGAAGTCCGCCAGCTCGTCGAAGGCGTCGATGTAGAACGGGCAGATCACGGTGGTCCGGACGCCGCGGGCGCTGCGCCGCAGTTCCTGGCGCAGCGACTCGTTGAAACCGACCGCCGCGAACTTGCTGGCCGCGTAGTCGGTCTCGCGGGCGGTGCCGACGAGGCCCGCGGCGGAGCCCACGGTGACGACGTGGCCGCTCGCGCGGGCCTTCATGGCCGGCAGGAACGCCTTGGTCATCCAGAAGAGCGTCGGCGTGTTTGACGGCGAAGGTGCGCTCGATCCCTCGTCCGGGAGGTCCAGCAGCGGCCGGCCGCTGACGATGCCGGCGTTGTTGACCAGTGCGTCGACGTCGCCGGCCGCGGCGCGCGTTTCGTCCGCGCGTGCGCAGACCTGCTCGCGGTCACTCACGTCGCAGGCCAAGGCGTGCGCGCTGGAGGCGCCGGCCTCCGAGGCCTCGAGCGCGACCCGGTCGGCACCGGCGGCGTCGAGGTCCTAGATGGTCACCGAGGCGCCGACCCGCGCGCAGCCGAGCGCGATGAGGCGGCCGATGCCCGACGTCCCGCCGGTGACGAGCACGTGCTTGTTGTGCAGCGCGGTCATCCTCGCCTCCTCACTTGATGCCGGGTACATGCTTGAGCAGGCGCACCGCCTGGGTCATCACCGCGGCGTACTGGCCGTGTTGCAGGAACGGCGGTGTGCCGATGCCGAGCAGGTGCTCCGCTGCGACGGTCTGCGGCTCCGTGTACTTGACCAGCCCGTCGCGCCCGTGGCGCCGGCCGAGGCCGCTCTGCTTCCAGCCGCCCATGGGTGCCGCGGAGGCCCAGGTCGCGGCGTACGCCTCATTGACGTTGACGGTGCCGGCCTCGATGCGCCCGGCGACCTCGCGGCCGGCCTTGACATCGCGCGTCCAGACGCTGGCGTTGAGCCCGTACTCGCTGTCGTTGGCGCGGGCGACCATCTCGTCCACGCTCGCGCAGCGGTAGACGGCCGCGACGGGGCCGAAGGTCTCGGCGCGGCACAGCTCCATGTCCTCGGTGACTCCGGCGAGGAGCGTCGGCTCGTAGAAGTACGGGCCGAGGTCGGGGCGCGGCCTGCCGCCCGCGAGCACCTCGGCTCCCTTGCTCACGGCGTCGTCCACGTGCGCCGACACCTTGGCGAGCTGGTCGGCGCTGGTGAGCGAGCCCATGTCGTCGGCGAACGTCAGGCTCGAGCCGAGCCTCATGCCCTGGAGCTTCTCGGCGAGGCGCGGCACGAACGCGTCGTAGATGGCGTCGTGCACGTAGATGCGCTCGATGCTGATGCACAGCTGGCCGCTGTTGGAGCTGATGCCATGCACGGCGCCGGGGACGGCGCGCCACAGCGGCGCATCCGGCAGGACCAGCAGGGCGTTCTTGCCGCCGAGCTCCATGGCGCAGCCCGTGAGGCGCTCGCCGCACTGCGCGGCGACCTTGCGCCCCGTGGCCGTCGAGCCGGTGAACATGATGAAGTCGGAGTGCTCGATGAGCGGGGCGCCGAGCTCCGCGCCGCGGCCGGTGACTACCTGGAGAAGGCCGGCCGGCAGTCCCGCCTCCTCCAGGAGACCGGCCGCCCACAGGCCGGTGAGCGGCGTCTGCGCATCGGGCTTGAGTACGACGCCGTTGCCGGCCACCAGCGCCGGGAGGGCGTCGCCGATGCTGAGCGTGAACGGGTAGTTCCACGGGGCGATGATGCCGATCACCCCGCGCGGGCGGTAGTGCACCCGGGTGGAGGTGAGCACGGGCAGTGCGCCCTGGGCCCGGGCGGGGTTGAGGACTTTCTCGGCGACGTGGCCGTAGTAGCGCGCCTGGATGGCGACGTCGAGCACCTCCTCGAATGCGTGGATGCGCGCCTTGCCGCTCTCGAGCTGGATGAGATCGAGGATCTCCTGCGCGTTGGCGAGCACCAGGTCGTGATAGCGCAGGAGCACGGCGGCGCGCTCCGCCACCGGCAGCGCCGCCCACTCCGTCTGCGCCGCGCGTGCGGCCGCGCAGGCCGACTCGACGTCCGCCGGCGCACCCTGGGGCACCTCGGCGAGTACAGCGCCGGTGAACGGAGCGTCGACCGGCGTCGCGGGACCCCGGGGGTGGACCGCCGCGCGCGCCGCCAGGCGCGCGAGCATCGCCGCGCTCACGCGCGGGGACCACTGGGTCTGCTCGCCGGCCTGGCCGGTCGCGGGCGTCGTCTTCGACTTCGTCATGACTGCCTCCCGCCTCGGGCGCGCCTCAGCGCCGGGCCCGTTTGTCGTCGAACATCTTCTGGTCGGCACGCTCGATGAGCTCCTGCAGCGTGGCCCTGTCTCCGGGCTCCCAGTCCACCGCGCCGAGGCTGAGCGAGAGCTGGTACGGGCGCCCGCCCTTGAGATCGGCGTGCTCGAGCCGCCGCCGCAGGCGTTGGAGCAGGTCGGCGGTCACTGCCGGCTCGTCCTCCACCAGGATCACGAACTCGTCGCCACCCACGCGCCCGGCCACGTCCGACTCGCGCGTGCTGGCGCGGATCACGTCGGCGACGGTGCGCAGCGCCTCGTCGCCCTGGGCGTGCCCGAAGCGGTCGTTGACGGCCTTGAGGCCGTCGACGTCCACGTAGATGACGCCCAGCCCGCGTGCCCGCCGCCGTGCGGTGCGCAGGGTGTGCTCGCCGAGCGCGAAGAGCCCGCGCCGGTTGTAGAGGCCCGTGAGCTCGTCGGTGAGCGAGAGCATGCGCAGCTGCTCCTCGCGCTGCCGCAGCGTCGTCTCCGCCGCCTTCTGCGGCGTGATGTCGATGATGTAACCCTCGTAGGCCGTCACAGCGCCGTCGTCGCCGCGCACCGCGTGCGTGAAGTCGCGGATCCAGTGGCACTCGCCGTCGGCGTCGAGGATGCGGTACTCCTGCACCCAGTTCTCGAGGCCGACCCGGGCCTTGTCGTTGCCCTCGTCGCTGATCCAGTCGATGTCCGCCGGGTCGACGATGCTCGCATAGGTGCGCCGACCGCTGGTGAACTCCTCCGGCGCGTAGCCGTAGGCGCTGATGTTGGGGGAGACGTACTGGACCACGCCCTCGTCGCTGGAGCCCCAGCGGAAGGTGACCACGGGGCCGCCCACGAGCAGGTCGCGCTCCTGTTGCAGGCCGGTCTCGGCCTGCTTGCGGAGCGCGATCTCCTCGGTGAGCGTGCGCTCGCGCTCCTCGAGCAGGACGACCATCGAGTTGAACGCCTCGGAGAACTCGCCCATGAAATCGATGCGCTGTGTGTAGTCGCCGCGGGCGATCTCCTGCGTCTGCCGCGTGAGCCGGCTGAGGCGTGCGTGCATCTCCACGAGCGGGGCGGCCATCTCGTTCTGCGTGGAGGGTAGTGGGGCGGAGAGCTCGCCGCGCGAGAGAGGCATGACGAACACCACGATCTCCTCCAGGAGGCGGACGAGCCGGTTGACCGTGCGCACCAGCGGGAGTGCGGCCGGACAGCAAGTGGCCTCGTTCACGTAGTGGAAGTCGCGGGTCTCGATGAGGTCGTTGAGCGCCTCGTCGATCTCGGCCAGGCAGGTCTCGGGGTCGTGCCGCCCGCGATCTCCGACGTGGGGGCTCACGGCGCGGCCTCATCCGCTGCGCCGATGCGCTGTGCGTGGCCTGTGGCCGTGCGGCGGTGCATCGTCGTCCCCCGACTCCGTGAGCACTGGTGCTGGGCAGTCTACACCCGCGGCGCCGGGCGGGCCGTCCCGGGGGAGGCGCGGGACCGCGGCGGGGGTATCGGGCCCGCCGCGGCGAACATGAGAGTGAGCGTCCGAGGAGGCCGACGGTGACAACGTGGTGGCGCGCGAGCGCGCTCGCGACGGCCGGCGCGGCGATGCTGCTCGCCGGCTGCGGCATCCGCGTAGCCGCGGAGCCGTCACCCGCGCCTGCGCGGACGGCGACGCGCCCCGTCGCGGATGCCTCTCCGCCGCCGGCGGCCACGTCGTCGACCGGCGCTTCCATCCAGCCGCTGACCCCGGCTGCGCCCGCCGCCTCTCCCTCCGCCGCTCCTGCCGGCTCATCCACGCCGACAGCGCTGCCGTCGCCCCTGCCTTCGACCCCGGCGCTCCAGACGACGCCAGGGCCGGCCCCTCCGCGCGAGCTGGCCCTGGCGGGGGCTGCCCGCCGCGTGCAGGCTGCGGCCGCCGTCCGGATGGCCGTGCCCGCGTTCGACCAGCTGGCCGCCGGCATGGTGGCCCGCAGCGGCGTGCCGGGGGCCGCCGTCGCCGTGATCGCCGGCGACACCGTCATGTACAGCCGCTGCTTCGGGCAGCGGGAGATCGGCGCGCCGGGCGCCGTCGACGACGACACGCTGTTCCAGATCGGCGGGGTCTCGCGCGCCTACACCACGACACTGCTGGCGGCGCTCGCCGGTGAGGGGGAGCTCTCCTGGGATCAGCCTGTGCGCCGCGTCTGGCAGGGCTTCCGTCTCCGTGACCGCTGGGCGACGCGCGCGGCGACCTTCAGGGATCTGACGGCGGCGCGCAGCGGGCTGCCGGCCTACGCCGGTACGGAGCTGCGCGCCTTCGGCTACTCGCGCGCCGAGATCCTGCATCGGCTGCGCTACCTGCGGCCCGCCGCGGGCTTCCGCGCCGTCTGGGCCCCGCAGGACGCGCTGGTGGTCGCGGCTGCGGCCGCGGCGGAGCGGGCCACCGGGCAGTCGTGGGCCCAGCTGATGTTGACGCGCGTGCTGCGGCCGGCCGGGGCGGACGGCACGGTGCTCGGCTATCGCGCCTTCTTGCGCGCGGCGGACGCGGCGACGCCGCACCGGCTGGTGGACGGTACGATGGTGCCGCAGGACCCGGCCGACGAAGACGTGTTCGCGCCGGCCCTCGGGGTCGGCTCGAGCTTGACCGACCTGATCACCTTCGCGCGCCTGCAGCTGAACGGGGGCGCGCTCGCCGGCGCCCGCGTCGCCCCTGAGGACCTGCTCGCGCAGACGCTGCGCGCCACGACCGCGGTCGCCGACGCCCGGGACGGTACGCTGGCGGCCGGACTGGGCTGGCAGCTCTCCGGCCTGCACGGACGGCTCGTGGCGACGGCCGCCGGCGGTCTCGCCTGCGGGTCGAGCGCCGTCGTCACGCTGCTCCCCGAGGACGGCGTAGCGGTGGTCGTCCTCGCCAACGCCTATCCGCAGGGGCTCGCTCTCGGACGGGCACTCGCACACACGCTCATCGACTTCGATGCTCTGGGGGCGCCCCAGGACGACTGGCTCGCCGCCGAGCAGGCCGCCGCCGCGGCGGCGGCCCAGGTGCCGGAGGCCGGCGGGGAGTGGCAGGCACGGGCCGCTGAGGGTACTGCCCAGCGGGGCCTGACGCTGCCGCCGGGCCCGCCCGCCGGCGCGGCGCCGCCGCGAGCGCGGAGCGTCTACACCGGCATCTACGAGGACAGGTACTACGGGCGCGTCACGGTGAGCCGCGGCGCCGGCGACGGCCTGTCGGTGCGGCTCGGCCGTGGCGCCATGCTGCGCTACGTGCCGTGGAGCGGCGACGTGTGGAGGGAGGCGGGGTCTGGCACGGCCGCCGTCTTCGACGTGCGCGGCGGCCGTGCCCGGATCGTCACGCTCACGCTGCTCACGTTCGACGGCCGGCGCGGCGCGTTCGCTCGCGTCCGCTGATGCGTCCGTCGCGCCCGCCGGCCACCGCGCAGGCGCCTGCCGCGGCGCCGGACCGCCCGGACGCCTACTTCCGCTTGTTGCGCCCCATCAGGAAGCTGTTGATGAGCATGCCGAACGCGAGGCCGGCGATGGCGGCGCCGACGAGCAGCAGGACCTTGCCGTCCGAGGCCGCCACGAGTACGGTCACGCCGGCCATCACCAGCCGGGGAGGGCCTGCTCGCCCTCCAGAGCACGCGCGCCGGTCACGTTCTCGTTGACCTCGAGGATGCCCTTGTAGGTCCCGTCGTGGTCGCGCAGGGCGAAATACCGCGTTCGCTTGAACTTGCCCTTCTCTTCTCCCCAGCCCTCGGCCACATCCTTCTCGCCGGCCTTGAACGCGCGCAGGATCTCCTCCAGGCACGCCATGGAGTCCTCGAGGTGGCAGTCGCGGACGTCGCGGCCGATGAAGCGCGCGTCGCAGGTCTTGTACGTCTCACCCTTCCAGTAGACGAGCACGTCGTCCTCGTCGGCGACGCTGAGGTCGACCGGCAGGAACGAGAACACCAGGTCGGCCAGTTCGGGAGTCAGACTGCCGCGCTTCCACAGCATGGTGGGGACCACCTCTCAGTGGGGTTGGATGCCGCTGCCATCGTACCGCAGGCGTGCCTCGGTGTATCGTGGCGGCAGGGACGAAGCGGAGGTCAAGCTCCGGACGGACGGGCCGGGGGCGACGCCCGAGGGCGCCACAGGCATCGGTGGATCGGGCGCCGGTGTCGAGCCGTGGACCGGCGTGCAGGTTGGCGTCGGCAGTCACGTAGTCGCCTACCTGTGGGAGTGGGCGAGGGACAGGACGCACCGGCTCCGGGTGCTCCGCTCCCGGTGCGGCTTCGCCGCCCACGCCGACGAGGCCTGGCAGGGCGTGGGCGGCCAGTTCGCGGTGTACGAGGGCGAGGGGACGTCGCTGCGCGACGCCGGCCTCGCCCCGCTCACCGAGTACTACTGCTACACGTTCTTCGTGCGCAACGGCGGCGGCGAGTGGCGCGAGCTCACGCGCGAGAGCATCACCACGGTCGCCGAGGACGAGAAGCCGCGTGGCAAGCCTCTGCTCGGCGACAGGGCGGCTCGCCCGGTCAGTGCCTTCTCGACGCGGCGATGCTCCTCGATGGCCTCACGGACCTGCTCACGCCGTAGCGCGGAGCGCCGGCTACCAGTCGAGCAGCCGGCGCTGACCTTCCAGGGAACGGATGCCGGTCACGTCCTGCACCGTCTCCACGACGCCGCGGTAGTCGCCGCCCGCGTCGCGCACCGCGAAGTACCGGATGTGCAGGAACTTGCCCTGCATGCCGATCCAGAACTCGGCGGTGTCCTTCTCGCCGGCGCGGAACGCGTCGAGGATCTGCTGCACCTTGTGCACGCTCTGCGGCGGGTGGCAGTTCTGCACCTTGCGGCCGATCACGCCGGGGCTGCGCGGGAAGATGCGGCGGCCCTCGCTGTAGAAGCGCACGCGGTCGTGCTCGTCGACGTACTGGAAGTCGATGGGGAGGACGCCCAGCACCAGGTTGAGCTCACCGAGGTCGAGGCTGCCGGTGTTGAGGGCGAGGAGGCCGGCGGGCGGAGCCACCCCGGCCGCGCCGGCCGCCGCTGACTCGCTGGCCTCGCCGGCTCCCGCCAGGCCGGCGCCCGCCGCGACGCGCGCCGCGCCGGCCTGCGCAGCGCTCGGCCACTCGGGCACGCCTTCGATGAACGCGTAGCCGATGTCGCCCTCGCCGGCGCGGATCTTCGCCCACTCCTCGTCACTGAGCGTGTCGACGGCCAGGGGGTGGAGCACCTGCTCCTCCTTGGTCACCATGTCGTCGGCCATCTTGGCCAGGGCGAGACAGGTGCTCACGGCCAGCGCCGCGTCGTCCTCGGCGATCGTCGCCCGCGCCTGCTTGATGAGCGCGCGGATGTCGTCGTGGATGGACCACATGACCTTGCTCGGGCCCTCCACGTCGTGCTCCTCGAGGAAGGGGAAGAGCTGGTTCTCCTTGCGCAAGTAGTGCTTGTCGACGTCGGCGAGCCGCTGCACGGTGTCGGCCAGCGCGCCCTTCAGGCGCGCCCACACGGCCCCGTGCGGCGGCTCGCCGATCGCCTCGGCGACCTTGCGCAGCGACGCCGTCACCTGCAGCAGCGCCTGGTTCTCGCGCTGGAACGTGTCAAGCGGGTGGCCCGCCGGCGCCGTGACCGCCTCGTGACTCTCGAGCGCGTCGGCGAACACCTGCACGTGCACGTCGCAGAGACGCTTGACCTCGGTGTCGGGCACGCCGCCCTCGATGAGCTTCTGCTCCATGGCGGCGATCTCGGTGGCCTCAACGTCCTGGATGAGCTCCTCGAACCGCGGCTTGACCTCCTCGACCGTCTTGCCGGCGTGCAGGTCCTTCACGATGGCGTGCAGTTCCGCCAGCCGCGCCGGGTCGATGGTCTCGGCGTCGGCCACGTCGGCGATGGGCGGCCGCGTGCCGGTCTTGCGCTCGACCTCGTCGGCGATGTCCTGCGTGAGCACGTTGAGCGGCACGTTGCCCTGCTCCGCCACCGCGTCCAGCGTCGCCATGCGGCCCACGGTCCGGCGCAGCACCGGGTTGGTCAGCTTCTTGAACTCCGGGTGGTACTCAGCCAGGTAGTCCAGGAGGAAGGGGTACTCCTTGAGCAGCGTGTGGATGGTGGTCTTGGGGGTGATGGTGAGCGGCGCGGTGGTCATACCCGACTCCAAAGGTTGGGATTATCTCTGGGCCGATGGTACCCCTACCCGTTTGACGTGGGACTTGACGTTGCTCAAGCGGAAGCCAAGGGGCGTCACGCCCCGCCTGAACGAGGTCCTCGCCGAAGCTTCGTTGCGGCTTCGCCGCTTCCTAACCCCCTGCTGGCGACCGGCTCCTATCGTGCGGGCTGCCCCCGCAAGCGCCGAGCAGAAAGGTGGTGTCCAGCCCAGACAGCGCCTCCCGTGTCACCAGCATGCCAATCGACTCCCTGGAGGGTACCTTGAAGAAGAAGATCGACGGCAGGACGTCGCGCCTGGCCATCCTGACCATCGCGATCGCCGCTCTCGTGCTGGTCATGGCCGGCAGCGCCTTCGCGAACGGCAAGAAGCCTGCACATCACAACGGCAAGGACAAGGTCTGGTCGTTCGGCGTCATGGGCGACACCCAGTGGACGACCAGCGATCCGGCTGGCGCCAACCCGAACGGCGTCCCCGTCTCCATCATCAAGCAGCTCAACCAGCAGTTCATCGCCAAGGGCGTGAAGTTCGTGATCCAGGTCGGCGACCTGACCGAGAGCGGCAACGACGCCGACATCGCCGTCCGTGCCGCCGCCGCTGAGGACCTGTACCAGGCGGGCATCGGCTTCTTCCCCATCCGTGGCAACCACGAGACGTACGCGAACCCCGCCAACGGCTACGGCATCTCCGCGGTCCAGGCCGACTTCCCGCAGACGCGCGGCCTCATGAACCGGTTCGGCGCGCGTCACTTCAGCAGCCCGACGGATGTCAGCTCAGACCTCAACGGCATCACCTACTCGTTCGATTACGGCCGCGGCGACAGCAGCGCGCGGTTCGTCATGCTCGACGACTGGGCCACGCCGAGCAAGCTCGTCACCGCCGCGGGGTACCCGTACGGCTACTCCATCGGCGACCAGCAGGCCTGGATCTCCGGCCGCCTCGACAAGAAGACCCGGAGCGCCACGCACGCCTTCGTGTTCTCGCACCAGAACCTGATCGGCGAGAACCACCAGGACTCGCTGTTCAGCGGGTACACGGACGCCAATCCCGACATGCAGAATGCCTTCTTCGCGAGCCTGCAGGACAACGGCGTGCGCTATTACATGAGCGGCCACGACCACGTGAACCAGCGTTCGCTGATCGCCAGCCCGGACGGCAAGTCGAGCGTCGAGGAGCTCATCTGCGCCTCCGACAGCAGCAAGTTCTACACGCCGAAGGCCCTCACCGACGCCAAGTGGTACGGCCAGAAGGTCCGTGAGACCTCGGTGGCCCAGGAGCTGTACGCCGTCGGCTACTACGTCTACACGGTCGACGGCCCGCGCGTGACGGTCGATTACTACTCCGACGACCACGGCAGCTGGCTGTCCGACGGCAACTATCCGCTGGGCCCGAACGTCGCCGGGTTCCCGCTGAATGTCACGCCGACCTTCCACTTCGTCAAGAAGGCCACCTGGGGCTACAGCCTCAACGGCGAGCAGGCCCTCGTCGGGGGCGCCGGCAGCGCGTCATACACGAGCGTCAAGGACAGCTTCGACGACACCTCAGCGGCCATCCTTGCCGGCGCCTACACGAACACCGCCACTGACAGCCAGGGCCGCGTGCTGACGCAGACGGTCAACACCGGCTGGACCGAGGACGACCAGCGTGATTGCCTCGCCAGCGATGTGCTCACTCTCTGGGGCATGACGCCGGTCGGCGCGTCCCACACCGACACCTACGCGCTCTCGATGAAGGTCGACAAGGGCCACCGCTGCCGCGACTTCCGCGGCACGGGCGTCCTCGTCGCGAAGGACGCGAAGGGCCATTGGGTCAACGCCGTCAAGCTCAACTCCACGACGACCAAGAAGTTCGTGAACGGCGCCTACAAGGCCACCTACGGCCTCGGCACCTACGGCTACGACTCGCGCACGGGTAGCGCGTGGGCGGTCGTGGATCACGACGGGAGCTTCGCGATCGCTCGCTGAACCTCCCGCATCAGGCCGGCCGGCGCGAAGCGGGCAGGCCGGCCTGACAGCACGAGAACGCGGCGGCCGGGACCCCGGAAGAGGGTCCCGGCCGCCGCGTCCGGTGTTCTGCTGCCCGGCGCCCGGCTGCCTGCCCCGGCTATCGCGAGTCGCGGCGCGCCTGACGACGCTTGTGGCGCCGCCACATCAGCGCAAGCTGCCCGACCGCGAACGCCACGAGCGCCGTGACCAGCAGCCCGAGCCAGAGCGGCAGCGTGAAGTCCCAGAACAGGTACTTGAACGTCGTGTCGGCCGTGTTCTGGAAGATGAAGAGCAACAGCAGCACCAGCAGGATGCCGCCGCCGATGAGGAAGCCGTTGCCTCCCTTTGACTCCTGTGGACCCTGTGTCATCTCGCCGCTCCCTCTGTGCGTTGCCCGTCTCGGCGCTCTCAGGGCGCCATTCGTTCTGCTGTGGTTGTTCCCTGCAGCCGCGCCGTCAGTCCGGCGACGGGCGAAGGTCGAACGGGCTCACGGGGTTCGTCCCGGGAGCCTCCTCCGTATAGAGTCGCAGGGGACGCGAGACGGGAGGAGGGCCATGGATGCGCGATTCGAGGGACGGTCGCCCGGCAGCGCCGCGGCGCTGGGTGCGGCGATCGCGGAGCAGGTCGGGCGCGTCATCGTCGGCAAGGACGCCCAGACGCGCCTGCTCTCCGTCGCCCTGCTCGCCGACGGGCACGTCCTCCTGGACGACGTGCCGGGCGTGGCCAAGACGCTGCTCGTGCGCACGCTTGCGGCTGCGCTCGGCCTGAGCTTCAGCCGCATCCAGTGCACGCCGGACCTTCTGCCGGGCGACGTGACCGGCTCCCTCGTGTTCGACCAGCGATCCGCCGAGTTCGACTTCCGTCCCGGTCCCGTGTTCGCCAACATCGTCCTCGCCGACGAGATCAACCGCGCCACGCCGCGCACCCAGTCGGCGTTCCTGGAGGCCATGCAGGAGCGTGGCGTCACCGTCGACGGAGTCACGCATGCGTTGCCGGACCCCTTCCTCGTGCTCGCGACCCAGAACCCGGTGGAGCAGAAGGGGACGTTCCCGCTGCCGGAGGCCCAGGTCGACCGCTTCCTCGTCTCCCTGCGCATGGGGTACCCGGACTCCGGCGAGGAGGTCCTCATGCTCGAGCGCTTCCGGGAGGCGGACCCGCTCGAGGAGGTGCGCGCGGCCGTCGCTCCGGAGGAGGTCGCGGCCGCGCAGGCGGCGGTGCGCAAGGTGCACGTGTCCGGGGACGTGGCCGGCTACGTGGTCGCGCTCGTGCGCGCGACCCGCGAGTCCCCACTGGTGCGCCTCGGCGCGAGCCCGCGCGCGTCGCTCGCGCTGCAGCGCGCGGCGCAGGCCGCCGCGGCCCTCGACGGGCGCGAGTTCGTCGTCCCCGACGACGTGCAGGCGCTCGCGGAGCCGGTGCTCGCGCACCGTCTGGTGCTCGCCCGCGACGCGCTCCTCGACGGGGGCACGGCCGGCTCCGTGTTGCAGGAGGTCGTGCGCGACGTGCCCGTGCCCGTGGAGTCCGCGGGGCCGGACGACGCCGGCGGGTGAGGGAGTGACGCGGTGCGGCTGAGGTCGGTCTTGTGGGCCTGCCTCGCTGGGCTCGCGGGGTCCGCGATCCTGCACTCCCCGGCGCTGGCCTTCGCCACGCTCTCCGCGTCGGTGATCGCTGCCCTGGTGATCGTGGTCCGCCGCCGGCTGTTCCGGGGCGTCACCTTCGAGCGGTCGGTCTCGCGGCGCGTCGTCGCGTGGGGCGGCGACGTGGAGATCGCGCTCAGCGTGACCAACGACAAGCTGCTTCCTCTGGTCTGGCTGCAGATCCGCGACCAGTGGCCCGTCGGCGTGGTCGCCGAGGGGTTCGGCCTCAGGAAGATCCTCGTCCTCGATCGCCAGGAGCTCCTGCAGACGGTGTCGGTGCGCTGGTACGAGCGCCTGCGGCGCCGCTACCGCGTACGCTGCGAGGAGCGCGGCGTGCAGCGGTTCGGGCCGGTCGAGCTGCAGGCCGGCGACCCCTTCGGCATCGCCGGCGTGAGCACCCGCTGGGAGGAGCACAGGGACGTCGTCGTACTGCCCCGCGTGATCGACGTCCCCGTCGCGGGGCTGCTCCTCGGGCGCCCGCTCGTGGAGGAGGAGGCCGCGCGCTCCCTCGCCGTCGACCCGACGGCGCTGCGCGGCACGCGGCCCTACCGGCCCGGCGACCCGATGAGCGCTCTCAACTGGCGGGCCACGGCGCGCACCGGCGAGCTGCACACCAACGAGTACGACCCGGCCTCGCTTGCCTCAGTGCGTGTGCTGCTCGACGTGGGCTCGCTCTACCGGGCGTGGGAGGCCGTCGAGCCCGAGCTCATGGAGCTTCTGTGCGTCGTCGCTGCTTCTCTGACGTCGGCGTATGCCGACCGTGGGTACGCGGTCGGGTTCGCCTCCAACGCCGCCGGCGCCGGCGAGGCGTCGGCTGTCGACCTCGAGCCCGCGACCGGGGCGCTGCCCGAGGTGCTTGAGGCCATCGCGCGCCTGCGGCCCTTCAGCCTCCGCGACTACGGCTCCGTGCTGCGCGACGAGCTCGAGGACCTCGGCGGAGCCGGGACGGAGTGCGTGGTCGTCACCGCGCGCCTGCGCCCGGTGGTCAGGGACGTCCTGGCGCTGCTGCGCGAGGACAGGCCGACCACCGTGGTGTTCGTCGGCCGGCCGCGGGACGACGAGAAGCCCTGCGCGGACCTCGTCGTCCCCCGCGATCTGGACTGGAGGACAGCGGATGCGCTCGCAATCCACGCTTGAGTGGGCCGGCACCGCGTTCGGCGCGCTCGCTCAGGGGGTCTGGGTGGGCGTGCTCGGATCCGTGGTGAGCGCCGCGAGCTGGCCGGCGCTGGCGGCGTTCGCGGCCGTCACCATGCTTGCCGCCGCGGCCGCTTCGCGGTGGGCGTCGGCGGAGCCGACTCGGCTGTCGCGCGGGCGGACCCTGCTGGCCGGGGTCGTCCTGCTCGCGGCCGCGGTACTCCTTGTCGCCGGCCGCGCGTGGGACCACCCGTACGTCGGGTGGCAGGTCGTCCGCGACGCCGGCTTCAGCGCCGGCGTCGCCGTGCTCGGCGTGTGGATCGCCCGCGGCGACTTCGGCCCGGACGAGGCGTTCGCGCGCGTCGCCAGGGCGTTCGGCATCCTGTGCGCGGTGCTCGTGCTCTGCGGGCTCACGGGGACGCCGGTCCGGTGGCCGGCGGCGGCCGTCGCGACCGTGGTGGTGACCGGCGGCCTGCACGTCGCCCTGCTGAGGTACCGGGTGCTCACCGACGTGGTCGCCGAGGACCACCGGCTGCCGGTGTGGCCGTGGCTGCTCGCCGTCACCACGGCCATCGTGGCGGTGCTGGTGGTCACCGGGCTGGCGGCGGCTCTGTTCGGCGGCGACACGCTCCACACCGTGCTCAGCGAGGTGCTCACCGTCATCGCCTACGTCGCCAGCGTCCTGGCCTGGGTCGTCGCTCAACTGATCCGCGGCATCGCCTGGCTGGCCAGCCTGGCTCACCTGCACCTGCCGCAGTACCAGCCGCCCAAGGTCCCGACCGGCGGCGGTGTGGAGCGGCCTCACGACCAGCCGCCCCTCGCCATCTCCGCCTTGACGCGGACCCTCGTATCTGTCGGCCTGGCGGTGCTGGCGATCGCCGCGGCGGTCGCGGTGGTGGTGTTCGCGCTCCGCCGTCTGAGCCGCGATCCCTCGCGCGACGAGGCCGTCGTGGAGGAGCGCGAGTCGGTCCGCAGCGTGAGTGCGGCGTCCGGCCTGGCCCTCGGCGGCATCGGCCGCCGCCTGCGCTCTCTCGTGAGCGGCCGTCGCCGCCCGCAGACCCCGGCTGAGGCGATCCGCATCGATTACGAGCGGCTGGAGCGGCGTCTGGCGCGGGCCGGCAGGCCGAGAGCCGCGGGGACGACGGTGCGCGCGTATCTGGGGTCGGGTGTGACGGCGGAGCCGCCCGGAGCAGCCGCCGAGCTGGCGACGATCTACGAGCTGGCGAGGTACTCCGCGTACACCGTCGACGACACCCAGGCAGGCCGCTTCGGCGACCTGGCCCGGGCGTGCCGGCCCGCAGGCCCGTCTAGCGGACCGTGAGCCGGGCCTTGCCGGCGGCCGCCTGCCTGTTGCCGGCCGCGTCGGTGGCCGTCGTGCGCAGCGTGTAGGCGCCCTTCTTGAGCGCGGACGTGAGGCGTACGCGTACGGTCTTCGTCGAGTTGGCGGCGACGCCCGCACGCGTCACCGTGGCCACCGTCTTGCCGGAGCCGTTGACGATCCTGGCCACCAGTGTGACGGTGCCGCACGTGGGCAGCGGGTCGCTGAGCGTCACGGGGACGGCGATGGTCGACCCGCGCTGCGCCGCGCCGCGGGTCACGCTCACGGCGCGGGGGGCGGAGGTGGGCGCGGCGAGGTCCAGGTTCACGTAGCCCGTCCTGGAGCCGCCTGTGTTGCCGGCCTTGTCCACGGCCCAGTACCTGACCTTGTGGGTGCCGGCGTCCGAGACGCGGAAGGCGCCCGAGTAGGTCTGCGTGTCGCCGCCGTCCACCGTGTAGTACACGGCGGCGAGGCCGGAGCCGCCCTTGCCGTCCGCGCCGCGCAGCTTGACGCTCACGGCGGCCTTCTTCCAGCCGCTCGTGGCGGTGCGCTGCAGGTTCGTCGCGGTCACCGAGGGCGCCTTGAAGTCGTCGGTCACGGTGAAGCTGGTCCCGTCGTCGTTCAGCGCCGAGGTGCGGGCGATGACGTTGCCGCCCGAGTCCACCATGTCGATGGACGAGGCTCCGGCGTCGGCCAGCGAGCCGTCGTCGACGGCGCAGGCGGAGAAGGTCGCGAGCCCGAACGTCGCCAGGGGGAGCACGCCCGAGCTGTCCGCGGGGGCCTCGGCGATGACCTCGGCCGAGGCCCGCTCGGCCGTCGGGGCCGACAGCGTCTTGGCGAATGACCTGCCGGTGGCGAGGTTCTTGAGGCTGAGCTTGAAGTTCGACGACCCGGTCCACCTGACGGTGGCGGTGACGACGTCGCCGGGGCGGATCCGCACCGTCGTGATCGGGTACATGCGGTCCGGATACATCTCGTACCAGGCCGCATAGTAGGCGTTACCACCGTAGGTGTAGCCCATGGTGCCGATCTGCTCGACGGTCTCGCTGCCGTCGCCGTCCAGCCCGACCCAGAAGGCGGCGTAGGTCTCAGCCGTCCTGGCCACGACGGCCCGTTGCTTCCACGTCGCGGTGACGCTCCTGTACGTGCCGCCGCTGACCGAGTAGCCGGACCAGTTAAGGGAGGTCGAACTCGAGGCGCCGTGCGCCCCGCTCGGGCTGATGCGGGGCGGCGTGGTGCCGGAGCCGCCCGGGTCTATACGCGGCGCCGCGGTTGCGACGCCGGCCAGCGCGGCGCAGGCGACCAGGGTCGCGATCAGCACGGCCAGAGAGGTCGAGATGTGCGGTGTCGGTCTCACGGCCCCTTTTCTATCGGTGTCGTCTGGAGCTGGGATGAGGATGGCATGAGATGGGCCTGAGTCCAACCCGGCGCCGTGTTCGCAGCCCGGCCAGGGCTCCTGCGTGAGGTTCAGGTCTGCGCCGCGAGTAACGGCAGCGTGACCGTGAAGGTGGCGCCGGCGCCCGGAGCGGTGTCGATGTGCACCGTGCCGCGGTGAGACTCCACGATGGCCGCGACGATGGCGAGGCCGAGGCCGGCGCCGCCGGTCTCGCGGGTGCGCGACTTGTCGGCGCGGAAGAAGGGCTCGAACACCTTCGCGGCCACGTCCGGTTCGAGCCCGGGGCCGTCGTCGGCGACGACCAGCGTGGCGTAGCCGTCGCCCGCCGCCAGAGTCACGCGTATCTGCGCCTCCGGCGGCGTGTGCCGGGCGGCGTTGTTCAGCAGGTTGTGGAGCACCTGGTGTAACTGGTGGTCGTCGCCCAGCACGTCGGCCGTCTCCGCGCGGTCCACGGTGATCTCGCGGTCGGGGGAGGCGGCGCGCGCGTCGCTGACGCAGTCGTCCACGACGCGTGCGAGGTCCACGGGCAGCTTGTCCGGCTCGCGCCCTTCGCCGAGGCGCGCGAGCACCAGCAGCTCCTCGACCATGACGCCCATGCGCTTGCTCTCCTCTTCGATGCGGCGCATGGCCAGCTCGAGGTCCTCGGGGTCGTCCTTGGCGCGGTCGAACACCTCGGAGTAGCCGCGGATGCTGGTGAGCGGCGTGCGCAGCTCGTGGGATGCGTCCGCCAGGAAGCGCCGCAGCTTGTCCTCGGTGGCGGCGCGCTCGGCGAACGCGACCTCGATGCGGCTCAGCATGGTGTTCAGGCTGAGGCCGAGCCGGCCGACCTCCGTCCGCGGCTCGGCCGGTTGCACGCGCAGCGAGAGGTCGCCGGAGGAGATCGCGTCGGCCGTGACCGCCATCTTCTCGAGCGGCCGCAGGTCGCGCTTGATCAAGAACCAGGCGCCGGCCGCGAGCGCGCCGAGCACCACCAGTGAGACGATGACCTCGATCAGCAGCAGCTGGTTGAGCGTCTGCTGCGTCTCGGTGAGCGGGATGGCGACGAGGAGGATCTGTCCGCCGGTCGGCTCCCTCTCCTCCAGCACCTGGAACCCCGCGCCTCCGGCCGTGGACTGCGCGTGGAAGATGACGCTGTTGCCCTGCGTGATGCCGGGCAGGGGGTTCGGCAGCACGGGGGTCGGCTGGTCCTGGTTGCCGTAGGTGAACGAGACCGCGTTGAGGATGCTCCCCGAACTGTCGCGGAGCTGGCCGTAGGTGCCCGGCGGCAGGTTGGGCGGGTTGCCGCCGGCCCCGAACTGGCTGCCGCTCTGGTTGTCGGTCAGCTGCATGGCGACGGGAAAACGCGCGTCGCGGAGCTGCGCGTCGACGCGCTCGAGCATGAAGTTGCGCAGCGAGAGGTACGTGGCGCCGCCGGCCACGAGCAGGCCGGCGGCGACGCAGGCCAGGACGGCGAGGAGAAGGCGGGTGCGGAGGCTCATGGAGCTGCCGTCGTCACTTCGTCCGCCGCTGGCCCCTGCGGGCCGGCGGCCGCTCAATAGTGCTCCGTCTTCTGCGTGGCTCCACGGGCATTAGTCCGTCCGCCGCTGGGCCCTGCGGGCCGGCGGCCGCTCAATAGTGCTCCGTCTTCTGCGTGGCTCCACGGGCATTAGTCCTTGGGGAGGCGGAGGCTGTAGCCGACGCCTCTCACCGTGTGGATGAGCGGCGCGCCCTCGGCGTCGACCTTGCGCCGCAGGTAGCTCACGTAGGTCTCGACGATGTTGGCGTTGCCGCCGAAGTCGTAGTTCCAGACATGGTCGAGGATCTGATCCTTGCTCAGCACGTGGCGCGCGTTGAGCATCAGGTAGCGGAGCAGCTTGAACTCCGTGGCCGTGAGGCTCGATCTCGCGCTCTGCGCGCCACACCTCGTGCGTGTCCTCGTCGAGCTCGAGATCGGCGAAGGCGAGCCGGCTCTGCGAAGCGGCGGCCGGCTGCACGCGCCTCAGGATCGCGCGGATGCGCGCGACGAGCTCCTCGACGCTGAACGGCTTGGTCATGTAGTCGTCGCCGCCGAGCGTGAGCCCGCGGACCTTGTCCTCGGTCGCGTCGCGCGCGGTGAGGAAGAGGATGGGGAGGTGGACGCCCTGGTTGCGCATGCGGCGCGCGACCTCGAACCCATCGATGCCCGGCATCATGATGTCGAGCACGGCGAGGTCGGGGGAGAAGGCCTCGACGGCGTCCAGCGCCTCGCGACCGTTGCCGGCCACGCGGACGTCGAACTGCTCGTAGCGCAGGGCCATCGACACGAGGTCGGTGATGCTCGGCTCGTCGTCCACGACGAGCACTTTGGTGGCGCCTGCCGGTGTCTCGCTCATCCTGGCCCTCCGCTGGCGGTATCCCCGGCTCCCGACGAGGAGTGTAGCCCGAGTTTCTGAGAACTGCCTGTGAGTTCCCTGAAGTACCACTGTAGGAATCACGCGCGCGAGAGGGGACCCCGACTCACAGAGAGCCTTCAGCTTCGCTTCAGCCGACTCCCATCCCGGCGGCATACAACCGCAGTCAGGAAAAACGAGGAGGCACCATGTTCTTCACCTACGTGTTCAGGGAGTTGCGCCGGCGGCATCGCCAGGCGCTGCTCACCGCGCTCGGCCTTGCCGTCGGCGTGGCGCTCGTGGTCGCCGTGACCGCGTACGCGTCCGGCGTGAGCAAGGCCCAGGACAAGGTGCTGCAGTCGCTTTACGGCGTCGGCACCGACATCACCGTGAGCCAGCAGCAGAAGATGGACACGGGCGGGTCGCAGCAGTTCGGCATGAACCCGCCGGACCAGTCCAAGCAGGGGCAGAAGTTCACGCGCTCGCGCGTGCAGACGAGCCCCGGCACGCAGTCGATCTCGAGCAAGAAGCTCACCCAGGTCGCCGCGCTGGACGGTGTGAGCGACGTCACCGGCAGCATCAGCATGACGGCTCCCAAGCGCGCTGCGGCGCGCCCGCGAGGCCGGCGGCGATCAGGTCGCCCTCGGCGAGCAGGCCTGGGGCCCGCTCGCCGGCTCGCCTCGTTGACGGGCTCTGGGCCGGAACGGGCAAGAGGCACGCTGAACACGTCGACGGGAGGGTCCATGAGTCGAGGAAGCTCGGCGCCCAGCCGGGGCGCACAGCGCCGGGCGCGCTACCGCGAGATCGCCAGGGTGTTCTGGGAGGAGCGCATCCTCAATCTGACGAGGAGGAGCGATCTCGAGTCGCACGCGCCGTCGCCGGTGGACGACGACGGGCAGGCGGCAGGGGCGTCCGGCGAGGCGACTCAGGTGCGCGAGCGTGACCTGCCGCGCGCCGTGCGTATCCGGCACGTCCTCGAGCGCCTGGGGCCGGCGTTCGCCAAGATGGGCCAGCTGCTGGCCACGCGCCGCGACCTCTTCCAGCTCGACCTCGCGGCGGAGCTCGCCAAACTGCAGGACGACGTGCCCATGCTGCCGTGGGAAGAGACGCGGCCGCGTATCGAGGCCGAGCTGGGCGCGCCCGTGGAGGAGCTGTTCGCCACCTTCGACCAGACGCCGCTCGCCGCGGCCAGCATCGGCCAGGTCTACAAGGCCACGCCCCAGGACGGGACGGCGGTGGCCGTCAAGGTCCAGCTCCCCGGCGTCACCGAGACCATGGAGATCGACCTCGGGCAACGACGACCCGGCGTCCGCGACCGAGGCGGTGCTCGCCATGACCGGCATGCCGCCGCACGTGGACGTGGCGACCATGGAGATGGGGCTGGGCTCCTTGCTGGGCTCCTACCGCCGCGCCCAGGCTACCGGCGGCGGCTTCGAGGAGCTGGTGCAGAAGCTGCTCACGCTCATACGCGAGCACCGGCTGCACCTGCCCACCGAGCTCACGGCGCGCGCCTACGTGCGCTTTTTCGACCACCTGCCTCTGCAGATGACGCGCGTGCTGCGGCGCGCCGGCGAGGGGGAGTTCCGCGTCTCGATCCGGCCCACGGAGTTCAAGCCGATCATGGACCGGCTGGAGGCGGCCTTCACCCGGCTCGCCTACGCGCTGATCGTCGCCGCGCTGATCATCGGCTTCTCGTTCCTGGTCAGCCGGCCCGACCTCTCACACGCCGAGCGGATCGGGTACCGCGTCGTGCTGTTCATCACGCTGGCGAGCGTGGCGTGGTTCCTCATCAGCCTCGCGCGCATCGAGCTGCGCAAGCGCCGCGAGGAGAAGCACCCGACAGATTGAGCGGGCGCCGGGGCGGCTGAGCCGGCGGCGCCGGCGTCAGTACATCTGCACCGGAGGCGACGCCAGGCACAGCGCCAGCTGAACCTGCCCGTCGCCGATCACCGGCGGCCCATGCGTGACCAGCACGTGCTCGACCGGGCGCTCGCCCAGCGGGGTGAGCGTGGGCGCGAACACGTCGCGGTACCACTGCTCGCCGGTGCCGCTGCTCTGGTTCCAGAAGCGCAGGCCGCCCTGCGCGCCGACGACGGCGTCGCCGAACACGGCGGCGCGCAGCGAGGGCACGTACAGCGGGTGCTCGCTGCGCTTCGGGCGGCCGATCGTGTATGCCTCGGCCGCCCCTCCGGCGATGACGGCGGCCGTGCCGGCCGGACCCGCCGGCACCACCTCGAGCGGCGTCTCCGGCCGCAGCCGTTTGCGCACGTTGGCGTGCCCCCAGATGCGGGTGGGGCGCTCCGGCGCGAAGCGCTCGTAGAGCGCCTCCGCACTCCGCGTGTGGTACGGGATGGTCACCAGGAGCTCGACCCGGGTCGCGAGCGCGGCCAGGAGCCCCAGCTCGGCGAGCAGCGGCTCGAGGCGCTCGTCGTCACCGGCGGGCAGCAAGGGGTCGACGAGGAGCAGCGCTCCGCCGGCCGCCACTCCGGGTGTGGCGCCGTCCAGCGGCGGATGCCCGGCGCCAGCTCTTCCATCATCGGCCTCCTGTGCTCGTCCCGCCGTTATCTGGGTAGTGTCCGCCTGCGGCCTGCGGCAATCCTCGCGCCGTGGCCGTCGCGCAGCGCCGCGGCCGCCCCTCGTGCACGGAGGTGCTCGTGAGCTCTGGTGTCGCGGGACCCCGGTCGGGACCGCTGGTCCTGGTCTTCATGGGCGTTTCCGGGTGCGGCAAGTCCACCGTGGCCGCGCTGCTTGCCGGCCGGCCGGGCTGGCCGTTCGAGGAGGGCGACGCGGTCCACCCGCAGGCCAATGTCGACAAGATGCGCGCGGGAGAGCCGCTCACCGACGCCGACCGCCTGCCGTGGCTGGAGCGGGTGGCCGACTGGATCGACGCGCGGCTGGACGCCGGGGAGGACGGGGTCATCTCCTGCTCGGCGCTCAAGCGTTCGTACCGCGACCTGCTCGATCGGCGGCGCCGGGGCGTCGTCTTCGTGTACCTGGCCGGCGACAGGGAGACGATCTACGAGCGCATCACTGCGCGCGGCGGGCACTTCATGCCGCCGAGCCTCCTCGACAGCCAGTTCGCCGCCCTCGAAGAGCCGGGACCCGACGAGCGGGCGATCCGCATGGACGTCGGCCCGCCGCCGCAACGCGTGGCCCAGGCGGTCGTCGACGAGCTGGGCCTGGAGGGCTGAGGCGTGATGTCGCCGCCCGGCCGGACACGGCTCCCGGGCCCCGGATCCCTTGCGGCTTCGAGGTCGCCGTCGCCGTGCCGGCGGAGCTCGGCGAAGGGCCGCGCTGGGACGCCGCCACCGCGACCCCGCTCTGGGTGGACATCTTGGGGCGGGCGTCCACCGGTTCTACCCGGCCACCGGCCGCGACGAGGTGGAGCCCGTGCCCGCCCCGGTCGGCTTCGCACTGCCGCGTGCGGGCGGCGGTGTGGTGCTCGGGCTTCCGGACGGGCTCTGGCTCCTCGAGAGCGGCGCGGGGCCGCTCTATCGTGTCGGCACGGAACTCGACGTCACCCGGCTGCTCGCCGGGGCGCCCGGCGTCGCAACGATCACGAGCAGCACGAACAGCTTCTCGAAGACGCGCATCGTCGTCAGGTCGAGCGAGCCGGCGAACACGGCCGCGCTGCGCGGCTGCGCCGGCGCGCAGTCCTTGAGGATGTCGCCCCTGCAGTGACGCGGCAGCGCGTAGCGCTTCTTGCGGCTCAGCTTGTCCGCGTTCCGCGGCTTCTTCACGAGCCGGGGGTCCTTGGCGATGGGCATGCCATGGACAGGCGGCGCCGTCCTCGGGGAGCGACGCCGCGGTGACGAAGATCGCGAACGGCACCGCGACAAGCCGGTCCTTGTGCCAGCCCATCATCATCGGCCCGCCGACGACGACCGCGTCGTACCCGGATGGCCTTGGGGCCACCTTGGCCTCGCGGATGTCGTCCTCGGCGAACGATGCACGAAGCTCCTCGGCCACGCTCCCTCCGCGAGTTCCACCGCCCCAGCTGGCGTCAGGTGGCGGCGCCCGCTCGTCGACGGCTCACAGATGCCCGTACGCGAAGAGGGGCGCCGCGGCTGCGGCGCCCCTCTTCGGTGCGTGGCGACCGGGCGAGCCCGGCGTGGCGGCGCGATGGCCTACGCCATCACCGCCATGATGTCCACGAGGTGCTTCTTGAGGCCGAGCGTCTTGTCGTCGACGCCGACCGCGCGGCCGACCATCTGGCTGAGGAATACGACCGGTACGCGCTGCCAGCGGGCGTCCTTCTTGGCGATCTCGATCTGCCGGCCGTCCAAATTCACCTGGCACAGCGGGCAGGCCACGACGATCGCCTCGGCGCCGCAGTCGCGCGCGTCCTTGACGATGCGCCCGGTGAGGTCGTCGACGATGCTCTGCTCGGTGAGCGCCAGCGACGCGCCGCAGCAGTCGGTCTTGTAGTTCCAGTCGACCGGCTCGCAGCCGAGCGCCTTGACGACCTCGTCCATGTGGGTGGGGTACTCGGGGTCGTCGGCCAGCGTGACCTTCGGCGGCCGGGTGAGCAGGCAGCCGTAGTAGGAGGCCACCTTGAGGCCGGCGAACGGGCGCGTGACCTTGGCCTGCAGCTCCTCGAGGCCCACGGCGTCGTGGTAGACGTCGATGAGGTTGTCGACCTCGACGCCGCCGTCGTAGGCGCGGCCGACCACGGCACGCACGTCGGCCGCCGTCTCTTCGCTCTCGCTGACTTCGTGTGCACCGGCCTTGAAGCGGCTGTAGCAGGCGGCGCACGGGACGGCCACGGCGTCGAGCTTCATGTCCTGCTCGACCTTGGCGAGCTCGTTGACCGGCAGCGCCACGCTGAGCAGCCGGTTGATGGAGTGCGCCGCGGTGTTGCCGCAGCACTCCCAGCCCGGGATCTCCTGGAGCACCAGGTCGAGCGCCCGGGCCGTAGCCTTGAAGCTGGAGTCGAACTCGCCGGACGTGCCGTGGAGCGAGCAGCCGGGGTAGTAGGCGAGCGTCTTGGTCATGACGCACCTCCTGCGGCCTTGCGCTCGGCCGCGGCGGTGTTGGCCTCGCGCGCCCGGGTGATGCTCTCGGCGGTGGCGACCATGCGCTTCATCGCCATGGTATCGCCGCGCTTGAGGGTGGGGTTGATCTTGCCCTTGAGCATCATCTTGGGGCCGAGCGTGAGCCAGTTCTTGGCGCTCATCGGCCGCTTGAGGACGTCGAGGGTGATCAGTTCGACCTCCCACATGCGGCCCCAGCGGACGAACGAGTCGTAGTTGAGCTTGAGCATGGACGCCGACGGCGTGTCCGCGGGGATGCGGCCCTGGGCGCGTGCCATGATCTTGAGCTCGTCCATGATCGTGGCGATGTCGATGCCCTGGGGGCACCGGGTGGTGCAGGTCTCGCACCCGGTGCACAGCCAGATGAACCGGTCGTCGAAGATCATGTCGTACTGCCCGAGCTGGACGGCGCGCATGATCATGGCCGGGTGCATGTCGGCGTACCGGGCCACAGGGCACCCGGAGGTGCACTTCTTGCACTGGTAGCACTTATAGGCGTTCTCGTCGCAGCTGGCGGTGACCTGACGGCTCAGCGACGGACTCGGTGTGCAGGTGGTGGCCATCCGCACCTCCTAGGCGACCGCGGGCCGCGGCAGCAGGCCGGCGGCCTCCACGATCTCGGGCACTGCTTCTTCCCACTCGACGGCCATGATGTGGACGCCGGCGACGCCCTCGATCTCGGCCAGCTCCTTGATCATCTCGACGGCGAGCTTCTTGCCCTCGGCGTGCGAGGCCGGGCCCTTCTCGACACCGGCCATGCGGTCGACGATCTCGTCCGGCACGTCCATGCCCGGCACGAAGTTCTTCATGTAGCGCGCGCCGCCGACGCCCTTGAGCGGCGTGATGCCGGCGAGGATCTTGATCTCCTTGTGCAGCCCGATGGCGCGCACCTCCTCCATCCACTTCTTGAACTTGGGGATGTTGAAGATGCACTGCGTCTGCATGAAGTCGGCGCCGGCCTCGACCTTCTTCTTGAGGCGCAGGGCGCGGAACTCGAAGGGATCGCCGAAGGGGTTCTCGGCGCAGCCGATGAACAGCCGAGGCTCGACCTCCATCTCTTCGCCGCACTGGAACTTCTTCTCGTCGCGCATGTCCTTGTACATCTTGATGAGGTTGATCGCGTCGAGGTCGTGTACGCCCTTGGCCTCGGGATGGTTGCCGAAGCTCATGTGGTCGCCGGTGAGGCAGAGGATGTTCTTGATGCCCAGCACTGAGGCGCCGAGGATGTCGGCCTGCATCGCGAGGCGGTTCCGGTCGCGGCAGGTCATCTGCATGATCGCCTCGACGCCGTTCTGCTGCACCTGCCAGCCGGAGACCATGGAGCTGACGCGCACCACGGCGGTCTGGTTGTCGGTGATGTTGGCGGCGTCGACGTAGCCGTGCAGCATCTTGGCCTTGTTCTCAATGACGCCGCCGTCGGCGCTCTTCGGCGGGCCGCACTCGCCGGTGACCGCGAACTTGCCCTCGCTCAGGATCCTCTCGAGGTTGGAGCCAGCCTTGTACTCGGTGGCGGTCATACCGGCTTCGCCTCCTCACGCACCATCTTCCGCGGGCCGCCGGAGCTGCTCTTGCTCCAGTCCTTCGGCGGCCTGTTGATGTACATCATCTCTTCGCGACCCTGCTCCTTGAGGCGCTCCCAGATGAGCGCCCAGGCGCAGTCGATCTCTTCCTTCTCGGGTGTGGTGACCTCGCACTTGCCGTCGTGGGAGCCGCCGCACGGCCCGTTCATGAGGCTCTTGCTGCAGCGCACGACGGGGCAGATGCCGGCGGTCTCGCCGATGACGCACTCGCCGCAGGCGCCGCAGCGCTCGAGCCAGACGGCGTGCTCCTGCGGCATGCCCAGCATGTTGGTGTTGACGGCGGGCACGACGATCTTGGGCGAGAACTTCTCGGCCATGCTCTGGATGCCGATGCCGCAGGCCATGCTGACGACGATGTCGGCGTCCTTGACCTTGTCGGCGATCATGTCGAGGTACTCCCACTCGCATTGGCGGATGGCCGCCGTGTGCTCGACCTCGGCGCCGGTGCCGTCCTGCTCGGCCTTGATCCGCAGCTCGCTGGCCAGGATCTCGGCCTCCTTCTCGCCGCCCGTGAGGCAGATGGCGACACAGGTGTCGCATCCGGCCACGAGGACCTTCTTCTTGTCGCCGACGAGCGCGAGGATCTCGTCGAGGGGTTTGCGTTCGGCGGTGATCATTCTGCGTGTCCTTCCTCACTGATGGCGGCGGACGGAGCGGGGTCGTCGGGCATGGCCGCGCCGCCGAGCGCTTCGCGCGCGGCGGCGTGTACGTCCACACCCACACGTTTGACTGGGTTGGGGCCGAGCTGCTTGATGCGCTCGGTGAACTCGGTCGCGACCTCGGCGAACCTTGCGCCCTGGGCCGACGACATGTTGTACATCTCCACGCGCTCCGGCTCGATGCCGAGCTCGGCGAGCAGGTCCTTGACGTGATTGATGCGCTTGCGCGCCCACAGGTTGCCCTTGAGGTAGTGGCACTCGCCTTCGAGGCAGCCGGCGGCGTACACGCCGTCCGCGCCGGCCTCGATCGCCTTGAGCAGGTGGATGACCTCGAGCTTGCCGGTGCACGGCAGCTTGATCATGCGGATGTTCGACGGGTACTCCAGGCGCATGCTGCCGGCCAGGTCGGCCGCGGCATACGCGCAGTAGTGGCACGCGAACACGATGATCTCGGGCTCGAAGTTCGGATCCACAGGCTTCTTGGGCGCCTCATCCGTAGCCTCAGGCGCCTCGCCCTCGGCCACCGCGGCCTTCACGTCGGCCTCGGCCATGTCAGCTCACCTCCACGAAGAGCGCCTCTTCTTTGGCGAACACCTGCGCGTCGGTGTAGTGGTGCAAGGTGATGGCCTTGACCGGGCACTCGCTGACGCACACGCCGCAGCCCTGACAGGCGGCGGCCTCGATCTTGGCCTTCTTGGTCGCGAGCTCGATGATCGGGACGTCGTAGGGGCAGATGCGCACGCACGTGAGGCAGGCTGCGCACTTGTCCTGGTCGACCTCCGCCACGACGCCGCCTGCCTTGAGCGCCGGCTTGGCCAGGATGGCCGCGGCGCGACCCGCGGCGGCGTAGGCCTGCGAGATCGTCTCCTCGATGCTCTTGGGGTAGTGGGCCGCGCCGCAGAGGAAGATGCCCTCCGAGCCGAAGTCCACCGGGCGCAGCTTGACGTGGGCCTCGAGGTAGAAGCCGTCCGCCGTGAGCGGCACCTTGAGCATCTTGCTCAGCTCGGTGGCGCCGTCGGAGGCCACCGAGGCGGTGGCCAGCACGAGCAGGTCGAGCGGCATCTCGACGTCGCGGCCCAGGTACGGGTCGCGGGCCTTGAGGCTGACGCTGCCGTTGGCCTCGACCTGCGGCAGGGTGTCGTTGTCGTAGCGCGTGAAGATGACGCCCAGCTCACGCGCCCTCGTGTAGTACTCCTCGAGGAGACCGTAGGTGCGCACCTCCTTGAACCACACGTAGACCTGCCGAGACGGGTCCTGTTCCTTGAGCGCGATGGCGTTCCTGACGCTCTGCTGGCAGCAGGTGCGTGAGCAGTACGGGTGGCTCTCGTCGAGCGAGCCGGCGCAGAGGATGAACCCGGCGGACTTGACGTCCTTCAGCGCCGGGTCGTTCTCCTTGAGCATGCGCTCGAGGTCCATGCCGGTGACGACCTTCTGGCTGGAGCCGAGGCCGTACATGTCCTCCGGCCGGTCCTCGACGCCGCCGGTCGCGACGATGACGACGCCGTGGTCGACCGCGGTGCGCTTGCCGTCCTTCTCGCCGATGACGCTCGAGAAGTTGCCGATGAAGCCGTGGAAGTCGGCCAGCTCGGCCTCGAGGTGGATCTTGACGTTGGGGTTGTCGACGAGGCGCTGCTCCAGTTCCTTGACCAGCGCCTGGGGGTCGTTGCCCTTGGTGGTCGGGCCGAGGTTGAGCACGTAGCCGCCGAGCTTCTCGCTGCGCTCGATGAGGTGCACCTCGTGGCCCATGTCGCCGAGCGCGAGCGCGCTCGTCATGCCTGCGACGCCGCCGCCGATGACCACGGCGGAGTGGGTGAGCGGTACGTCGACCTTGTAGAGCGGCTCGAGCATGCGCGCCCGGGCCACGCTCATCTGGACCAGCTCCTTGGCCTTCTGCGTAGCCTTCTCCGGCTCCTTGGCGTGTACCCAGCTCGCCTGGTCGCGGATGTTGGCCATCTCGAAGAGGAACGGGTTGAGGCCGGCCTCGCGCAGCGTGTCCTGGAAGATGGGCTCGTGCGTGCGCGGCGTGCAACTGGCGACCACGACGCGGTTGAGGTCGTGCTCTTCGATCGCATCGCGGATGAGCGTGAGGCTGTCCGACGAGCACGTGTACATGGTGTCGGTGGCGAACGCCACGCCGGGCAGCTGGTTGGCGTACTCGGCGACGCTCTCGACGTCGATGACGCCGGCGATGTTGCTGCCGCAGTGGCAGACGAAGACGCCGACGCGCGGCTCTTTGCCGATCACGTCCTTCTCCGTCGGGTACTCCTTGTCCACCGTGAGGGTGCCGCGGGAGTCGGCCAGACCGGTCATGACCTGCGCCGCGGCGGCCGAGGCCTGGGCGACGCTGTCGGGGATGTCCTTGGGCTCGCCGAACGGGCCGACGACGAACACGCCCTTGCGGCTGGTCTCGAGCGGGTTGAACTCGTGCAGCTCGCAGAAGCCGTGTCGGTTGAGGGCGACACCGACGTGGCCGGCCGTCTCCTGCGCCTTGCGTGCAGGCTCCAGGCCGGCCGAGAGCACCACCATGTCGTAGCGGGTCTCGTGCATCTTGCCGGCCTCGTCCTCCCAGCTGATCAGGAGGTCGCCGGTGAGCGGGTCTTCCTTGATGTACGACGGGCGTGAACGCACGAACTTGACGCCCTTGTCGATGGCGCGCTGGTCGAGCATCGAGCAGGTCGCGATACGTTG
>CAVOMB010000068.1:0-21044 GCA_963696935.1 uncultured Thermoleophilia bacterium | reverse complement strand
ACTCGTCCTTGGGCCGCACACCCATGAGGAGGCCCTCACGACCCTGCACCTTGACGGCGCCGAGCAGTTCGGGCGCGATGATGGCGATGTTGTGGCGGTTGGGGATCGTCGCGATGCGCGCGAGGTCGGCCTGCCTGATGTCCTGCTGCCCGGCCGTCGCGGCGCCGAGCGTGACGCCGCCGTAGCTGAGCGAGAGCCCGTCCGTCCGCGGCGCCACGATGATGTTGGCGCCGTACGTCTCCAGGCTGTTCTGCGCCTGCACCGTGAGCGCCCGGCTCAGGGTGAGCAGGGCGACCACGGTCCCGATGCCGACCAGCAGGCCGGCGACCAGGAACGCGGCGCGCGACTTGCGGCGCTTCAGGTTGCTGAAGGCGACGGTGCGGAGCTTCAACGGCTCAGAAGTACCGCGTGCCCTGCGTGAGGCTGTCCGAGGTGATCGTCAACTGGCCCCCGGAGATGGTCTTGTCGAGCGGGATCGGGTTGCAGCCGCCGGTGATGACGTTGATCTGGTCGCTCGGGAACACCTTGCCGCAGTTGTTGCACACCATCGTGTCGCCCTCCTGATGGTAACCCTTCTTCTGGGCGAAGCAGACCTCGCAGGCGTCCAGCGCGGCGCGCACCTTGCCGTTCTGGTCGGCCAGCACGAAGTACTTCACGGTCGTGCCGCCGGCGTCGAAGCTGTAGAAGTGAGCCTTGCCGTCCTTGACCTGAGAGATCGGGATGGTGACGTCGCCGCTCGGTGCGGCGGCGGTGGCGGTGGCGGTCTCGCCGCCGCCGCGGTTCATCAGCACGAGCGCCGCCACGGCGATGACGGCCACGAGCGCGATGCCCGCGAGGGTCATATGCAGTCCCGTGCGGCTCTTCGGCTGCTCGAACTGCGCGCGCTTCTCCTGACGGGCAGTGGTCTGCGAGTGCTTGGCCGGCGCACCCATGTGCTTCTTCTTGTTCTGCTTCCCTGACAAGGACTTCCTCCTGTGCGTGACCGGGCTCGCGCCGGTCGTTCCGGGCCGGCTGTCAAAGCATCGTAGGTGCAGGGCGTGAAGAAGATATGTAGATAGTCCGCGAGTACCGGACCGAGTGCCGGGGAACCCTCCGGGCATGGAAGAGACCACCCGACTGCGCTTCGGCACCTTTCTCGCGCCCAACATCATGCCGGTCTACGAGGCGGTGACCGAGGAGGTCGGGCTCCGCCTCGGGATCGAGACGGAACTCGTTGTCGAGACCGACTATGCGGCCTGCGCGCAGGACACGAACGAAGCTTGCTTCGTCTGCAGCCTGCCGTACGTGGAGTTCGAGCGCCAGGGGATCGCCCCGGCGGAGCCCGTTGCGGCCCCAGTGCTCATCGGCGCCCGCTACGCCGGCAGGCCCATCTACTTCTCCGACGTGATCGTCCACAGGGACAGCCCGTTCCGGTCCTTCCTCGACCTGCGCGGGCACTCCTGGGCGTACAACGAGCCCCTCTCGCACTCTGGCTATGGGATCACGCGCTACCACCTGCTCGAACTGGGCGAGACCGGCGGGTTCTTCAGCGAGGTCGTCGAGGCCGGCTTTCACGAGACGGCGATCCGGCTGGTGGCCTGCCGGGAGGTCGACGCCGCCGCGATCGACTCCCAGGTGCTGGCGGTCGCCATGCGCGAAGACCCCTCCCTGACCCGCTCGCTGCGCGTCATCGACGCCCTCGGGCCGTCCACGATACAGCCACTCGCCGTGTCGAAGCGGGTCCCGCGCGAGCTGCACGGGGCGATCCAGCGGGTGGTGACCTCGATGCACGAAGACCCCGCCGTGCGCGCGCGTCTGGCGATCGGGCTGGTCGAGCGCTGGGTGCCGGTCGACGCCTCGTGCTACGACGACATCCGGATGATGCGGGACGCCTGCGCCGCCGCCGGGTTCATGACGATCCGCTGACCGGCGGACAAGGCGAGCGAGGAGGAGCGGGTGCGCGTGGCCGCTGTCCCCACCGGCCGCCTGAACTGACAGACTCGGCATCGCAGGAGGTCGCCGTGAAGAAGATGTGTAGACCGGTTGACACCCCCCGGGATTCCGACGACCATGTCATTCAAGTGTTCATTTGAATATCCGGAGGGGGCCCGTGAGCAAGGACGACCGCAGCTACAAGAACGCCGTGTACGGGCAGTTCGCCCTCGTCGGCAAGGCGCTGTGCAGCGCACCCCGGCTGGAGATCCTCGACGTGCTGGTGCAAGCGGAGCGGACCGTGGAGCTCCTGGCCGACGAGGTCGGCCAGTCGGTCGCCAACACCTCGCACCACCTGCAGGTGCTGAAGCGCGCGCGACTCGTCGAGAGCGAACGCCGCGGCCAGCATGTCGTCTATCGCTTGGCCGACCCCGCCGTCGTGGACGCGCTCCGCGCAGTACGGGTGCTCGGCGAGCGCCGCCTCTCCGAGATCGAACGCGTCACCCACGAGTTCCTCGCCGACCGCGAAGGCATGGAGGTCGTCGACAGGCAGGCCCTGATCGAGCGCGTCGGCAGCGGCGACTGCATCGTGCTCGACGTGCGGCCGCCGGAGGAATACGACGCGGCGCACGTCGCGGGCGCTCTGTCGATGCCGCTCGAGGAGCTCGAGCGGCGCCTCGCCGAGTTGCCTCGCGACAGGCCCATCGTCGCGTACTGCCGGGGTCCCTACTGCGTACTTGCAGTGAATGCCGTCGAGACCCTCCGGCGTCACGGCTTCGAGGCGGTGCGTGCGTCCGAGAGCGTCGAGGACTGGCGCGAGCTCGGCGTCTCCGTGATCGAGAACGACTGAAAGGGAGCCCCTACGTGAAGTACCTCTTCATCCTCAACGACCCCGCCTACGGCACCGAGCGCAGCTACAACGGCCTGCGCCTGGCGATGACCCTGCTGACGCAGGAGGCCGACGCCGAAGTCACCGTCTTCCTCATGGGCGACGCCGTGACCTGCGCGAAGGCCGGTCAGAAGACCCCTGACGGCTACTACAACCTCGAGCGCATGCTCAAGCCTATCGCGCGCAAGGGCGAGGTGCTGCTCTGCGGCACGTGCATGGACGCCCGTGCCATGACCGAGGACGAGATCTGCGCGGGCACGCGACGCAGCTCGATGAGCGAGCTCACCGAGCGGACCGCCCAGGCCGGCAAGGTGCTGGTCTTCTGACCGGGCGGCGACCCGTCATGATCTACCTCGACTACAACGCCAGCACGCCCATCGCGCCGGAGGTGCGCGCGGCGATGCTGCCGTATCTCAGCGCACACTACGGCAACCCGTCGAGCGCGCACTGGGCGGGCGTGCCGGCGGCGGAGGCCGTCGCTCGCGCTCGCGGCCAGATCGCCGGCCTCCTCGGCTGCTCGCCGGCTGAGGTCGTCTTCACGAGCGGCGGCACCGAGTCGAACAACAGCGCGCTCCAGGGCGCGTTCCTGGCCGCCGGCGAGGGCCGGCGCCACCTCGTCACCACGCGCGTCGAGCACCCGGCGGTCATCGAGCCTTGCCGCTTCCTCGAGCGGCTCGGCGCCGAGGTGACGTACGTCGGCGTCGACGCGCACGGCCTCGTGGATCCCGGCGACATCGCCGCGGCCATCCGCCCCGACACGATCCTGGTCTCGGTCATGCACGCCAACAACGAGGTCGGCACGATCCAGCCGATCACCGAGATCGCCCGGGTCACGCGCGAGGCGGGCGTCCTGCTGCACAGCGACGCCGCGCAGTCGGCCGGCAAGATCGGCACGAAGGTCGATGAGCTCGGCGTGGACCTGCTCTCCCTCGCCGGGCACAAGTTCTACGGCCCCAAGGGCGTCGGCGCGCTGTACGTCCGCGAGGGCGTCAAGCTGGAGCCGCTGCTCCACGGCGCGGGCCACGAGGGCGGCCGCCGGCCCGGCACCGAGAACGTGCTCCTCGACGTCGGCCTGGGGGCCGCGGCCGAGCTGGCCGCCGACCTCTCGTGGACGGCCTCGGTACGCGAGCTGCGCGACTGGCTGTGGACCGAACTGCGAGCCCGCTGGGGCGACCAGCTCGTCCTGAACGGCCACCCTGCAAAGCGTCTGCCGAACACCCTCAACGTGAGCTTCCTGGGCGGCGACGGCAGAGAGATCCTCGCCGCCATGCCCGACGTGGCCGCGTCCACCGGCTCGGCCTGTCACAGTGGCGGCACCGAGCCGTCGCCCGTCCTCGCCGCCATGGCAGTGCCTCGCGAGGTCGGCGCCGGGGCCGTCCGCCTCAGCCTCGGGCGGATGACCACGCGCGACGAGCTCGAGACCCTGCTTGTGCGGCTGGCCGAGGTCGTGACCGGCAAGAGGGAGTAGTGAGCGAGTCCGGCAAGATCGTGGTGATCGACGACGAGGAGTCCGTGAGGGACGTCGTCAAGGCCTACCTCGAGAGGGACGGGTTCATCGTGTACGTGGCCGCGAATGGCCACGAGGGGCTCGCCTTGGCCGAGCGGAGCCACCCGGACCTCATCGTCCTGGACCTCATGCTGCCCGACGTCAGCGGCGAGGAGATCTGCGAGGAGGTGCGCAGCCGCTCGGACGTGCCCATCGTGATGCTCACGGCCAAGGCGAGCGAGGAGGAGCGGGTCGGCGGCCTCGTGGCCGGGGCCGACGACTACCTGGTCAAGCCGTTCAGCCCGCGCGAACTGGTCGCGCGGGTGCGCGCCGTGCTCCGCAGGACCAAGGGCGTGGAGTCGCCCCTCGTGGAGACCCTTCGCTTCGACGAGGGGCGCCTGGAGATCGACACCGTCAGGCACGCCGTGCTCCGCGACGGGCAGCCGGTAGACCTGACCCCCAACGAGTACAAACTGCTGCTCGCGCTCGCGAGGTACCCGGGCCGCGCCTACTCGCGCTTCGAGCTGCTCGATCGCGTGCAGGGGTACGACTACGACGGCTACGAGCGCACCATCGACGTGCACGTCAAGAACCTGCGCAAGAAGATCGAGCCCGACCCGGCGAAGCCGCGCTATATCGAGACCGTCACCGGCGTGGGTTACCGCCTGGCGAAGCTGTGAGCGCAGGCCGCCGGCGCTGGGGCCTGCGCGCGCGCCTTCTGGTGGCGTTCGTCGCCGTGGCGCTGCTCGGGACGATCGTCACCACGGTCTACTCGAGCGTGAGCCTCACGTCGCACCTCGAGACCTCGGCGAAGGCGCGCCTGCACAACTCGGCCACGCACTTCGGCGACGTGGCCGCCGTCGTCTCCAACGACGGCGGCTGGACCAGGCAAGCCGTCGAGACGCTCCACCACCTGGCCCAGGTCGACTTCCTCGCCGTGGACCTCTACGACGGGAACGGCAAGCTGGTCTTCTCGCACCCGCCGTCGCAGCCCGTGCAGGCGGGCGCGGTGGCGGCCGCGCCGGTCAAGGTCGGCGGGAGGCAGATCGGCAGGGTCGCCGTGAGCCGGGACGACGGCAAGCTGTTCACGGCGGAGGAGATCCAGTTGCGCGACGAGTTGCTGCGCATGCAGACCGTGGCCGGCGCCCTCTCCGCGGCGATCGCCGTGCTCGTCGCGCTGTACCTTGCCGTGACGCTTTCGCGACCGCTGCGGAGCATCCGCGCCGGCGCCGAGGCCATGAGCGCCGGCGACCTGGACGCGCGCGTCCCGGAGAGCGGCGATGACGAGATCGGCGCCGTCGCCGAGGCGCTCAACCGGCTCGCCGAGACACTGCGGCAGGAGGAGAGCCTGCGCAAGGAGAGCGTCGCCGACCTCGCGCACGAGCTGCGCACGCCGGTCCAGGGCATCCTCGCGCGCGTGGAGGCCGCGCAGGACGGCGTGCTCGACGACGCCGCCAACCTCGCGGCCACGCACGACGAGGCGCTGCGGCTGGCCCGGCTCCTCGACGACCTCTCGGCGCTGGCCGAGGCCGAGCGGCCGGGCCTGCTCCTGAAGACCGAGCCCGTGGACCTCGCCGCCGTGGCCGGCACGCAGACGGCGGCGTTCGCCGACGCGTTCGCGGAGAAGGGGATCGAGCTCAGCTCGAGCCTGAGGCCCGCGCTCGTGGACGGCGAGCCCAAGCGCCTGGAGCAGGTCGTGGTGAACCTGCTCTCCAACGCGCTGCGCTACACCGACGCCGGCGGCGCCGCGAAGGTCACGGTGCGACCCGAAAGCGGCGCGGCGCTCCTCGAGGTGGCCGACACCGGCATCGGGATCGCACCGGAGGACGTGCCGCGCGTCTTCACGCGGTTCTGGCGCGGCGAGAAGTCGCGCTCGCGGGAGACCGGCGGCGCCGGCATCGGCCTCTCCATCGTCAGGGAGCTCGTCCACGCGCACGGGGGCGAGGTGCGGGTGGAGAGCGCGCCCGGCGAGGGCACGGTGTTCCGCGTCACCCTGCCGCTCTCCGGCGATGACGTACGCCACGTCGCGGGCTAGGTCAGGTCAGGCCGCAGCCTCGTCCGCCGTCCGGCGCGACGCCCGGCCCAACAGCGCTTCACGTCCCTTCGCCGAAGCTACACACGCACTTCACATTGCGGGGGCAGACTGCCCTCAGCGACGAAGACTGACCCCCCCAGGCTCCAGAAGTCGCAGCGGCGCGGGGTGCCCCTCCCCTCCACACCCCATCCCGCGCCTCCCCAAGCCTCCGGGCGCGGGGCCGCCCTCCCCGGCGGTCCCGCGCCCGCCCCCTTTCCCGACCCGGATGCGCGGCATGCCGGCCGGCCGCCGGATGACGGCGCCGGTGACACCCCCTCCCGGCCGGTCTTCTGGTACCGTCGTCTCTTATGAGCGTAGAGGACACACAGGCGCCGCCGCTCACCGGCCTCAGCACCGCTGAGGCCGACCGGCGGCGCGCCGCGGGCCAGGGCAACGACGTCGAGATCCGCGCCGGCCGCACGTACGGGCGCATCGTCCGCGACAACGTCTTCAACTTCATCAACAACCTCTTCTACTTCCTCGGCATCCTGCTCCTGGTGCTGGGCAAGCCGCTGGACGCGTTCTCGGTCGTGTTCGTGATCGGCGCCAACACCGTCATCAGCCTCTTCCAGGAGGTCCGCGCCAAGCGCGTGATGGACAAGATGGCGATCCTCCTGCGGCCCAAGGCGGACCTGCTGCGCGACGGGCAGCTCGTGGAGCTCGACCCGTCACTGGTCGTCTTGGGCGACACCCTCCGTCTCCAGCCCGGCGACCAGGTCGTCGTGGACGGGCCCATGATCGGCGAGGGCCGCATGGAGGTGGACGAGAGCCTGCTGACCGGCGAGTCGGACCTCGTGACCAAGCACCCCGGGGACGAGCTCATGTCGGGCAGCTTCTGCATGACGGGCGGCGGCTACTACGAGGCCGCCCAGGTCGGTCTGGACAGCTTCGCCAACAGGCTCACCGCCAAGGCGACGGCCTACAAGCGCGAGCTCACCCCGCTGCAGCGACAGGTGGTGCAGATCGTGCGCGTGCTGCTCATCGTCGTCATCGTCTTCGAGACGCTGGTCTGGGTGCGGAACGTGCTGGTGGACGTCCCCTTCGTGGAGAGCGTGCGCATGTCCACGGTGATCCTCGCGCTCATCCCCAACGGCCTGGTGCTGAGCATCGCGCTCACCTACGCGCTCGGAGCCATCCGGCTGCTCGGCAAGGACGTGCTGGTGCAGCAGTTCAACGCCATCGAGAGCCTGAGCAACGTGGACGTCCTGTGCACCGACAAGACGGGCACGCTGACGTCAGGCGCGATCGCCTACGAGGAGCTCGCGCCGCTGGGCACGAACGGGACCGGCGACGCGACCCGGGAGCGGGCGGCGCGGCTGCTCGCCGCCTTCGCCGCCAGCACCACCGACGCCAACCGGACGATCGAGGCGCTCCGCTCCGCGCTCCCCGCGGAGCGCCGGCCGGCCGCGCACGAGGCGTTCTTCAGCTCGGACCGCAAGTGGAGCGGCCTCGCCTTCGACGGCGGCGAGACGCCGGGCACCTACGTGCTGGGTGCGCCGGAGATCCTGGCGCCGGCGCTGGGCGCCGACGCCGAGGCCGCCTGGCGCGAGCAGGCCGACGCGTGGGCGGCTCGCGGCCTGCGCGTCGTGCTGTTCTGCGGGCGGGACGACCCCGTCGCCTTCAGCCCCGACCCGGACGACCCGCCCGTCCTCCCCGAGGGGCTCAAGCCCGTCGCCCTCATCAGCTTCAGCGACGAGTTGCGCGAGGGCGTCCAGGCGACGCTCCAGGGGTTCTCCGAGGCAGGCATCGCCGTCAAGGTCATCTCGGGCGACAACCCCAAGACCGTCGTCGCCCTCGCGAAGCAGGCCGGCATGCAGTCACTGGTGCGCCGCGAAGGCGTGGACTCGTACTGCGACATCGTGAACGCGAGGGGCGACGGCGCAGCCGCCTCGCCGGCCGAGCCCGCCGCCGCACCGGCACCCGAGCACGAGCTCGTCGCCGTCTCCGGCCCCGAGCTCGCCGAGCTCTCGCCCGAGGAGTTCGCGGCCGAGGCCGACGAGGCCGCCATCTTCGGCCGTGTCACGCCCGAGCAGAAGCAGGACCTCGTCGAGGCCCTGCGCGCCCGCGGGCGCTACGTCGCGATGATCGGCGACGGCGTCAACGACGTCATCGCGCTCAAGCAGGCCAACGTCGCCGTGGCCATGCAGGGCGGCAGCCAGGCCGCCCGCAGCGTCGGCGACCTCATCCTGATGAAGGACACCTTCGCGCCGCTGCCGTTCGCCTTCAGCGAGGGTCAGCGGATCATCAACGGCATGAACGACATCCTGCGCATCTTCATGGTGCGCATCGGGTTCAAGGCCCTGATGATCCTCATCGTCACCATGATCGGCGGGTTCCCGTTCGCGCCGCGCCAGTCGGCGCTCCTCTCGTTCTTCGGCGCGACGGTGCCGGCCATCGCGTTCGCGCTCTGGGCGCAGCCGGGACCCACGCCCAAAGTCGGACTGTTCAAGCTCCTGGCGCGGTTCGTCGTACCGACGGTCGCCTTCATGACGGCCATCGGTACCGGCATCTACCTCGTCTGGAGCATCCCGGCCGAGCGCGTCGCCACCGGGTCGGCAGCCACGGAGGCGGAACTCGCCGCGACCGGGTATCCGCAGGCGACGACCGCGCTGACCGTCTTCGCCTGCTTCTCCGCCATCTTCCTCATCCTGCTGATCGTGCCGCCCAACAAGTGGTGGGCCGGCGGCGCGCCGGTCGTGCGCAACGACACGCGGATGCTCGGAGTGGTCGCGTTCCTCTTCGCCTGCATGGCGGTGGTGCTCGCGGTGCCGCTGGGCCGCACGCTGTTCGAGAATGACGGCGCTGCCGTGGTGGCAGTACTTCGTGCTGCTCGGACTGTCGTTCGGCTGGAGCCAGCTCTGCCTGCTCGTGTGGAAGACCCACCTGCTCGACCGCTGGCTCGGCTCCGCCGAAGACCCGGGCAACGTGTGCGCGAAGGCGGCGGCGAAGGCTGCCGCCGGCTCCGCCGCCGCCCGCTGACCTCCGCCCGCCCGTCACCGACGGCTTTTGTCCCGCCGCAAGCCGCGTGGGGTGGTATGTCGTCTGGGGGTCAGCGTCAGATGTGGCGCCACATCTAGCGCCAAATGTGACGCCGAAGATGGTGCGTACCCCGAACGACACATACCCCGCATGCGCCGTGCGTGCCGGCGAGCCGCGAGACGGCAGGCCGAACGACCGCGCGAGGTCAGGCGATTCCAGCCGACGGGCACATCTGCGCGAGCGGGCACTCGCCGCAGGCCGGCCGCCGGGCGTGGCAGATGCGGCGGCCGTGCCGCACGAAGTCCACGTGCACGGCGTAGACCTGCTCCGCGTCGTCAGCGCCGGCCAGCTCGGTGAGCAGCGGGTGCGCCTGGTCGGCCGTGACCTTCCCGTCGATGATGCCGAGGCGCCGGGCTACCCGGTGGACATGCGTGTCCACCGGCATCACCGGCCGCCCGAGCGCGAAGAGCAGCACGCACGCGGCCGTCTTGGGCCCCACGCCGGGCAGCGACACCAGGTAGTCGACGGCCTCCGGGTCGGTCATGCCGTCGACCTCGCTCAGGTCGGGTGCGCCGCTCCGCTCGCTGAGCGCCTCGAGGATCTTCTTGATGCGCGGCGCCTTGGTGTGCGCGAGGCCGCCGAGCGCGATGGCCTCCTCGATCTCCTCGGCGGAGGCGTCGCGGGCCGCCGTCCAGTCCGGGAACCGCGCCTTGAGCGAGGCGAACGTGCGCTCGGTGTTCACGTCGGCGGTGTTCTGGCTGAGCACGGTGAACACGAGTTCGTCGACCGGCGGATAGCGCGGCGAGAGGACCGGGCGACCGTAGAAGTCGTCCAGCAGGTCGGTCGCCTGCTTGAGCCTCTTCCTAGGTAACGATGCGCTCATGGGGCGAGAGTATACCGGGCCGGGCGGCGATCCGGATGCACCCAGTACCCCTTCGTGGCCCTCTGTTTGCGTCCAGCCCAGGTCGATACCGGTCGCGGCCTCCGGCGGAGACTGCGCCAAACAGTATCGACCATGTCGATACCGTTTCAGAGGGCCTCGGCAAGGTTCACCGGCGGCTCAAGCGCGACGGGCGGGCAAGCGGGCCGGTCAGCACGGCGTCGTCGAACGCAACGCATTTCGCCCCGCGCCCTCCCGGGAATCCTGACCGTGTGAGAGCTCGAGAGGGAGTGATCGGCATGAAAGGCATCCTCCTGCTCGGCGGCTCGGGACCACTGCTGATCCTGAGCTCATACCCGACCATCGACGACCCGGCGCTCATCGCCAAGCTGCGCGCCAAGGGGCTGGCCAAGTTCCTGGCGTGGGAGGTCCCGGTGGACAACCTGCGCGACCTGTACGGCTACACGTTCAGGGACATCGCGGAAGCGTTGGAGTCCACCGACGACATGCGCGTGCTCGACTTCGACGGTCACCGGATCTTCCTCAACCTCTCGCTGAAGGACCTCGGGCAGCACATCCTATTCGAGGACCACCACGTGCTCGTCGAGCACTAGCGGCGAGCGAGGCCGGCGCCGGTGTGGAGGGGCCCAAGCCGCACACGGCGCCGGCCTCTCGCGCCGTGGTAGCCTGCCCGGCATGGATCACGGGCGACAGGCCGGCGGATGGCGCTTCTGGATCGACCGCGGCGGCACGTTCACGGACGTGGTGGCGCGCACGCCGCAAGGCCACCTGCGCACCCACAAGCTGCTCTCGGAGGACGCCGGGCGGTACGGGGACGCCGCCGTCGAAGGGATGCGGCGTCTGCTCGAGCTCGAGGGCGATCAGCCGGTGGGCGACGAGCCGGTGGGCGACGAGCCGGTGGGCGACGAGCCGGTGGGCGACGAGCCGATCCCCGAGGCGCTCGTCGCCGAGGTCCGCATGGGCACGACCGTCGCGACCAACGCGCTCCTGGAGCGCGCGGGCACGCCGACGCTCCTCGTGACCACGCGCGGGTTCGGCGACGCCCTGCGCATCGGGTATCAGGACCGGCCGGACATCTTCGCCCTCGACATCCGGCTGCCGGCGCCCGCCTACGCGCGCGTGCTCGAGGTGGACGAACGCGTGGGCGCGGACGGACAGGTCGTACGCGAACTCGATGAGGACGGAGCGCGGCGCGGGCTCGACGACGCCCGCCGCGCCGGCCTCGACGCCGTCGCCGTCGCCTTCATGCACGGCTACGCGTACCCGGAGCACGAGCGGCGCGTGGCGGAGCTGGCGCGCGCCGCCGGTTTCTCCCAGGTCTCCGCCTCTCACGAGACCAGCCCGCTGATGAAGCTCGTCGGTCGCGGCGAGACCACCGTGGTCGACGCCTACCTCTCCCCCGTCCTCCGCCGGTACGTCGACGGCGTGGCGGCGCAGCTCGGGGACGTACGCCTGCGCTTCATGCAGTCGCACGGCGGGCTCACCGACGCGGCGCTGTTCCGAGGTAAGGACGCAGTCCTCTCTGGGCCGGCGGGCGGCGTGGTGGGAGCGGTCGCCGTGGGCCAGCGGGCGGGGTTCGACAAGGTGATCGGATTCGACATGGGCGGCACCTCGACGGACGTGAGCCACTACGCCGGCGAGCTCGAGAGGAGCTACGAGAGCGTGGTGGGCGGCGTCCGCCTGCGGGCGCCGATGCTGCGCGTGCACACGGTCGCCGCCGGCGGCGGGTCGGTCTGCGCGTTCGAGGGCGGGAGGTACCGCGTCGGGCCGCGGAGCGCCGGCGCCGACCCCGGACCGGCGTGTTACGGCAAGGGAGGGCCGCTCACCGTCACCGACTGCAACCTCGTGACGGGCAAGCTGCGGCCCTCGTACTTCCCGCACGTGTTCGGGCCGGACGGCGCCGGGGCCATCGACGAGGGGGCGGCGCGCCGGGCGCTCGCGGCCGTGGCCGCGAGCATGCGCGCCGCCGGCGTCGACCCGCCGGCGCCCGAGCAGCTCGCCGACGACTTCGTCCGCGTGGCCTGCGAGGCCATGGCCCGCGCCATCACGAAGATCTCGACCCAGCGCGGGCACGACGTCACCGGCCACGTACTCTGCTGCTTCGGCGGCGCGGCAGGCCAGCATGCCTGCCTGGTGGCCGATGCGCTCGGCATGACGCAGGTGCTGCTGCACCCGCTGGCCGGCGTGCTCAGCGCCTACGGCATGGGCCTCGCCGACGTGCGGGCGCTGCGTGAGCGCACAGTGGAAACGCCGCTGGACGAGGCCGGCGAGCCCGTCGTGGCCGTCGCCCTGGACGAGGTGGAGGCGGCGGCCCGCGACGAGCTCACGCGGCAGGGCCTTACGGGCACCGCGGTGCGCGTCGAACGCCGCGGCCACGTCAAGTACCGGGGCACGGACGTTTCATTGCCGGTGAAGTGGGGCGCGCCGCAGGAGATGGAGCGCGCCTTCCTCGACCTGCACCGCGCCCGCTACGGCTTCCTGATGCCGGGCCGCCCGCTCACGCTCGAGGCGGTCTCGGCCGAGGCGGTCGGGGCCGGCGAAAGCGCGGGCGCCGAGCCGACCGATGCGACCGGGTCGGCGACGGCAGCCCGCGCCGACAAGAGCGTCGGCGGCGAGCGGCCGGCGGCCCTCCCCTCTCCGCGCGAGACGGCGCGCGTGTTCACCGGCGGCCGCAGCCACGAGGCGCCGGTGTACGTGCGCGCCGACCTTGCGCCGGGCGCCGTCGTCCAGGGCCCGGCCGTCGTCTGCGAGCCCACCAGTACGACCGTGGTCGAGCCCGGCTGGCGGGCGGAGGCTCTCGGCGGCGGCGAGCTGCTGCTGCGCAGGACCGCGCCGCCCGCCCGGCCCTCGGCCGACCCGGACACCGTCTCGCCGCTGCTGCTCGAGGTCTTCAACAGCCTGTTCATGTCGATCGCCGAGCAGATGGGCGCGACGCTGGCCAACACGGCCGTCTCCGTGAACATCAAGGAGCGCCTGGACTTCAGCTGCGCCGTGTTCGACGCCGGCGGCGGGCTGGTCGCCAACGCGCCGCACCTGCCCGTGCACCTGGGCTCGATGGGCGCGTCGGTGCAGGCGGTGCTGGAGCGCCACCGCGGCGAGCTGCGCCCCGGCGACACGTGGCTGCTCAACTCGCCCTACGCCGGCGGCACGCACCTGCCGGACCTGACCGTGGTGACGCCGGTGTTCCTCGACGCGGGCAGGGCCGGATCGTCCGGTGCCGGGCCGCCCGGAGCAGACGCGCCCGGGGGCGCGGCGGGCGGCGCGGCCGACCCCACCAGACCGCTCTTCTTCGTCGCCTCGCGCGCCCACCACGCCGACGTCGGCGGCGTCACGCCGGGCTCGATGCCGCCGGGCAGCCGGACCATCGACGAGGAGGGCGTCCTCATCGAGGACTTCCGTCTCGTCGAGGGCGGCCGGCTGCGAGAGGCCGAGGTGGCGGAACTGCTGACCTCGGCCCCGTACCCCGTACGCGACCTGCAGCAGAACCTCGCCGACCTGCGCGCGCAGGTGGCCGCCAACGCGCGCGGGGCGGCGGAGCTCGAGCGCATGGCGGGCGAGTTCGGCCTTGAGGTGGTCCGCGCGTACATGGGCCACGTGCAGGACAACGCCGCGGAGGCGGTGCGCCGCGTGCTCGACCGCCTCGCGGCGCCCGGCGCGCCCGCGGCGCCCCGCACCTTCCGCCAGGAACTCGACGACGGCAGCGCCATCGAGGTCTCCGTCACGGTCGACCCGGCCGCCCGCCGCGCCGTCGTCGACTTCGCCGGCACGTCGCCGCAGCGCGCCGACAACTTCAACGCGCCGGCGGCCGTGACGACCGCCGCCGTGCTGTACGTCTTCCGCACGCTGGTCGACGCCGACATCCCTCTCAACGCCGGTTGCCTCGAGCCCATCGACATCGTCATCCCGCCCGGGAGCATGCTCTCCCCCGTCCCGCCGGCCGCCGTGGCGGCGGGCAACGTGGAGACCTCACAGGCGGTGACGGCGGCGCTGCTCGGCGCGCTGGGCGCCGCCGCCGCGAGCCAGGGCACGATGAACAACCTCACCTTCGGCGACGACAGGTACCAGTACTACGAGACCATCTGCGGCGGGGCAGGAGCCGGCCCGGGCTGGGACGGCTGCAGCGCCGTGCACACGCACATGACCAACTCGCGCCTCACCGACCCGGAGGTGCTGGAGTGGCGCTACCCGGTGCGCGTGGAGGAGTTCCGCGTGCGCACCGGCAGCGGCGGAGACGGTGCGCACCGCGGCGGCGACGGAGTGGTCCGCCGCCTGACGTTCCTGGAGCCGCTCACTGCGGCGATCGTCTCAAGCAGCCGCCGGGTGCCGCCCTACGGGCTCGCCGGCGGCCTCCCCGGCGCCTGCGGCCGCAACGCGCTCGAGAGCGCGAGCGGAGAGATCGAGGAGCTGCCCGGCGTCGCGCAGACGCGCATGGAGCCGGGCGACGTGCTGGTAGTGGAGACGCCGGGCGGCGGCGGCTACGGCGCGCCGCCCTCCCGAGCCTGACGCGGCCGCTACTTCGCCGCCGGGCTCAGTACCCCGCGGCCTTGCGCTTGAGCTGCTGCCGGCGCCGGCGGCGCAGCAGCGCGCTCACCGACAGGCCGACGAGGAAGCCGACCAGCAGGACGACCACGAGCATCAGCGCAGCCGGCAGCGAGAACCACCAGAAGAAGAAGTGGATGCGCCAGTCCTCCTTGGTGTTCTGAAGGACGAGGATGATGATCGCGATGGCGATCACGGCCGGTGCGATGAGCTTGCCGTAGCCCGGGCTGCTGGACCGCGTGTCCCTCTGTACATGGACCTGCGGGTTGTCTTGCGTCGAACTCATTCGTCCCCCCCTGGGTGTGGTCGCCGACTTGGTTCGTCATGAGTGCGGTCTACCCTGCCGCGGGCCGCGCACGCCCGGGAGCGTCCATCACCCGGCAGCATCACACGCTCGGGAGCGTCGTACGCGCGAAGGGCGGGAGGCGCTTCCGTCCTCCCGCCCTTCGCGCGAGTGCGGCGCCGTCCCCCCTGTTGGCGTCGCTGGTGTGCCCGGCCTCCCGGCCCGGCGCACGCTATTCTATCGGCCGGTCAAGCGCCGGCCGGTCGAGACCCGGATCAGGCGACCGCCCGGGACGCCTCGATGCCCTCGGCCACCGTCGCGAACACCTGCTCCAGCTGCGCGTCGTCGATCACCAGCGGCGGCTGGATGCGCAGCACGCTGCCGAAGTTGCCGCCCACACCGATGAGCACGCCGTGGTCGAGGCAGTACTGGCGCACGAACCCGGCCTCGGCGGTGCCGTAGGCCTTGGTGGCCGGGTCGGCGATGAGCTCGACGCCGATCATGAGGCCCTTGCCGCGCACGTCGCCGATCAGCGGCTGCGTCTTCTGCAACTCGCGGAACCTGGCCATGAGCGCCTCGCCCTTGCGCGCCGCGTCGTCCACCACGCCGTCCATCAGGAAGTCGATGTTGGCGAGCGCGGCGGCGCAGCTGACGGGGTTGCCGCCGAAGGTGCTGAGGTGGTCGCCGATCTGGAAGGCGTCGGCGATCTCGGGCCTGGCGATGAAGGCGCTGAGCGGCCAGCCGTCGGCGATGCCCTTGGCCATGGTCATGATGTCCGGCACGACGCCGTAGTGCTCGATGGCGAACAGCTTGCCGGTGCGGCCGAAGCCGCTCTGGACCTCGTCGGCGATGAACAGGATGTCCATCTCGTCGAGGATCTCCTTGACGCGCTTGAAGTAGCCGTCCGGCGGCACGATGATGCCGCCCTCGCCCATCACGGGCTCGGCGATGAAGGCGCAGACGCTGCCGCTGAGGTGCAGGCGGGCGATCTCGGCCACGCGGCGCGCGCAGAGCAGGTCGCACTTGTCCGGCGTGGTCTCGGCGAAGCAGCGGTAGCAGTACGGCGTGGGTGTGAAGGCGACGCCCGGCATGTAGGGGCCGCCGCCCTTCTTGCGGCCCGAGTTGCCGGTGACCGACAAGGTCGCGTAGCTGCGGCCGTGGAAGCTCGACTCGATGGCGAGGAACTCGTTCTTGCCGCTGTAACGCTTGGCGAGGCGGAAGGCGCCCTCGATGGCCTCGGCGCCGCCGTTGCCGAAGAACGACTTCTGCAGGTCGCCGGGCGTAATCTCGGCGAGCTTCTCGGCGAGCGCGCCGACCGACTCCACATGGTACACGTAGGAGCAGGCGTGGACGAGCTTGTTGGCCTGGGCGATGGCCGCGTCCAGGATCTTCTGGTTGTGGTGACCGGCGTTGGTGACGCTGATGCCGGCGAAGCAGTCGATGTACTCGGTGCCGTCGGCGTCGTAGAGGAGGGCCCCGTCACCGTGGTCCGCGACCACCGGCTCGACGCGCTTGACGAACCCCGTCATGACGTAGTCGCGGTACTGTTCCTGCACACTCATGCTATCGACTCCCCTTCGGCGGACGCTGGTTAATCGCTTGATTGACTTCTGTGGCATTAGGTTATCAGATGCCGGCCCGTAGCCCGAACACATCGCTCGCGCCGAGCCGCCACGAGACCATGCGCGACCCGCGTCCGAGCGCGTAGGCGCCGCTCCCAGTTGAGTCCCGAGTCGCCCGGGTAGAAGGAACGCGAGGGGTCGTCCGCCATGCCGTCGGACGAGCGGTTGGGGGGAGCACACTCGTGGATGATGCGCCCACGGCGCAAGGACTCGCCGTCGAGCTCAATCAGGTGCGGCTCGGCATCGCCGCGCTCCATGCGCAGCTCGAAGACGGCGCCGTCGGCCGCCTCAGCGACGAGGGCGTGGCATCGCTCCAGCGCGTGCGCGCCGCGGCGCAGACCCTGGCGCAGCGGCTCGACGACATCTCCGGCCTGTCCAGGGTCTCGCGGCGCGAGCTCCTGCGGCAGACGATCGACCTCAGCGCTCTGGCGCAGGAGATCGGCGATGAACCGGCGGCCGAACCCCTCGCGCTCGGTGCGCCTGTCCGTGGAGCCCGGACTCTCGGCCGAGGTCGAGGTCGGTCGCGGGCGACCTTCTTCTTCACCCTGCCGGACGAGGCGTGCGCCGGCTGACTGCCGAGCACACCGCCACCGAGTCGCCGGTGTAGACTCAGCTGGTTCCGGGGGGAATCCCATGAGTATGGACGATCGACGCAAACGCGTGAACATCAAGGACGTGGCGCGCCTTGCCGGCGTGAGCCCCACGACGGTCTCGCATGCCCTCGGCGGGCAGCGGCCGGTCTCGGAGGTCACGCGCGAGAAGGTACAAGAGGCGGTGCGGCAACTGGGCTACCGGCCGCACCCCGGCGCGCGGAGCCTCAAGGCGAGCGGCACCGGGGTCATCGCACTGTGCGCGGTGAACGCCGCATCCGACTCCCCCTACGCCAACCTTGAGTACTACTTCCGCCTCATGCAGAGCGTCACCGAGGTCGCGCACGAGGAGGGCTACGCGCTGGTCGTGGTGCCCAGCCAGGACAGCGACAAGTACTGGGACCGGCTGCTCGTGGACGGCGCCGTCGTCTCCGACCCGGTCGCGGGCGACCCGAACCTCGCCTTCCTCCGCGGCCAGGGCCTTCCCTACGTCACCACCGGCCGCGACCCGGACGCCCCGGACACGGGCTACTGGGTCGACGACGACAACGACGTCGAGACCCGAGCCATGCTCGACCACCTGCTCGCTCACGAGGCCAGGGATATCGCCCTCGTCACCTGGATGACCACCGACTACTGGACCAGGACCGGCATCGCGGCCTACCGCGCCTGGTGTGATGAGCACCGCAAGGTGGCGCGCGTCGAGGAGGTCCGCGAGCAGGACGACGACCCCCTGGAGGCAGTGGCGCGGCGGCTGCTCGAGGGGCCGCACCGCCCGGATGCGGTCTACGGGCTCTACGAGGAAGCGGCCATCGCCGTGCTCCGGCGCGCCACCGAGCTCGGCATCAAGGTGCCGCAGGAACTCATGGTGGCCGGACCCGGCGACTTCGGCATCGCGGAGAAGAACACGCCGCAGATGACGACCCTGGAGTACGACATCGAGAGCCAGGGACGCGCCGCGGCCCGCATGCTTATCAGCCTCGTCCGCGGCGCGACCGTGGACGACCCGCAGCAGATCGTCGCTTTCTCCATCGCCGAGCGCGACTCGACGCAGCGCTAAGGACCTATCCCTGTAGGAACTGACTGAGCCGCCTCGAATCCGCTGGTGAGATGCGTGACGAACCACTCACCAGGAGGCTCGCATGGGACTCATCGAACGCGACGACGGCTGGCGCCTGCCGGACTGGCTCTGGGAGAAGATCGCGCCCCTGCTGCCGCCACCGCCCACGCACCCGCTCGGCTGCCACCGACCGCGCATCCCCGACCGTCGGGTCATGGACGCCATCCTCCTCGTGCTGCGCACCGGCATGCAGTGGAACGCCCTGGCTGCCACCGGCATCTGCAACTCGAGCACCGCCCACCGCCGCTTCCAGGAATGGGAGCGAGCTGGAGTCTTCCACGAGATCTGGCGCCGCGGGTTGCTCGACTACGACGCGGCCGTGGGCATCGACTGGGCCTGGCTGGCCGCCGACGGGGCGATGACCAAGGCGCCGCTCGGTGGCGAGCAGAACGGCCCCAACCCCACCGATCGAGCCAAAAGGGGGCGCCACGTGCGCTTCTCTGCGAGGCGCGGGGGGTGCCGATCGGGCTGGCATGCGACGGCGCGGGCCGCAACGACCACAAGCTCCTGAAGGCGACTCTCGACTCGCTGCTCATCGCGCGGTCGAAGCCCACCCCCCAAGGCGCCCGCAGGGCCTCTGCCCGAACGCCGCCGGCGGCCGCGCCTACTGGTCACGCGGGATGTGGGCGCTGTACGACATCGATGAGGAAACCGACGGTGAGATGGACTTGAGCCGCCGCTGGACTACTGCGTCGTGCACCGCTACGGGAGCGTCCACGTCCTGCAGATCATGCCGGGAGCGCTTGACGAGGACGGAGAGCGGGTGTTCTTCGTCCGCGACGACGGCGTGGGCTTCGACATGCGCTTCGCCGACCACCTGTTCGGCGCGTTCCAGCGCCTGCACAGCTCCGACAAGTTCCCCGGCGACGGCATCGGCCTGGCCACCGTGCAGCGGCTGGTGCTCCGGCACGGCGGCCGGGTCTGGGCGGAGGCCGCCGTCGAACAGGGGGCAACGGTCTACTTCACCCTGAGCGAGCGCGCGCCCGGGACGCCAGCGACGGCCTGAAACCGGCCCCCCCGCGGGTGACCGCCGGCTCAAACCCGCACAATCGCGCAAGTTCGAACGCGCCGACCCTTGACAAGACCTCCCGCGCGCGTGTTGACCGTGTGGACGCGCACACAAACTCACAGCTATACTTGGGTCACCCAAGTGGGCCGTTGAGTCTGTGGTCACCCCACTCGTTTCTGGGACCGCCGCGTAGTCGCAAAGGAGTGCGTATGTCGGGTTCACCGCCCAAGTCCACCGGTGCTGCGCTGGTCGTGGGAGGCGGCGTCGCGGGCATCCAATGCTCGCTCGACCTCGCCGAAGGGGGGTACAAGGTCTACCTCGTCGAGAAGTCGCCGGCCCTGGGTGGTCATATGGCCCAGCTCGACAAGACCTTCCCCACCAACGACTGTGCGATGTGCACGCTGTCGCCCAAGCTCGTAGAGGCCGGGCGTCACCTCAACATCGACGTGATCACCAACTCAGAGCTCGTCGGCCTCGAGGGCGAGCCGGGCAACTTCAGCGCCAAGGTCTACCACCACGCCCGGTTCGTCGATCCGGACATCTGCACGAGTTGCGGCGAGTGCGCCCCCAAGTGCCCCGTCGTGGTCCCCGACCCGTACAACGAGGACCTCGGCGAGCGCAAGGCCATCTTCAAGCTCTACCCGCAGGCCATCCCCAACACCTATGCGGTGACCAAGAAGGGTCACAGCCCCTGCAAGCGCGCGTGCGCCGTGCACACCAGCGCGCAGGGCTACCTGGCCCTCATCGCCGACGGCCGCTACGCCGAGGCGTACACGGTCGCAAGCGATCCCAACCCCTTCACCGCCGTCTGCGGCCGCGTCTGCACGCACAAGTGCGAGACCGACTGCACGCGCGGTGAGGTAGACGAGCCGCTGGCCATCGCCGGCCTCAAGCGGTTCATCAGCGATTACGCGTTCGACAACGTGCCGCTGCCCGAGAAAGCCGAGGTCACGTTCAAGGAGAAGATCGCCGTGGTCGGCGCGGGGCCCAGCGGTCTCACCGCCGCCCGCGACCTCGCGCTCCTCGGCTACGCCGTCACCGTCTTCGAGAGCAAGCCGGAGCCGGGCGGCATGCTGCGCTTCGGCATCCCCGAGTACCGCCTGCCCAAGGCCGCGCTGCAGCAGGACATCGACCGCATCACCGCGCTCGGCGTCGACCTGCAGGTCAACAAGGCCGCCGGCAAGGACTTCACCGTCGACGGCCTCATGAAGAAGGACGGCGGCGGCTACAAGGCCGTGTACCTCGCCGTCGGCCTGCAGGGCGGCCGCACACTGCCCGTCCCCGGCGCCGACGCCAAGGGCGTCCTCGACGCCGTGAGCGTCCTCAAGGCCGCCTCGCTCGGCGAGAAGGTCGACATGGGCAAGAACGTCGTCGTGATCGGCGGCGGCGACGTGGCCTTCGACGCCGGGCGCACAGCACTCCGCCTCGGCGCCGAGAAGGTCACCATCAACTGCATCGAGGACGACCAGAGCGTGCCGGCCTCGGACGACGAGCTCACCGAGGGTCTGGACGAGGGCATCAGCTTCAACTGCTCGTGCATGCCGTCGCAGATCGTCACCGACGCCTCCGGTCGCGCGAGCAAGGTCGAGTTCCTGTCCTGCTCGCTCGGCGACCCGGACGCGCGCGGCTAGCAATGCGTGG
>CAVOMB010000067.1:0-21089 GCA_963696935.1 uncultured Thermoleophilia bacterium | reverse complement strand
GTACCACCCCGACATCCTCGACCGCCTCGCGCCCATCGTCTCGCCCATGCTGGCGATCGCGCGCGTGCTGCACAAGAAGTACGGCCCGGAGCTCAAGATCGTGTTCGTCGGGCCCTGCATCGCCAAGAAGGGCGAGGCCCGCTACGAGCAGTTCGAGGGCGAGGTCCACGCGGCGCTCACCTACGTGGAGCTCCGCGCCTTCCTCGCCGCCCGCGGCGTCAGCCTGCTCGGGCGCGAGGACTCCCGCGAAGATTTCGACCCGCCGCACGGCAGCCTCGGCGCCCTCTTCCCCATCACGCGTGGGATGCTGCAGGCCGCCAACCTGAACGAGGACCTCCTCAGCGGCGACATCGTCACCGCCGACGGGCGCCAGAACCTCGTCGACGCCATCACCGACTTCGAGCACGGCCAGACCGAGGCGCGGCTCCTCGACATCCTCTGCTGCGAGGGCTGCATCATGGGCGCCGGCTTCAGCTGCGAGGAGCCGGTGTTCAAGCGCCGCTCCGACGTAAGCACGGTGACCCGCGCTCGCCAGGCCGGCTTCGACACGGCGGCGTGGGAGGCGGCGCTGGCCGAGTACGCCGACGTCGACCTCTCGCGCACGTTCGCGCCGTTCGACCAGCGCTTCGACGACATGCCCACCGACGAGGAGCTCCGCGAGATCCTCGCGCGCATGAACAAGTACGGCCCCGAGGACGAGCTCGACTGCGGGGCCTGCGGCTACGACTCCTGCCGCCACCACGCCGTCGCCATCTGGCAGGGGCTGGCCGAGGTCGAGATGTGCCTTCCGTACTCGGTCGAGGAGCTGCGCAAGACGGTGGACGAGCTGCAGCAGTCCAACCTCTCCCTGGAGACCACCAAGGAGGCGCTGGTCAAGAGCGAGAAGCTCGCCAGCATGGGCCAGCTCGCCGCCGGCATCGCCCACGAGGTCAACAACCCCCTGGGCATCCTCCTGCTGCACGCCAACCTGCTGCTGGAGGACTGCGAGGTCGACACGCAGGAGGCCGAGGACGTCAAGCTCATCGTCGACCAGGCCAACCGCTGCAAGAAGATCATCTCCGGGCTGCTCAACTTCGCCCGCCAGAACCGCGTGGTGCGCCAGCCCACCGACGTCACCAACCTGGTCGGCGAGGTCATGCGCACGCTGCCGTTCGCCGAGGGCGTCTCGGTCGACGTCATCGACCATCTCGAAGACTCCATCGCCGAGCTGGACGGCGACCAGATCGTCCAGGTGCTCACCAACCTGCTCACCAACGCTCAGCACGCCATGCCGGACGGGGGCACCATCACGGTCACGCTCGACGGCACCGACGAGAACGTCGTCATCACCGTGCAGGACGAGGGCATGGGCATCCCCGACGAGAATCTCGACAAGCTGTTCAGCCCGTTCTTCACGACCAAGCAGGTCGGCAAGGGCACGGGCCTCGGCCTCGCCGTCACCCACGGCATCGTCAAGATGCACCGCGGCCAGATCACCGTCGAGTCCAACGCCGACCCCGCGGCCGGCCCCACGGGCACCACGTTCTGCATCTCGCTGCCCAGGTACGAGGCGGAGACGGACGTGTCGGCCAGCCTGCAGGAGATCACCGGGAGCTGAGAGGCATGAACGCCGAGCCGACAGCACGCGAGTCACTCATGGACCCGCAGCACACGACCCTCAAGGTCGTCATGGTCGACGACGAGGAGGCCCTGTGCCTGGGCGTCCGCCGCATCATCCAGAAGTACAAGGTCCACGTGGCCGACGTGCTGGTCGACGCCGACTACGAGTTCCGCTACTTCACCAGCGGCGAGGAGTACCTCGGGTGGCTGGGTGAGGGCGGCGAGGTTGACCTGCTTCTGCTCGACCTCAAGCTGCCGGGCGTCGGCGGCATGGACGTGCTCGACGCCATGAGCGCGCAGGGCCGTGAGGTCCTCACCATCATGATCACGGCCTACGCGACCTTCGAGACGGCGGTCAAGGCGACCAAGCTCGGCGCCTACGACTTCCTGGCCAAGCCGTTCACGCCGGAGGAGTTGCGCTACGCGCTGCGCAAGGCGACCAGCCAGATCATCCTCAGCAAGCAGGCGCGCAAGCTGGCCGAGGAGAAGCGCGAGATCCGCTTCAACTTCATCTCGGTGCTCGCGCACGAGCTCAAGGCGCCGCTCAACGCCGTGGAGGGCTACCTCAACATCCTGCGCACCACCGAGGCCGACCAGAACCTGCAGATGGTCGAGCGGAGCATCGTGCGCGTGGACGGCATGAAGAAGCTCATCATGGACCTGCTCGACCTCACGCGCATCGAGTCGGGGCAGCGCGAGCGTGTCATCAGGCGCGTGGACCTGCGCGAGCTGGCCAGGGCGTCGATGGAGTTGTTCGCCGTGGACGCCGAGCGCCGGGGCATCACCGTCACGCTCGAGGACGGCCCGGACGTCGAGCTCCTGGCCGACCCCGGGGAGGTCGAGATTGTCTTCAACAACCTCATCTCGAACGCCGTGAAGTACAACCGCGATGGCGGCGCCGTGAGCGTGACGCTCGGCCGCAAGGGCGACGCGATGGTCATCACCGTGCGCGACACCGGCATCGGCCTCAGCGAGGAAGAGGCCGGCAAGCTGTTCAACGAGTTCACGCGCATCAAGAACGAGCACACGGTCAAGATCCTCGGCAGCGGCCTCGGCCTCAGCACCGTGCGCAAGATCGCCAACATGTACGACGGCGAGGCCAAGGTGAAGAGCGAGCCCGGCGTGGGCAGCACGTTCACGGTCACGCTCAAGGACGCGCCGTCGGACGGGCCGGCCAGGCCGGCCGAGCCGGCGGCCGACGCCGCTCTCGCCGCGCCGCAGCTCTGAGCGACTCCCGGCCGGGCGGCGACGCGCCGCGCGGGGTGGCAGGTACGCCGCACCCGCTGCTATCGTCGTGAGACCATGAGCTCTCCGCGACGACCACGCTCCGGTGTCAGCATCTATCGCTCGGACTCCTACGACCGGCAGCAGCGGCGGCTCAAGCAGCAGCGTCGCCGGCGCTGGACCCTGGTGGCCGTGGTCGTGGTGGTCCTTGTGGTCGCCGCCGGCGCCGCCGCGCTCGTCGCGCGCGGCCGGGGCGGCGGCGCTCCCGACACCGTCGCCGCCGGCTCTGCGGGCACGAAGACCGCCGCCGGCACGCCGGCCGCGACCGTGGGCTCCACCCCCTCGGCCTCGCCCTCGCCCGGCCCCACCGCCCCCACCGTCATCCAGATCGGCTGGGCCGGCGACACCACGCCCGGGTCCATGTACGGCGACCCGCCGGACAACGGCCGCGCCCTGTTCGCACACGTGCGCGGCCGGCTCAAGGCGCCGGACCTCATGATGGTCAACCTCGAGGGGACGTACTCCAGCGGAGGCACCTCGAAGTGCGCCGGCTCAAGCTCCGGCGTCTGCTTCGCCTTCCAGGCGGCGCCCTCGTTCGCGAGCGCCCTGCCGTGGGCCGGCATCGGCCTCGTCAACCAGGCCAACAACCACGCCAACGACTACTTCGGCAGCGGCCTCGAGCAGACACAGGCGGCGCTGAAGAAGAACGACGTCGAGTACACCGGCATGCCCGGCCAGATCACCACGGTGAACGTCAAGGGTGTCAAGGTCGCCGTGCTCGGCTTCTCGCCGTACCCGTGGAACGCCAACATCAACGACATCCCCACGGCCAAGGCGCTGGTCAAGAAGGCCGCCGCCAAGGCCGACGTGGTCGTCGTCCTGATGCACGTCGGCGCCGAGGGCTCGGACAAGACGCACACGCCGCACGGCAGCGAGTTCGCCTTCGGCGAGAACCGCGGCGACCCGCGCGCCTTCGCACACGCGGTGGTGGACTCCGGCGCCGACCTCGTGCTCGGCTCGGGCCCGCACGTCATCCGAGGGATCGAGCGCTACCGCACCCGGCTCATCGCCTACTCCCTGGGCAACTTCGGCGGCTGGGGCAACTTCGGCACCGGAGGCACGCTCAGCCTCTCCGGCCTGCTCACCGTCAAGATCGACTCCGGCGGGCACATCCACAGCGGGCGCTGGCTCTCGCTGTGGCTGAACGAGCCGGGCGTCCCGACGGTCGACTCCTCGAACCAGAGCGCGCATCTCGTCGACCAGCTCTCCAGCGAAGACTTCTCGAACACCTTCAAGATGGACCCCTCGGGCCGCTTCAGCGCCAAATAGACCCTCCTCGAGCCGGTTTCGCGGTGTGCGGACGTGTGCGATACTAGGGATTGGACGCTCGTGACCCCTTGCACAAGCGCCCGAAATGCGTTAGAAAGTGTGCGGAGTTGAGGCCAGGTTCGAGCGTGGATTCTGTGGAGTGAGCGGCCAGCACCGATCGTCATCCTTCGTGTCCCTCCCTGCCCCGGTTCGTCATGCCGTCGCACAGTGTCGCCACGAGGCCGATCCGCCGGCCGTCACGCCTCACCACCCGTCCTTGGCTGGGGGAACGCAAACGGACAGAGGAGACCGTGGTGCCCAAGATTCTCATCGTTGACGACGACCCGGACATCGTCGATGCCGGCACGCCTGGTCCTCGAGCGTGAGGGCTACGAGGTCGTGGGCGCGCCCAATCGCGCCGACGGCATGAAGAAGCTCGAGGAGATCAAGCCCGACCTCCTCATCCTCGACGTCATGATGGAGGAGCCCGACGACGGTCTCCGCATGGCTCGCGAGATCCGCAAGAACGGTAATGAGCTGCCGATCATCATGCTCACCAGCGTCAATGCCGCCATGGGCCTCAACATCGACAAGGACGGCGAGATCGTCCCGGTCGACGAGTTCCAGCCCAAGCCCGTGGAGCCGCAGACGCTGGTCGCCAAGGTCAAGAAGCTCCTCGAGCAGTAGGAGAGGACGCAGATGGCAACGACCGTAGTCGACCAGTCCCAGTTGAGGACAGAGGTCGAAGTACTCGTGGAGAAGCTCGGCCCCGGCCGCTCTTCTCTCATCCCGATCCTCGCGGACGTCAAGCGGCAGTTCCACGAGATCGACGACCAGTCCATGCAGACCATCGCCGACGTGCTCGACATCCACCCCGTGGAGGTCTACAGCGTCGCCTCGTTCTACGCGTTCCTCCACGGCGCCCCCGAGGGGCAGTTCGTGATCCGGCTGTGCGGCACGCTCTCGTGCGACTTCGCCGGCAAGGACGCGGTGGCCGACGCGCTCAAGGCTGAGCTCGGCGTCGACTTCGACCAGACCACGGACGACGGCGTGTTCACCCTCGAGTGGGCGAGCTGCGTCGGCATGTGCGACCAGGGCCCGGCCCTGCTCGTGAACGACCAGGTCCACACGCGGGTCACCCCGGAGACGGCGAAGGACATCGTCGCCGCCTGCCGCGCCGCGGCGAAGGAGGCGTGACCGATGCCCGCAATGATCGAGAGTCAGGGCAACGCCCTCACCTACGAGACCATCGAGGCTGAGGCCGGCCTCACGGCGGCCATGGCCATGAGCCGCGCCGAGCTCGTCGACTTCATGCGCGACAGCGACCTCAAGGGCCGCGGCGGCGCCGGCTTCCCCACCGGCATGAAGTGGGGCTTCTGCGCGGCGGAGAAGGCCGACCAGAAGTACATCATCTGCAACGCCGACGAGGGCGAGCCCGGCACCTTCAAGGACCGCGTCATCCTCACCGCGCTACGCCGACCTCGTCTTCGAGGGCATGACCATCGGCGGCGCGCGCCATCGGCGCGTCGCTCGGCATCATCTACCTGCGCGCCGAGTACACCTACCTGCGCGCCGCACCTCAACGAGGTCATCCAGGCGCGCCGCGCCGCGGCCTGCTCGGCCACGACGATCGTGCGGCGTCGAGGGCTTCGACTTCGACATCCTCGTGGCTATGGGCGCCGGCGCCTACGTGTGCGGCGAGGAGACGGCCCTCATCGAGAGCCTCGAGGGCTTCCGCGGCGAGCCGCGCAACCGCCCGCCGTTTCCGGTGGTCGCCGGCCTGCTCAACAACCCGACGGTGATCAACAACGTCGAGACGCTCGCCTCCGTGGCGGCGATCTTCGCCAAAGGCGCCGACTGGTTCAAGACGTTCGGCACCGACAGGTCCACCGGCTACAAGCTCTTCAGCATCAGCGGCGACTGCGAGAAGCCCGGCGTGTACGAGTTCCCGTGGGGCATCACGGTGGCCCGCCTGCTCGAAGAAGTGGGCGGGCAGGGCGCCAAGGCCGTGCAGATCGGCGGCGCCAGCGGCGTGTGCGTACCCGCCAGGGACTTCACGCGCGCTCTGGCGTTCGAGGACATCCCCACGGGCGGCTCGGTGATGGTCATCGGCCCCGACCGGGACATCCTCGACGTGGCCGAGAACTTCCTCGACTTCTTCGTCGAGGAGAGCTGCGGCCAGTGCACCCCGTGCCGTCTGGGCAACCCCCAGATGCTCGAGGCCGTCAAGCTTCTCAAGAAGGGTGAGTGCCCGCCGGAGTTCCTCAAGAGCGTCAAGGAGCTCAGCGCCACCATGCAGGTCGCCTCGAAGTGCGGCCTCGGGCAGACCAGCCCGAGCGCCTTCCTCTCGATACTCGAGGGATTCGGCGACGAGATCGCAAACCGCGCCCCGAGCGCCTGACGAGAGCGGAGGAGTGAGCATGAGCAATCCCACCACCCCGATCCATCGCGCGCCGCTCTCGCAGCAGCACCGGCGCGTCATCACCACCACCAGCCCGGACGCCATCGGCGCCCAGGTGAGCGTCGTCATCGACGGCGTCGAGGCCAAGGTGCCCTTCGGGACCACCATCCTCGAAGCCGCCAAGAACGCCGGCGTCACCATCCCCACGCTGTGCGACCACCCCGACCTCGACGTGGCCGGCGTCTGCCGCATGTGCGTCGTGGAGGTCGAGGGCCAGCGGACGCTGCAGCCGGCCTGCACGTTCCCGGTCGTCAACCAGATGAAGATCAACACGCACACCCGCAAGGTCCGCATGGCGCGCAGCACGTGCTCGAGCTGCTCCTCAGCGAGCACTACGGCGAGTGCTACGAGCTGCGTGCGCAACGGCAACTGCGAGCTGCAGACGCTGGCCGAAGAGTACGGTGTCACCAGCTATCCCTACGGGCACCCGGAAGAGCCGGCGTTCGAGGTCGACGCCTCCAGCTACACGTCGTCCGCGACATGAACAAGTGCATCCGCTGCCGCCGCTGCATCCGCACCTGCATCGACGTCCAGGAAGTGGGCGTGCTGGAGGCCGTCGGCCGCAGCAACAAGGTCACCATCGAGACCTTCGAGGACATGCCGCTGGGCTCCGTCGTCTGCATCAACTGCGGCCAGTGCGTCAACCGCTGCCCGGTCGGCGCCCTGTACGCCAAGGACGAGACCGACGCCGTGTGGGCGGCCATCGACGACCCCGAAAAGCACGTCGTCATCCAGACCGCCCCCGCGCCGCGTTCGGCGATGGGCGAGCTGTTCGGTCTGGAGCCCGGACACCCCGGTCACCTTCGAGATGAACACGGCCCTGCGCCGCGCCGGCTTCGACAAGGTGTTCGACACCAACTTCACCGCCGACCTCACCATCATCGAGGAGGGCACCGAGCTCATCCTCCGGCTCTACAAGGCCCTGGTGGAGAAGGACGAGAGCGTCGCCCTGCCGCAGTTCACCAGCTGCTCGCCGGGCTGGGTCAAGTTCCTCGAGCACTTCTACCCCGAGTACCTGCCCAACGCCTCGAGCGCCAAGAGCCCGCAGCAGATGTTCGGCGCGCTCATCAAGACCTACTACGCCGAGAAGCTCGGCTTCGACCCCGCGAGCATCGTGAGCGTCGCGCTCATGCCCTGCTCGGCCAAGAAGTTCGAGTGCAACCGGCCCGAGATGAACGACTCCGGCTTCCAGGACGTCGACTACGGTCTCACCACGCGCGAGCTCGGCAAGATGTTCAAGGAGGCCGGCCTGCACGTGCCGACCCTGCCGAAGAGCGACTTCGACGACCCGTTCGGCTCGGCCACCGGCTCCGGCGTCATCTTCGGCGCCACCGGCGGCGTGATGGAGGCGGCCCTGCGCACCGTCATCGAGCTGGTCACCGGCGAGAAGATCGAGAGCATCTACGATCACGGCGACATCATCCCGGTGCGCGGCTTCGAGGGCGTCAAGTACGCCGAGATCACCGATCCCCAAGGTGGGCCCCGTGCCCGACATCGTCGCGCACCTCGTGCCCAACTGGGACTGGCTCGAACGGCGCGACGCTCAAGGTCGCCGTGGCACACGGCACCGCCAACGCCAAGAAGGTCATGGACGACATCAAGGCCGGCGGCAAGTTCAGCGAGTGCCACTTCATCGAGTTCATGGCCTGCCCGGGCGGCTGCCTGGGCGGCGGCGGACAGCCGATCCCGACCAACGCGGACATCCGCGCGGCTCGGGCCAGGGCCATCTACGCCGAGGACTCGGCCTACTCCGTGCGCAAGTCGCACGAGAACCCGGCCGTGCTCGCGACCTACGGCGAGTTCCTTACGGACGGACCGTGCGGCCACAAGAGCCACAAGCTCCTGCACACGGAGTACACGGCCCGCGGCAAGCACATCCCGCAGGCGTAGCACAAGAGCAGACGACCGGCGGCCGGGCTGACCTTCATCAAGGCAGCCCGGCCGCCCGCACGAGGTACACTTGAGGCCGATGGCCGACGAACCCCAGCAGACGCAGCGCCCCGCCGTCACCTACGTGGACCCGTTCCGCGACGGCGCCGCCCTCAAGCCCATCAGCCCCGAGGCGCGGACGCTCCTGCGCACCGTCAACCAGAAGATCGCGGCGCGCCCTTCCCTGCGCGCCATCGTGGACTATCTCTTCGAGAACACCCAATCGCTGATCCCGTGCGACCGCATGGGCCTCGCCTTCGTCGACGAACAGGGCAACATCGTCACCAGCTACTACAACCGCGCTTCCTACGACCGCATGTTCGTCAAGCAGGGCTACTACGAGTCGCTCCAGAACAGCTCGCTGCGGCAGGTGCTCGAGCGCGGCCTGCCGCGCATCATCGGCGACCTCGAGGCGTACAGCCGCGACCACCCGCGCAGCCGCTCCAGCCGGCTCCTTGTACGCGAGGGCGTGCGCTCCAGCCTCACCTGCCCGCTCAGCGTCGAGGGCCGCGTGGTCGGGTTCATCTTCCGCAGCTCCCGCGAGCCCTTCGCCTACAAGCCGCAGCACATCGAGCTGCAGATGGCCATCACCGAGCGCCTCAGCCAGGCCGTGGAGAAGGCCTGGCGCATCGAGCAGCTCGAGGAGGCCAACTACGCCTACACGCAGATGCTCGCCTTCGTGAGCCACGAGCTCAAGAGCCCGGTGGCCTCCATGGTCACCGACGCCCAGATCCTCGCCCAGGGCTATCTGGGCGACCTCACGCCCGAGCAGCGCGCCAAGGTCGAGAGCATGGCGCGCAAGGGCCAGTACCTGCTCTCCCTCGTGCGCGAGTACCTCGACCTCGCCCGCGTGGAGGGCGGAGAGCTCAAGCTGGCCACGCGCTCGCGCGTGGACGTCATGACCGACGTGCTCGAGGAAGCCGTCGACCTTGTGCGCGTGCAGGCCGACACCCACGGCATGCACCTCATGGTATGCATGCCGTCCCCGGCCCTGCCGCCGGTGTGCTGCGACCCCACGCTGCTGCGCATCGTCACCGTCAACCTGCTCGACAACGCCGTGAAGTACGGCAACGAGGGCGGCGACATCCGCGTCAAGGCGGAAGTGTCGCACGACCGCAATGAGGGCGAGCGCCTGCGCATCAGCGTGTGGAACACCGGGCCGGGGTTCGACACGGCCCAGCAGGACAAGCTGTTCCGCCGCTTCTCGCGCCTGGACGACCCGGCCATCAAGAGCCGCCGCGGCACCGGCGTAGGCCTCTACAACTCGTGGCGCATCGTCCACCTGCACGGCGGACGCATCTGGGCCGACTCCGAGCAGGGCGAGTGGGCCGAGTTCAGTTTCGAGATCCCGGCTACGGCGGACTGCGCCGAGCCTCTAGCTGTCGACCCGAGGGAGTAAGTCCATGACAGCCGTTGCTGAGACTGGAGAATTCATCGACGAAGCCGCCATCGCCCAGGCGATGCAGTCGGCCGCCACCAAGGACGCCCCACGGGTGCGCGAGATCCTCGCGAAGGCGCGCGAGCTGCACGGGCTCGAGATGGACGAGGTGGCGGTGCTCTCGTCGATCAGCGACCCGGAACTGATGGCCGAGCTCTTCGCCACGGCGCGCGAGGTCAAGGAGGCCATCTACGGCGCGCGCCTCGTGCTCTTCGCCCCGCTGTACATCAGCAACCTCTGCAACAACGACTGCCTCTACTGCGCGTTTCGCGTGCACAACAAGGAGCTCCACCGGCGCGCGCTCACGCAGCAGGAGATCCGCCACGAGATCGAGCTGCTGGTCGACCAGGGCCACAAGCGCATCCTCATGGTCGCCGGCGAGTCGTACCCCAAGCAGGACGGCTTCAAGTACATCCTCGACAGCATCGCGACCATCTACGACGTCAAGCGCGGCAACGGCGAGATCCGGCGCGTCAACGTCAACATCGCGCCGCTCAGCGTGGAGAAGTTCCGCGATCTCAAGAGCGCGGGCATCGGCACGTTCCAGCTGTTCCAGGAGACCTATCACCGCGAGACGTACAAGGCCGTGCACGTGGGCGGCAAGAAGAGGGACTTCGACTGGCGCGTGACCGGCATGCACCGCGCCATGGAAGCCGGCATCGACGACGTCGGCATCGGCGTGCTCTTCGGCCTCGCCGACTGGCGCTACGAGATCCTCGCCATGCTGCAGCACATCCGCGAGCTCGAGCGCGCGTACGGCGTCGGCCCGCACACCATCAGCGTGCCGCGCCTCGAGCCCGCGAGCGGCTCGGACATGGCCGGCCACCCGCCGCAGCCGGTCAGCGACGTCGACTTCCGCAAGATCGTGGCCATCCTGCGGCTGGCCGTCCCCTACACCGGCATGATCCTCAGCACGCGCGAGACGGCGAGCCTGCGTCAGGAGACGTTCGCCTTGGGCATCAGTCAGATCAGCGCCGGCAGCCGCACCAACCCCGGCGGCTACGAGGAGGACGAGAAGTTCGATTCGGCCCAGTTCCAGCTCGGCGACCACCGCACGCTGGACGAGGTCATCCGCGACATCAGCGAGCTCGGCTTCATCCCCAGCTTCTGCACCGCCTGTTACCGCCTGGGCCGCACCGGCATGGACTTCATGGACCTCGCCAAGCCCGGCGACATCAAGCACCACTGCGACCCCAACGCCCTGAGCACCTACCTCGAGTACCTGCTCGACTACGGCAGCGAAGAGACGCGGTCCGTCGGCGAGGCAAGGATCGCCGAGAAGGTGGCGGAGATGGACCCCGCGCGCCGCGAGTTCACCGAGAAGATGCTCACGGAGGTGCGCGCCGGCAACCGCGACGTCCTCTGCTGAGCAACAGACCCACGACCACCGACACTGAAGCGAAAGGGACCACTGTGAGCGACTCGCATATCATCCTCGGCATCCACATCGGCGACCGGCTCAAGAACGCCGTCGACGTGCAAAAGGTCTTCACCGAGTACGGCTGCAACATCAAGACGCGCGTCGGGCTGCACGACGCGAGCGAGAACGTGTGCTCGCCGAGCGGGGTCGTGCTCATCGAGTTCTTCGGTACCGAGGACGAGGCCGACGGCATGAAGACCAAGCTGGCCGCGGTCGAGGGCGTCCAGGTCCAGAAGATGGTGTTCGGCGCCTGACCGCGCCGCACTTCCGGAAGCGACGAGTGGGAAGATGAGCGACGACGTGCGCATCGAGCACGACCTGCTCGGAGAGGTGGCCGTGCCGGCGGGCAGCCTGCACGGCGCGCACACCGAGCGGGCGCTCGAGAACTTCCCGCTCGCCGGGCGCCCGGTCCACGTGGAGCTCGCCCGGGCCTACGGCGTGGTCAAGCTCGCCTGCGCGCGCACCAACCGGGCGCTCGGCGCCTGGGAGGGCCAGGAGGGCGACGCCAAGGCCGACGCCATCGAGCGCGCCTGCCGCGAGCTCGCCGACGGCCTGCTCGACGAGCACATCGTCGTCGACCGCCTGCAGGGCGGCGCCGGCACGAGCACCAACATGAACGTCAACGAGGTGCTCGCCAACCGCGCGCTGCAGATCCTCGGCGGGCAGCCCGGCGACTACGCCCGCGTCTCCCCCACCGACGACCTCAACCTGCACCAGAGCACCAACGACACCTACCCCACCGCGCTGCGGCTGGCGGCCATCGGCCTGCTGCACCGGCTGGAGGAGCGGGTCGTCGCCCTGCAGGAGGCCTTCCAGGCCAAGGAGCAGGAGTTCGCGCACGTCGTCAAGGTCGGGCGCACGCAGTATGCAGGACGCGGTGCTCACGACGCTCGGCCGCGAGATGGGCGCCTACGCCGAGGCCCTCAACCGCGACCGCTGGCGCATCTACAAGTGCGAGGAGCGGCTGCGCGTGGTCAACCTCGGCGGCACGGCCATCGGCACCGGCTTCGCCGCGCCGCGGCAGTACATCTTCCGTGTCGTCGACGTGCTGCGCGAGCTCACCGGCATCGGGCTTCGCGCGCGCCGAGAACCTCACCGAGGCCACGCAGAACGTCGACGTGTTCGTCGAGGTCTCCGGCATCCTCAAGGCGCACGCCGCGACGCTGCTCAAGATCTCCGGCGACCTGCGCCTGCTGGGCTCCGGCCCGGAGGCCGGGCTGGGCGAGATCCGGCTGCCGCGCCGGCAGGCCGGGTCGAGCATCATGCCCGGCAAGGTCAACCCGGTGATTCCCGAGGCGGTGAGCCAGGTGGCGCTGCTGGTGTTCGGCTACGACTCCGTCATCGCCACCGCGGCCGGCCTCGGCAGCCTGGAGCTCAACGCCGTTCCTGCCGCTCGTGGCCGACTGCCTGCTCGAGAGCCTGCGGCTGCTGGCCGGCGCCGACGAGATGCTGCGCCGGCTCTGCGTGGAGGGCATCGAGGCCGACGAGGAGCGCTGCGCCGCGCACGTTCGCGCCTCCAGCGCGGCGGCCACCGCCCTGGTGCCGGAGATCGGCTATGACGCGGCCTGCGACGTCGCCCGCCGCGCGCAGAAGCAGGGAGCGACAATCCGCGACGTCGTCGTCGCCGAGGGCATCCTCGCCGCCGAGCTGTACGACGAGCTGCTCACCGCCGAGGCCGTGTGCCGTCTGGGGACACCCCAGACCCGCGGCCGCGACGCCGAAGCCTAGTCCGCGGCGCGAGCCGCGCGGAAAGGATCCTTCGCATGGGACTGATGGACACGCCGAAAGGCATGCGCCTCCATATAGGCATCTTCGGGCGCCGCAACGTCGGCAAGTCCAGCCTGCTCAACGCCATCACCCGGCAGGAGGTCAGCATCGTCAGCGACTTCGCCGGCACCACGACCGACCCGGTCGAGAAGCCCATGGAGCTTCTCCCGCTCGGCCCGGTCCTCTTCATCGACACCGCCGGCATCGACGACGTAGGCGTGCTCGGCGAGCTGCGCGCCAAGAAGACCACGCAGGTGTTCGACCGCACCGACCTCGGCGTGCTGGTCACCGAGGCGGGTAGCTGGGGCGAGTTCGAGGACGGCATCCTGGACGAGTTCCTCGAGCGCAAGACGCCCATCGTCGTCGTCTTCAACAAGAGCGACCTCGTGAGCCGGCCGGCGCCGGTCAAGCGCCTGGAGGACCTCAAGCTCAAGCCGGTGCTCACGACCGCCAGCGAGGGCCGCGGCGTGCTCGACTTCCGCCAGGCGCTGCTCAACGCGGCCCCGCCGGACTTCATCGACAACCCGTCGATCCTCGGCGACCTGGTCAACACCGGCGACCTCGCCGTGCTCGTGGTGCCGATCGACAAGGAGGCGCCGCGCGGGCGCCTGATCCTGCCGCAGGTGCAGAGCATCCGCGACCTCATGGACAGCGACGCGATGGCGCTCGTGGTGAAGGAGCGGGAGCTCCGCAACGCCATCGAGCGCCTCAACCGGCCACCGAAGCTCGTCGTCACCGACTCTCAGGCGTTCCTCAAGGTGGCGGCCGACACGCCGCTCGAGGTGCCCATGACGAGCTTCAGCATCCTCTTCAGCCGTTTCAAGGGCGACCTCGTGAGCCAGGTCGAGGGTACGCTCGCGGTCGACGACCTGAAGAGCGGCGCCAACATCCTCATCGCCGAGGCCTGCAGCCACCACCCCATCGCCGAGGACATCGGCCGGGTCAAGATCCCCCGGTGGCTCACCCAGTACGTGGGCGGCAAGCTCAACATCGAGCACATGCAGGGGCACGACTTCCCGGACGACCTCTCGAAGTGGGACCTCGTGATCCACTGCGGCGCCTGCACGTTCAATCGCAGGGCCATGCTGGGGCGCATCCTGCGCTGCCGTGAGCAGGGCGTGCCGATCACCAACTACGGCCTGGTGATCGCGTTCAGCCTGGGCATCTTCGACCGGGCGCTGCAGCCGTTCCCAGCTGCGCTCGAGGCGCTGCACGCGGCGCGGGAGCGGCGGGCCGGGCGCGCACCGGCGGAGCCGGTCACCTCCGGCCTGCCTGCAGACGCAGCCGTCGACGACCTCTGCTGACGTGACCTCCGCCCCGCCCCTCGGCGTCGCCGACGCGCTCAGCCACGAGGCCATCCAGTGGTGGCTGCGCGAGACCGACGAGGCGCGCCTCGAGGAGCTCTGGGCCGCGGCGGACGAGGCGCGACGCCGCTTCGTGGGCGACGCCGTCCACCTCCGCGGCCTCATCGAGGTCAGCAACTACTGCGTGCGCGGTTGCACCTACTGCGGCATCCGCGCCGGCAACCGCGGGGTGGAGCGCTACCGCGTGCCCGCGGACGTCGTGCTGGAGTGCGCACGCAAGGCGGTCGAGTTCGGCTACGGCACTCTCGTCATCCAGGCCGGCGAGGATTACGGCATCACGCGGGAGTGGATGACGGCCGTCCTGCGGCGCATCCGCTCCGAGACGCCCGTCGCCGCCATCACCCTGAGCCTCGGCGAGCGCCCGGACGAGGACCTCGCCGCCTGGCGGGAGGCCGGCGCCGACCGCTACCTGCTGCGCTTCGAGACCTCCGACGACGAGCTGTACCGGCACATCCACCCCGACCTGCCGGGCAAGGTCAGCGACCGCATGCGCATCCTGCGCCGCCTGCAGGAGCTCGGGTACGAGGCCGGCACCGGCATCATGGTCGGGATCCCCGGCCAGACCTGGGCCAGCATCGCCGCGGACATCGAGCTGTTCCGCCACATGGACATGGACATGATCGGGCTCGGCCCCTACCTGCCCCACCCCGCCACGCCGCTGGGACAGGAGTTCGCGCGGCGGCAGGCGGAAGGCGACTGGCCCGCGGACCAGTCGGCCAACACGGAGCTCGCGACCTGCAAGGTGCTCGCGCTCACGCGCCTTGCGCGCCCGGACGCGAACCTGCCGGCGACGACGGCCCTCTCGCTGGTCAACAAGACCGGCGGCCGCGCTCACGGGTTGGAGCGCGGCGCCAACGTCATCATGCCCAACCTGACGCCCCCGGAAGAGCGCGAACGCTACGAGATCTACCCGGAGAAGGCGGCCGTGCACGAGACGGCCGAGGCCATCAACGAGAGCATCCAGAAGCTGCTCTCGTCGCTCGGCCGCACCGCCGGCGCCGGGGCCGGCGGCCGCGGCGCCGTCTGACCGGACCACGCCTGCCGGCGGCGGCCGGTATCCCGTACGCAGAACGGGCGGGGCGGCCCTTACAGCCGCCCCGCCCGTCTTGTTCGTCAAACGACGCCGAGCCTCAGAGCGGCAGGTTGTACGCCTTGCCGTCCATCGGAGCCATCTGATGGATGCCCATATTGCGAAGCACCGTCGGCAGCACGTCGACGAGACGGAACGGCGCCCCGCTCTCGATGTGCCTCATGCCCTTCACGTACATCACCATCGGGACACGCTGGACCGACTTCTGCGCGCCTCCGTGGTCGCCGTAGACGCCGTAACCGGTCTTGTCCTTGAGCAGACCGATGACGTCCGGGCCGGTCGACGAGGCCATGGTGTTCACGAGCTTCTGCCCATGGCTCGCCCACCACGCGCGCTCGGTCTTGGTCATCTTGCCGGTGGATGAGAGCACGAACCGGTCGCCCCAGCGCACGTAGGTCGCGATGACGTCCGGCATGCCCTTCATTGCCTGGGCCGTCTCGGCTTTCTTGGCCCAGCTGCGGTCGATGAGCCACGCCTCGATGGCGGTGGACTGATAGCTGTACGCGAGGTTGCCGGTCGCGTTCAGCGGCGCCAGGACGGCGTCGTTGTTGGCGCCCGCCCGACCGTAGCTGGTGTTGGCACACTGGTTGTTCGGATCGTAGTACCAGCTCAGGTTGCCGCCGCCGGCAGCGTCGACGTAGTGGGCGTTCTTCGCGTAGGTCGACCCGTGGTCGGCGAGCACGACGAACAGCGTGCTGTTCCAGTCGCCCGCGTCCTTCACGGCCTGCATCACCCTGCCGAGCTGGTCATCGGCGTTCTTGGCGATCCACGGCATGTGGACCTCGTTCATGATCGTCGACGCGTCCCACTTGTAGTTGGCGATCGTGTCGACTGCGCCGCCGCCCCACATGTGACCGATCTTGTCGATGCCGCTGAAGTTCAGGTGCATCGCCGACCAGTCTTCGTTCTCGATGACCTTGATGGCCGCGTCGGCCACCCAGTCGTCGCCGCCCAGGTTCGTCTCGTAGGGACCCGGGACCATGCGGCCGTCCTCGGCATATAGATACGCCGGCTTGTCAACGTCGGTGTTGTAGTAGTCATTGCCGAGAGCGGCGTGGTTGCCCGTGCTGATCTTGAAGCGGTTGTCGTCGGTGATGTAGCTGGGCACGTTGCCGGCGGTGTCGACGCCACGGTACTTGCCGGTCCAAGGCAGACCCCAGGCCGGGTCGACATCCTTCTTGCTGCCGTAGGTCACCCACGTGTCGGAGCTCGAAGCAGCCGTGGAGGCGACCTGGTAATACTTGCCGCCGAAGTTGGCGACGATCTCGCCCGGGAACTTGGCGTGCATGTAGTCGCCGAGCTTGGGATAGCCCTCAGCCTCGACGAGCGCAGTGAACTGGTCGTAAGTGAGGTCGCCGACCGTGACGATCGCTCCGGCGCCGTAGCCAAGTACGTTCCCGGTGTCGCGCATGACCTCGTCGGTCCAGCCCATGTGCTTGGGCAACTGGCCGCTGACGATGGTGTTGTGACTGACGACCGTCTCGGAGGCCATCTGGCCCACCGTGGCGTTCTTGAAGTTGGCCCCGTGGTTCTGCAGCCACAGGACGTGTGTCATGTTGAACTGCTGGGCGTACTCGGGCCTCATCTGGTCCATCGTGACGATGATGAGCTTGGTGGGCTTGGCCGCGAACGCGGCGCCGGCCGCGATGAGCAACGCGACCACGACGATGAACACGAGCGGAATCCCCTTGCGAGCTAGCCTCATGACTCCCCCTTGAGAAGAGACTTCGCCCGCGGTCCCCGGGTATCTCCCGGCACCGCGGGCGACCCTACCGTCCCGACCCTACTGACGTGCTGCGTTGACTGTCAATGAAAGAATTTGTGCGTTTGGGGAAGGCACGAACAACCGCGAGCCCGACTGCGTCGGCTACTGAGTGGTGCGCCCCCGGTGCACTCGCCAGCCCAGCTACGTCGGCTAGCGCCCCCGGCCGCATTCCGGTAGAATCCGTCTCCGCGTCGGGGTGTGGCTCAGCTTGGTAGAGCGCTCGGTTCGGGACCGAGAGGTCGGCGGTTCAAATCCGCCCACCCCGACCATCTTCTTTCTCCCACTTGGCCCTTCGCACCGCTGTGCCCCCACCGCCGGTCGCGCAGCGCGCGCCCTCAGCTCTCAGGCGCCGGCCCCGAACTCCGCGTCGCACGCACCGGCGTCCGCGGCCGCCTGATCGGCGTCCTTGGGCAGTCCGAGCAGGCGCGCGAACGCGTCCGGGTTGTAGCCGATGATGAAGTCGGCGTCGCCGATCTTGACGAACGGGAACGCCGACGCACCGCGCGCCACCATCTCCTCCTGGATGTGCCGCTGCAGCCCCTCGTCGGCGAGGTCGTAGTCGACGAACTCGTACGGCACGTGGTGGTTGTCGAGCCACGCGCGCGCGTTGCGGCTCCACGGGCACGTGCTCTGCGTGTACAACTCGACCTTGATCTGCTCCGCCACTTTCCCTCGCTCCTCTGATCCTCGTGCGTCTACGGCCGTCAGGCGCCCAGGAGCCTGTCGTAGGCCCCCGGGTCGTATCCCTTGACAACCTTGCCACCGATACGCACGAACGGGAACCCGTCCGCACCCTCTTTGTGCATCTCCGCGCTGATCTTCTGCTGCAGGTCTGGGCCCGCCGTGTCGTATTCGATGACGGACGCCTTGATGCCTCGCTGCTTGAAGTACTCCTTGGCCTTGCGGCTCCAGCCGCAGGTGGTGAGCGAGTAGACGGTCACCGGTGGTGTCTTGTCCATGTGTGCTGTCCTCCGCGCGGGAACGAGGCCGCGCTTCCGTACCGCGCACGCGGTCTCGTACGTCAATGTCCTTGAATGTATACCCCGAGCTACACGCCGAGCGGGCCGGCGACGGTCTCGACCGCGGCCCAGAGACGCTCCTGCGCGGCCACGTCGAGGGCGGCGGCGAGCGGGGTGGTGACCTCGCCGCCCTCCAGGTACACGCCCGAGAGACCGGCCGCCTCGGGCGACGACGCGAGGTACACGCTGGTCACCGCGCCGTCAGCGACCGGGATGCCGGCCAGCTCCGGCCACCCGGACGCCAGCATCGAGGTGGCCACGTCGCCGGGGTCGAGGCACACGGCCGTGACTCCGCTCCCCTGCAGGCGCCGGGCGAACACCAGCGTGAGCATGAGCACGGCCAGCTTGGACTGGTCGTAAGCGACCAGAGGCGCGTAGGCGCCGGGGCGGGCCAGTTGTAGGTCGTCCCAGCGGATCGCGCCCGTCCAGTGAGAGGCCGAGCTCAGGATGACGGCCCGCGCCGGGGCCGCGGCACGCAATGCCGGGAGCAGCCGCGCCGCGAGGAGCACCGGCGCGACCAAGTTCACGGCGAACGTGAGCTCGAGGCCGTCGCCGGTCTCACGCCGCTCGAGCGCGAAGACGCCGGCGTTGGCAACGAGGACGTCCAGGCGGCCGCGCTCGCGCGTGACGGCAGCCGCCAGACCGCGGACGCCGTCCAGCGAGCTCACGTCGGCGAGGTGAAGAGCCGGCCGCGCTCCGGGAGCCGACGCGGCGCGGACGGCCGCCAGGACATCCGCACCGCGGGCGGCGTCGCGGCCGTGCACGAGGACGTCCGCCCCCAGCCCGGCGAGCCGCACGGCCGTCTCCCGGCCGATGCCGCGGGTCGCGCCGGTCACCAGGACGGTCTTGCCATCCATGCGGCCCCAGGCCGCGCGCAGGCGGTCGAGCGACGCGCGGTGCTCGGGCGTCATGCCCGCGCCGCCGTCCTGATCCGTCATCTCGGTCCTCCTGCCGTGCTCGCGGCCTGGCGGTTGAGCGCCTCCGCGCCCGGTCATATTCCGTCACGACGCGCCTGCGCACCTGCGGGCGCTCGCCGCGTACGATGCCGTCAGGAAGCGCTGACCGGGACGTCCTACCCGCTGAGCGCGGCCGGTGCGCTCAGCGCGCCTCCGGCCGGTCCAGCGGGACGATCTCCGGCGCCGGCCGCCCGTCTTCGCCGACGGTGACCAGCGCGAGCGTGCGAGGGATGCCGAACCGGCCCTTGCCGGCCGCGCCCGGGTTGAGGAACAGCGTCTGCTCACGCCACTGCACGGCGGCCTTGTGGCTGTGGCCGCTGACTACGAGGTCGTAGCCCTCGGCCACGGGGTCGTGCCGGCCCATCAGGCTCTTGCCGATGTGGCACAGCAGGATGCGCAGGCCCAGCGCCTCGACCTCGGTCTCCCGCGGCAGGTCGTCCTCCCAGTACGGAAGGTCGGTGTTGCCGAGCACCGCCGTGACGGGAGCGAGCGCCCTGAGGCGAGAGAGTACGTCCAAGGTGCCGATGTCGCCGGCGTGGACGATGCGCTCGGCGCCGGCGAACAACTCGTCCAGCTGCGGATCGTAGTAGCCGTGGGTGTCGCTGACGACACCGATGAAGGGCGTGCGGGGCTCGGACATGCGGATAGGATACAGGCAGTGACGGACGGCTGGAGCCGGGACGACGAGGAGGACGACCATGGGGAGTCTGGCAGGCAAACGGGTGGTCGTCACCGGCGGGACCAGCGGCATCGGCGCGGCCGCCGTCCAGCGGTTCCGCGACGAGGGCTGCGAGGTCGTCGTCCTGGCGCGCACGCCAGGGCCGGACGTGATCGCCTGCGACGTCGGCGACCGGGCGCAGGTGGAGGCGGCGTTCGCCGAGATCGGCGCGCTGGACGTGCTCGTCGCCAACGCGGGGATCAGCGAGCGAAGCCCCGCCGCAGACATCGGCCCAGAGCAGTGGGACCGCGTGATCGGGACCAACCTCAGCGGCGCGTTCTGGACCGCGCAGGCGGCCGTCGCCAAGATGCTGCCGGCGGGCGGCGGCTCCATCATCTTCACGGCCTCCACCAACGCGCTCGTCGGCTACCGGTACTACGCCGACTACAACGCGTCGAAGGCGGGCCTCGTGGCGCTCGCCCGCTCGCTGGCGCTCGAGTGGGCGCCCACCGTGCGCGTCAACGCCGTCTGCCCCGGCTACGTACTGACGCCGATGCAGGAGTCGGAGTACACGCCCGAGATGCTCGCTCAGGTCAACGAGCGCATCCCGCTCGGGCGCCACGCCACGCCCGAGGAGCTCGCCGGCCTCTTTGCCTATCTCGCCAGCGACGAGGCCGCCTACTTCACCGGCTCCGTCATCGTCATGGACGGCGGCGAGACCGCCGGCAGCGTGGTCAGCGGGCCCGGCGGGCCCGGCGCCTGATGGCGCCCGTCGCCCCCGGTCCAGACGCCAGGCCCGCCGGCAAGCGCGGCGCGCCCAGCTGGCGCACCGTCACCGCGCCGGAGTCGCGGCGGCCCATCTTCGCGGCCGCGCTCCTGATCGTCGCCTGCCAGACCTGGGTCGGCCGCAGCCTGGGTGTCGACCCCTTCTGGCTGTTCGCTCTGGTCTCGGGGATACTGCTCGTCGCCTCGATCGCCGTCTACGAACGCCAGGACGAGCCGGGCAGGCTCGCGCGGACCTTGTCGTTCCTCTTCATCGCGCTCCTGATCGCGGCCAACGCCGTGAGCCTCGTGCTGCTCGTGCGCGGCGT
>CAVOMB010000066.1:0-22836 GCA_963696935.1 uncultured Thermoleophilia bacterium | reverse complement strand
GATCGCGGTCGCCGGGGTCATCGTCGCCGTCGCCGCGCTCCTCGCCGAACGGCCGGAGTGGCTGCAGGCGATGGGCAGCGGGTTCGCGCGGCTCTTCGGCGTCGCGTCCGACCTCTCCACGCCCGACACCCGCGCCGGCCGCTGGATGGCGGAGCACCTCGACCTGCTGCGAGTGGCCGGCGTACCCGTCGCCGTGGTCGTGCTCCTCTTCGTCACCGGCTCGGTGGCCGGCGTGACCGCGGTGGTGCTCGCGCTGATCGCCTACGAGCTGGCGCTCATCACGTACGGCGCCGGCAGCCCCCGCGAACTGGACGAGCCGGCAGACGGCGCGGCGGCCGGGGACGAGGAAGAGCCGGCCGCCTGACCCGGCCGCCGGCGCGGCTCAGACGTGCGACTCCCGCGAGTCGCCTTTCGGGCCGCGGCCGTGGTCGCGATGGTGGCCGTCGCTCCGCGGCAGCGAGAGATGCGGCTTGCCGCCGATCACGTCCCACACCGCGTGCTTGCGGCGCTCCCACAGCTGGTGGAAGCTCTCGTCCCGCCGCCGGGCGCGCTCCATGGTCTGCGCGTTGCCGGCGTAGCGCCGGCGCGCCCACGGCGAGCCCGGCTTGGCCAGGCGGAGCGCCCCGACGAGCGCCACCGGCGGCACGAAGATCCCGACCGTGCCGGTGAACAGCTTGCCCTTGAGGTAGCACACGACGACGAAGACCGCGCCGATGACGACGAGCACGGACAGCACCCAGCGCGAGAGCGTGATGTAGTCGCCGAGCTCGCTGAAGGTACTCGGCAGCAGCCCCGTCAGCAGAAGCGTCATGAAGGTGACCCCCAGGATGATGGCGTCGATGCTCTTGCGGCCCTCCCCCGTCCAGTACACGTCCTCGAGGTGCAGGACCAGGGCGAACTCGTCCAGCGTGAGCGCCGCGCCGGCGCCGAAGCAGAAGGCGATCGCCTCCACCCACGGGCTCCCCGGCTGCAAGGCGAACTCGAGGATGCCCATGACGACCATGCCGATGATGCCGAACACGGCGTGGTGGATGTGCAGGCCGCCCGGCGTGACCACGCTCGCGATGTGACGGCCCGAGCCGCCGCGCCGCCGCGCCGCGCGGGTGTTCACGCGCGCGACGATGAACGTGATGATGAACCCGAAGAGCAGCACGAACAGCGGCCGCTTCGGGTCGTCGAGCACATCGCTGGGGAACGTGGCGAAGAGGAACGTCATGACACTCCTATTATCCGCCACGCCCGCCGCGCCGAACCACCGCGGCCCGGCGACCGCGTCAGAGTGAGGAAGCGGAGGCCGAGGGGCTCGCCGAAGGCGACTCGCTCGGCGCCTCCGACGCAGGCGGCAGCCAGTCGGCCTTGATCGCCTTCAGCACCTTGTTGGCCAGGAGCGCCTGCCCGTCGGTGGTGAAGTGCACCTGGTCCGAGAGGCGGAGCGAAGGGTCGAAGGACCCGTCCGAGTTGGTGTACAGGTCCCAGATATCGACGTACTCGGCCCCCGGGCGCTTCTCGGCCTGCTTCTGGAAGACCTTGTTGATCAGCCGCATGCGGGAGTTGCGCCAGTCCTCGCCCATGATCGGCATGCCGACCCAGTAGACGCGGCGCACCCCAGCGTCGAGGAACGTGTCGATGATGTCGCCGACGCGCTTCTCGTAGGCCTTCTTCCAGTCCATGTTGCCGTAGGCGATCCACTTGCCGTTGTCCTGCGAGATCGACTGGGTGTCGTTGGTGCCCATCATGATCACGGCGGCCTGCGGCTTGGCGGTCTTGACCACGGATTCGATCTCCTTCTGCCAGTTGAAGAAGTCGTACCGGCAGATGCCGCTGGACTCCTTGTAGAAGGTGACGGGCTTGAAGACCTTGGAGTCCTGCAGCAGGGGACCGAGCGCGAACCCGAGCTCGCCGCCCATGGAGTCGCCGCCCACCCACACGCGCACGGGGTCCGACCTGCCGGCGACCCACACCTTGGGCGGCGGCGTGGTCGGTGTGGCCTTCGCCGTCGGAGTGGTCTGCGCCGACGTCGTGTCGCCGTCGTTCTGCCCGGACGAAGAGCCGTCGGAGTCGCCGCGGCCGCGCAGGACGATGAAGGCGGCGGCCGCGGCCACCACTATCACGACGATGACGATGACGAGCAGGAGGCGGCGGCGCGCCTGCCGCTGCCGGCGCCGCCGCTGGCCGCCCGGCCCGGACGAATACCTGGTGTAGCTGCCGTTCTGCATGCCCTCAGGAACCTCTCAGGGAGTGTACAGGTTGGGCATTCGCGGCGTGCCCGCAGGCACCTGCCCGTACGAAGAAGGACGCACGAGACGGCCGGCCCGTTCGACCGCGCCACACGGCTTCGCCGTTTCGCCACACGCCGCTGTGGGATACAGTTCCGCGTGATGACGGACCAAGTGACACCCGGCGAGAAGCGGCCCGGCCGTCGGCTGCGCGTGCTGGAGGACTCGCCGCGTTTCGCCGACAGCTTCGGCCTCGTCCTGCTGCTGCTGATCGTGAGCTTCTTCGTCGTCGCCGCCGCGGGCGACGGCAACGCGGGCCGTATCGTCTCCATGGTCATCTTCGCCACGACCACGTGGCTCGCGCTGCGCGCGTCTCAGGTCAAGCGGCGCATCCTGCGGATAGCGCTCGCCCTGATCCCGCTGGTGACCCTGCTGGCGATCGTCCTCATGCTCGTGGGCAACGACGACACGGCCCAGCTGGTCAACAAGATCCTGACCATCCTGCTGGTCGTCGTCGCGCCGGTCGCCATCCTCAGGCGACTGGTTGGGCACCCGGTGATCAGCCTCAACACCTTCTACGGCGCCGTGTGCGTCTACATGCTTATCGCGATGTTCTCCGCCACCGCCTACGGGCTCATCGCGCTCGTCAGCGGGAACCAGTTCTTCGCGCAACTGACGGACGTGGTCCCCAAAGACACGCCGGCGATCGATTACCTCTACTTCAGCTTCGTGACCATCACGACCACCGGCTACGGAGACCTCACCGCAGCGACGAGCATCGGGCGTATGGCGGCCGTCTTGGAGGCCATCTTCGGCCAGCTCTACCTGATCACCGTGGTCGCCCTCGTGGTCCAGAACCTGGGCCAGAAGAGCCGGATGGGCCGCAAGATGGAGGAGCAGCTGGAGGAGACGGCTCAGCAGGCCGAGGACGGCCCCTTCGCCGGCGCTGACCGGGGCGGCCCCTCAGACGACTGCGCCGCTCCAGCCGGCGAGTCCCAGGCTTAGCGAGGGGGCTCGCCACTCCCGACGCGCTCGTGCTCGACAAGCCTCTCCTCGGCGTCCAGGTGCCGCTCCCGCGCCGCCTGCCACAGGAACAGCGCCAGCGCCGCGATGACGGCAGCCGATGCGAGCCCGGGCGCGAGCAGGTCGCTCGCGCCGTCCCACGTGAGCGCCTGCCCCAGGAAGATGACGGCGATGGCCACGACGACCACGCCGGCCAGCAGTTCCTTGAGGTTGCCGAGGTCGTGGATGCGCAGCCACGCGGGCATCGGCACCTGGTCGTCGACGAAGAGACTGTAGAGGCCGAGGGCGAGCACGTAGAGCACCGTGGCCAGCAGCGCGTAGTCGGCCTGCTTGATCAGCTTGCCGATCATCTCGTTCTGGTTCAGGTCGCCGCCCATGGCATGCAGGATGGTCAGCACCGTGGTGATGATCGTCGACACCATCACGGCCATGAAGGCCAGGAACAGACTCAGGGTGGCGACCAGCACGAAGAACCGGCTGGACGCGACCATGCGTCCTACGAACACGGAAGGCCTGCGGACCCCCTGCTGCTCTTCATCCGCCACGTCAGGCCTTCAACGCTCGCCGCAGCGAGAGCGCCTGCACTATGGCGCCGATGCCGAACAGCAGCGCTGCGAGGCCGACCAGGACCATGAGGACGGTGACCGTCGGCCCGGGCCAGATGATGAAGACGAGCCCGACGATGGCGATGACGACGCCGAAGCCGACGACGACCCTGTAGCCGTCGCCGCGGGCGGCGATGGCGGCGACCATCACGGAGATGCCGCTGATGAGGAACGCGAGACCCACGATGACGGCGACCGTCTTGACCGACACCTCCGGCCACGCGATGAGCGCGACGCCGGCGACGATGGCGATGACGCCGGCGACGGTGCGCCCGGTCTTGCCGCCGCCGCCGATGAAGAACTGCAGCACGCCGGCGAACAGCAGGAACAGGCCGGCGAAGATGGCCACCAGGTGCACGCTGCCCCAGATGTTGGCCAGCACCAGGATTCCGAACACGACGGCGACGACGCCGACGGCAAGCACGAGGCCCCAGGCGCCGCTGGCGGCCCGGCGGCCGTCCACGACGACCACGGTCTCGTTGACGACCTCCGGCCGGACGGGCCGCTGGTCGTTGTCGTTGTCACTCATGTGAACCCTCCTTGTCGCCGGCCTCCGGGCCGTCCGCGAAAGTCTATTCCCCCAGCACCTTGATGATGAGCCGCTTGGAGCGTCGCCCGTCGAACTCGCAGTAGAAGACGGCCTGCCAGGGACCGAGGTCCAGGCGGCCGTCCGTGACCGGCACGATCACCTGGTGGTGCACCAGCAGGTTCTTAAGATGGGCGTCGCCGTTGTCCTCGTAGCCGTGGCGGTGGTGCCGGTAGTCGCCGGGGTCCGGCAGAAGCTGGCGGGCCACGTCGTTGGCCGGCGGCTGCCAGGACGGCGGCGCCAGCTTGTCCAGCCACTCGAGCACGTCGGCCTGCAGGCCGGGCTCGTCGTCGTTGATCCACACTCCGGCGGTGATGTGCATGGCCGCCACGAGCACCATGCCCTCGCGGATGCCGGCCCCGTCGACTGCCGCCTGGACGTCCTCGGTGATGCGCACGAACGCCCGCCGCTCGGGGATCTGGAAGGTCTTGTACACGGTGTGCGACTTCACGCGCTCTTCCCCACCCAGGCCGGGGTCAGCTCTCGTCGTCCGCGCGCCGCGGGATGCGCACGAAGCATACGTTGAGCCCGGCGCTGCCGCTCTCGACGATGGCGACGCTCGGGTCGTCGTCCTCGTAGTGGGGGGCGCTGGCGGAGCCCGGGTTCAGGTACAGCGTGCCGTCCACCCACTCTACCGCCGGCAGGTGGTCGTGCCCGCACACGATGAGGTCGGGCACGTCATGCCTGCCCACACCCTCGATCTTGCCGTTCGTGAGACGCTTGAGCAGCCGCTTGCGCTTGTGCCCGACGATGAAACGGACGCCGCCGACCTTGCCGGCGACCTCCTTGGGCAGCTTGCCCAGCTTGCCGTCGTCCATGTTGCCGGCGACGGCGGTGACCGGGGCGACGGCGGCAAGCGCCTCGAGGGTGATGGGGTCCATGATGTCGCCGGCGTGGATGATGTGGTCGACGCCGGCGAACGCCTCGACCACCTGCGGGTCGAGATAGCCGTGAGTGTCGGAGACCACTCCGATGCGCACGTTGCCGCTCGCCTTGACCATGACTTGCCTCCGACTTCTGTGGGACTGCAATCATCCCATCCCTGCCCCATACAACGCCAATCTTTCCACGTCGGACCAGCGAAGAACCCGTACACAGGCGTCGACGGCAGTCGGGCGGGCGCCGGCGACGGCCGCGATGGACGGACGGCGAGGACATGCTCGCCGCCGTAATTAATGGGTATCATGCCCGCGAGACGCGCGGCCCCGCCGCGCCGCGTCCGGACCGGGAGGCGACCATGGCGACACGCACGGCGAAGAGCGGCGCAGGCAAGGCCGCGGCGAAGGCTGCAACGACGGAGTCCTCCGTCAGGGTCGAGCCGGCGGACGCCGGGTGGATCGCGACGCGGCCGGTCAAGCAGGCGCCGAAGGCAAAGGCGCCACGGCCGGCGCAGACCGCCACGGCCGCCACGCCGGCCGGACTCCGCCGCCGCAGGCACCCGACGCGAGAGGAGCGGTCGGCGGCCGGCAAGGTGCAGCGCCAGACGGTGCCGGTGGAGGCGCTCGGCGCCTTCGAGCCGGCGGAGGGACGCCGCGACCCCATCGCCATCCTCGAACAGCAGGAGAAGGACCGGCTGCAGTTCCTCGTCCCGGCCCGCCACGCGCGCATGCTGCAGAACGCGTTCGGCTTCTACCGCGGCGCGCCCGCCGTGATGGCCGCCGACCTCGGCGCAGGCCTGCGCACGGACCTCGAGGTCCAGCTGTGCGGCGACGCTCACCTCATGAACTTCGGCGTCTACGGCTCGCCGGAGCGCTCGCTGGTGTTCGACGTCAACGACTTCGACGAAACGCTGCCGGGCCCGTTCGAGTGGGACGTCAAGCGGCTCGTCGCGAGCCTGGTGGTGGCAGCTCGTGAGAACGGCATCAGCCGAAAGAATCAGCGCGCCATCGCCCTCGCCGGAGCGCGCGCATACCGCGCCTTCATGCGCCGGTTCGCCGGCGAGGACACGCTGACGATCTGGTACACCCAGCTCGGCGTCGACCGTATCCTGGCCGGCATCCACGACCCCGTACTGCGCGCCGACACCGCCCGGACGGCGGCCAAGGCGACCAACCGGGACAGCGCGCAGGCGGCGGCCAAGCTCACCACGGTCGAGGACGGCTCGCGGAAGATCATCAGCGCGCCCCCACTCATCATCTCGCTCAGGGACGTCCCTCTGGGTCTGCTGCCCAAGGACGTCGAGCGGGCCACCAGGATGAACTACGAGACCTACCGCAGCTCGTTGCGCCCCGACGTCAAGGTGCTCGTCGACCGGTACCGCCTGGACGACATGGCGCTCAAGGTGGTGGGCGTCGGCTCGGTCGGCACCCGCTGTTTCATCGGCGCCCTGACCGGCCACGACGAGAACGACGTCCTGTTCCTGCAGGTCAAGGAGGCCGGGCGCTCGGTGCTCGAGCCGTACCTGCGGCGCAGCCGCTTCAAGCACCAGGGCGAGCGCGTCGTCACCGGGCAGCGGCTCACGCAGTCCGCGAGCGACATCTTCCTCGGCTGGAGCCACGGTCCCGCCGGCGGTGACTTCTACTGGAGGCAACTGCGCGACTGGAAGGGGTCCGCGGACGCCTCGACCATGGACGTTGCGCACCTGCTGGCCTACGGCGAGCTCTGCGCCTGGACGCTGGTCAAGGGCCACGCGCGCTCCGGCGACCCGGTGGCGATCAGTTCGTACCTGGGCAAGAAGGACCGCTTCGACGTGGCGATGGCCGACTTCGCGGAGGCCTACGCGACCCAGAACGAGGCCGACTACGCGGCCATGAAGAAGGCGGTGGAGGACGGGCGCATCGAGGTCGCCGACGTCTTCTGACGGGGCGGCCACGGAGGCCCGCGCCAGCGCGAGTGGGACGCGGGCCTAGAACACCCCACCGGGCACGCCCGGGCCGGCGAGCTCGGCGGGACCGTCCGGGTGGTGCGCCGCCGCCGGCCAGCCGCGTTCGGCGTGCCCCGCGTGCCCCGCGAGCGTCTCCTCCACGGAGAGCCCCTCGCCCGGGCGCAGCAGCACGGTGTGCACCTCCGGCTCGAGGTCGGCCGCCTGAGCCATGAACAGGAACGGGGCCCGGCGGTGGAAGTCGGGGCCGAAGCGGAACAGGGCGGTGCCCGGCAGGTGGTACGTACCCCAGTGGATGGGGATCACGAGGCGCGGTCGCAGCAAGTCCATGGCCTGGACCGCGTGACGCGGGCTCATGTGCTTGAACTCGGGCATCCTCGGGCCTATGCCGGCGATGGGCAGCAGGGCCACGTCCAGGCGCTCCCGCCAGACGTCGGCGATCTCGGAGAAGAAGCCCGTGTCGCCGGCGAAGTACAGGCTGTGTGACCCCGAGACGACGTAGCCGAGGCTCGGGGTCCTCGTGGCCAGCGGATGCCTCGTACCGCGGTGCTTCGCCTGGGTGCCCGTGATCTCCACCGGCCCCACACGCACGCTCTCGCCCGGGCTGATCTCGTGGATGTCCTTGAACCCGCGCCAGCGCAGCGAGAGCCCGGCGCCCACGGGAACAAGGACGGGCGTGTCGCGCCGGAACAGGCGCATGGAGCGCGGGTCGTAGTGGTCGAGGTGCAGGTGAGAGATCAGCAGCACGTCCGGGTCGGCCAGCGGCTCGGTGAGCGGCTGCGGCACCCGCCGGTACAGCGGGCCGACCAGCCGCCGGAGGACGGGGTCGGTCACGATGCGCACCCCGTCCATCTCGAGCACGGTCGAAGCGTGGCCGAGGAAGGTGACGTGCGTACCCGTCGCTCGCGCGTGCGCGGGCGACGGCTGGATCTCCGTGATCGGCGGCTCGTGGTCCATGGTCTTCATTGTACGGTCGCCATCCGCCTGCCACGCCAAACCAGCCGGCGCCTGAAAACGGCTCGGCCGATTGTCGCCGGGTGCTAATCGAATCGGGTAGGACGTCCACGACCGCAGTGCGGAGACGGTAAGGGGCTCACGCCAAAGAGGCGACCCGTCGCCGCGAAGACAGGAGCGTCAATGGACGAAAACGCAGTGTTCCTGTTCATCGCCACCTACTGCTCGCTCGATGACGCCGGCGAGGACTACGAGGCGATCAAGCAGTGAGCGTCCAGCGAGGCTGAGCGCAAGGCGTCACGGCCTGGTGCCTCCGTTCCATTCCTGACCGCAGCCCGCGGATTCCACCGTCAAGACAGTGGGTACCCTGAGGCGAGCGAGCTACCGTCCGGGGTAAGGAACGGAGGCACCCATGGCCACCATCCAACAGCAGATAGAAGCAGCCGCCGAACCCGCTCTCGTAGCCTCCAACTGGGGGAGGTTCATCCAGTGGGCCCACACCGGCCCGGGTCACCTGGTCTGCAACGAAGTAGCCTGCGTCGACGCTGTACGCTCGGGGCTGGTCGACTTCGTCCCAGCGGCCGGCGGCCGCACCACCGTGATCTTCCGCATGGAGCACGCGGAGGACGGACCGTCGCTGGAGGACCTCCGGCGCCAGCTCGGTCACGACCTCGTCGTCTTCAAGGACTACATCGAGCGCAGCGGGCTGGTGGACCGCAAGGTCACGGACACCGAGAGAGCGGCGTTCGAGATCGAGTCCGACCGGCAGGGCGACAAGCCACGACACACCCGGCTGAGCAGTGAAGACGACACCACGTTCTGGCGCAGCCACTTTCCCACATGACCTGCGCGGGCGAGTGACGCGGGTCGCGGGAGGCGGCGAGCAGACCGGCTGGCGGCCGTGCCCGCCCGCTTCCCTGCGCGTCGCCTCCTTTAACGTACGCACCGGTCTGAAGCCCGACGGAAGGCACAGTTGGCCGCTCCGGGCGGGCGCGTGCGCCGCCGCCGTCGCCGGCCTCGAGGCCGACGTCGTCGGCCTGCAGGAGGTGCGCCTGTTCCAGGAGCGGGGGCTGGCGCGCCGGCTGCCCGGCTGCGCCGGCGCCGGCGCCGGCCGCGACGACGGCCGCTGCCGCGGCGAGCGCTGTACGGTCGTCTACCGCACCCCCCGCCTGCGGCTCGAGTCGTGGACCGTACGCTGGTTCTCCGACGTGCCGTGGCTGCCGGCCTCGCGCTCGTGGGGCAACCCCATCCCGCGCATCGTCACCCTGTGCCGGTTCGCCGACCTGCGCACCGGCGAACGCTTCGGCGTGGCCAACACCCACTGGGACGGCGCCTCGGCCGGCTCGCGTGCGCGCAGCGCCGAGGCGCTCCTCAGCTGGCTCGATCCGGCACTGCCGTGGCTGGTCGTGGGCGACCTCAACGCGACCGTGGAGGACCCGTCCGTCGCGCGCCTGCTCGCCGGCGGCCTGACCGACACACTGGCCGGCCTCGGAGCGCGCGGCCCCGAGGCCGCCACGCACCACGCCTGGGACGGTACCACGGACGGCACGCGCATCGACTTCGTCCTGACCGACGGAGCGTGGGACGTGCTCGGCGCACGCATCGACCACTCCAGGCCCGGCGGCCGCCTGCCGTCTGACCACTGGCCGGTGGTGGCCGACGTGGACCTACGGCGAGACGGCCGGGGTGGGTAGGTCGTCCGGGCACCGGCGAGGCCCGGACCGGGGCCGTCGGCTGGACTCACGCATGGATGCGCGCATCAGACCGCTCGGGGCCGGCTACGTGCCTGGCCGGGACCTCGAGGGCTTCTACGCGGAGGGCAGCGTCGCGAGCGGAGCGGACTGCCCGTACTGCGGAGCGCCGCCCTGCCGCTGCGCGGCGCGGCCGTTCGTCAAGGTCCTGGCGCCGGCCTGACGCGCCGGGGCCGCCGGGGCCGCCGGGGCCTTCAGCGCTCCCAGCCATCCGGAGACCAGGTGCGGCGTTTCATCGCCCAGTCGAGGCCGTCGCGCCACACGAAGCTGTCGTTCTGCAGGTCGCGCAGGGCGATCATGAGCTCCTCGCGACTGTTCATGACGAACGGGCCGTAGCGGGCGATCGGCTCGCCGAGCGGCCTGCCGCTGACAAGCAGGAACCGCAGCGACCCGGGGACGGCCTCCACGCGCACCGCGTCACCGTCGCCGAAGACGGCCATCTGCGGCGCCGTGAGCAGCACCCCGTCAAGCTCGCCGCCGTAGCCCAGGTCGGCGGCCACGCCGAACCGGCCCTGGCCCTCGAAGGCGTACGCGAGGGCCGCGTGTCCCCGCGGGACGGGCTGCACGAACGTGCACCGCGCCGGCAGCGTGACGTCCAGATACTCCGGATCGGCGTAGATCTCCGTCACCGCGCCGGCCACCCCGTCCACCTCGCCGGCCACCACGCGGACCACGGTGCCGTCGTCGCGGCGCACCTCCGGGATCTGCGCCGTGCCCAGATCCTGGTAGCGCGGGTGGCTCATCTTGAGCTCGGCGGGCAGGTTCACCCAGAGCTGGAACCCGCCCATGCGCCGGTCCGCTCCCGGCTGCGGCATCTCCTCGTGCATGATGCCGCCGCCGGCCGTCATCCACTGCACGTCTCCGGCGCCGATGCGCCCCGAGTTGCCGATGCTGTCTTTGTGGTCCACCTCGCCGGCCAGCATGTAGGTCACCGTCTCGATGCCACGGTGCGGGTGCCACGGGAACCCGGCCAGGTAGTCGGCCGGGTCGTCCGAGCCGAAGTGGTCGAAGAGGAGGAAGGGGTCGACGTAGTCCAGGGTCGGCGTCGCGATGCTGCGCTTGAGGCGCACCCCGGCGCCCTCGATCACCGGCTGCGGGGTGATGACGCGCTCCACCGTGCGGGCCTGCATGTCCATGGCTGTGCTCCTCGGCGGGGGGTGGTCGTGGCGTGAGCCTTCCCAGCTACCGGACACGGAAACCGTGGACGCGGGCCGGCCCGCGGTGATGGTCGGGGGCGCTGCGTGACGGGGGCGAGTCTTGTCCGCCGGGAGAGGGATGTGTCGTCCCGGGTCAGCGTCAGATGTAGCGTCAGATCTGGTGTCGGATGTAGCGTCAGATGTGACATCGAATCCGGCGCCACATCTGGCGCGCACCCCGAGGCAGCAAGGGGCCACAGCCGAGGGCGGGACACGGGCGGACGGGCGGCGGGCGGACCGCGGGCGCTCGCTCACCGGCAGGCCGCCCGATAGCATGGGAGCGCACCGGCCGCGCAGGGGGGACGTCGGGTGGTCTGGCGCTCGCCACCGACCTCACCGTCATCATCGCTCCGATCGCATTCGAGGCCGCGTTCGGATGGGCGCAGTACATCACCGCCAGCAACGCCATCATCGCCGACGTCACCACCATGGAGCGGCGCGCGGAGGCGTTCAGCATCTCGCGCGTGGCGCTGAACGCCGGCAACGCCATCGGGCCGGGCGTGGCCCTTGCGCTGCTGGCCCGCGACCCGTCGTTCCGACTCAACTTCATCGCCTCGACGGTCATCTGCGCCGGGTTCCTCGTCATCGTGCTGACCATGCCGGTGATGCTCTCGGACCTGCACGGAGTACGGCGGCGCGCTGGAGCGTGGCCATGATCGTCTATGGGGTGTGCATGGTCACCCTGCAGTATCCCGTGGTGCGTGTCGCAGGCCGCCGCGACCTGATGCTCGCCCTGTCGCTCTCGTGCATCGCCCAAGGAGCCGGCATCGGCGCGGCGGCGTTCGGGTCTTGGCCCGGGACGCTGGTCTGCATCGCGGCCATCGCCGGACGACGTCCCCGCTTGTCTCTGCCCAAGGGGGCGAAGAACGACACCGTGCGGCGAAAGGCGCCGGCGAGCGCGAGCGCAGAGGCCGCCGGCGCGGCAAAGCGCTTCAGGCCCGGCGCGTCTTCGCCAGGATCAGCGCGGCGACGGCGATGAACGCGCAGGACGCGGCAACGGGGTGCCACACCGGCGCCCACCACTCGCCGGGGATGAGGAACAGCAGATCGCGGTCGCCGAACGAGGACGGCCAGCGCAGCAGCACCCACAGCCACGCGTAGTAGAAGATGTCCCACACGCCGAACGCGAGCAGCCAGAAGGCGAACCGCTGCCACCACGTGCGCCCGGCGAGATAGCCGACGGCGAGCAGCATGACCATGGTCGCCGCCTCGCGACCCTGCTCGTAGGGCAGGTAGGCGCGCGGGAAGTGGAAGTCGGCCGGCGTGAACCGCAGGTGGTATTCGAAAGCGAAGAGCTTGCGCAGGTAGAAGACGACCATCGCCTCGACCGCGGCGAAAGCCACCGCCCAGACGACCACGACGGCGAAGCGGACCCAGAGGTTGTCGCGGGACGCAGAGGCCATGAGGCGATGATACGAAAGCGCGAGGCGGTTGTCTCCCGGACGCGCGTACGGGCGGACGCGGGCAGCGGGCCGGCGCCGGGTTGCCGCCGCGGTCTTCCTTTTGCATACGACATACACTTTGCAAATGGAATCACCCGCCGCCGGTACTTCGGGCGGCGGTCCCGGAGGTCCTCGTTGTCCCCAGCTGAACGCAAGCGCCTCGCCGCGCAGTGTCATCAGGCGGCGCAAGAGGTCTTCGCCGCCATCCATCGCAGTGTCGGCGCCGAGCTCCTGCAGCTCGGCATGCCCATGGGCCAGTTCAAGGCCATGGCGCCGTCCGCCTGAAGTAGGTGCGGCCAGACTCTCACCGTCAGGTCAAGGGTGAGAGTCTGCCCGGACCGGTCTGCCGGTCCGCCGTGCAGCTCAGCGCGGATCGCGCTCCAGGTCCCAGCCTCCGAGCTCCCCCGCCTTGCAATCGGCCGGCTGGGCCGCCTCGAGCGCATCGGCATAGACGCGCCGGGCCGACGAGCTCGCGACGGAAGATGGAGAAGACGCGATGTCCACCCGCAGCCGGTCACTGACAGAGCCGCACCGGCCGCAGCGACTACACACACAAGGATGGCCACGGAACGTCCACGACTCCTCCTCCCCCAAGGCCGTCCGGCGACCCTCCGCCACGCGAGTCTACTAGGGAACGCGTGGAAGGAGTGAGGCGTTCAGGCGGAGCTGCCCGCGCGCCGGGCCGGACGGCTGCGGAGCCGCCAGGCGAAGCCCGCCAGCCGTGCCTCGTCGATCGGGTCCCCGTCGTTGTAGACGAACAGAGCCGGGAGGCCGGCCTCGCGCCGAAGCTGCGCTTCGGCGATCAGGGCCGGCCCGCACCCGCGCGGCGCGACCGAGACGACGCCGTCGATAGGCTGCGTGCGCCAACTGTAGAGCGCTCCGCCGACCGTGGGGATGGTCTCGCCGAACGGGTACGGCGCCACGAGCCGGCGGCTCTCGCGGTCCACGTCGCGCACGTCGTTCCAGAACACCCACGGGTGCTCGGCGCGCACGACCTTGACGAGGCGCCCGACGACGTAGCGCATGGTGCCGAGCGTCGCCTCCTTCTCCGGCAGCTTCTTGAGCGGCACGCCGTCCTGGATCTGGCGGAGCTGCAGCAGCTCGAAGAAGGCCGCGTAGGGCTCGAAGATCACGCGCAGGCCGTGACCCGACAGCTTGCGCTGCAGGTCGTCGTTGCCCCACTCGTCCACGCGAAGGTAGAGGTCGCCGCAGAGGTAGACATCGCGGAGGTCCGCGGCGCGGGCGCCGTCGCGCGGCAGCTCCCTGTACAGGCGCGCCGCCTCGCCGAGCAGCTCCTCGACCTCGCTGCAGAAGCGGAACGCCGCGGCGACGTTGCCGGCGGTGCCGGCGTCCGGCCGGGGCTGCTCCAGCATCGCCTCGAGGCGGTCCGAGTACAGGTGGAAGAGGGCGTCGCTGGCGCCCGGCTCGGCCTCGTCCCCGAAGCTGTAGAAGCGCAGCATGTTGAGCAGGTCCACCGCGACCAGGGCGATCCAGACGGTCGGCATCATGCGCACGTTGGAGATGACGAGGCTGAAGTCGGCGACCTCGATGCGGTCGCTCAGCCCCAGGCGCTCCAGCGAGATCTGCTCGGTGAGCGGGAACAGGTTGGCACGGCACGCCTGGAAGCCGTTGCCCGCGCTGAGGAAGAGCGCCTTCTTGCCGTCGAGGTGGGGCGCCTCTTCCGCGAGGAAGCGGGCGAAGGTGCCCCAGATGAGCTGGTAGGGCAGGCACTCCTTGCCGGAGCAGGCGGCGCCGGCGGTGCGGAGGGCGGCGGCGTCCGGCTCGCCGACGTAGGAGGCGTCGAACCCGGCGCCGCGCATGGCCGCCGCGAGGTGGCGGCCGAGGCCGCCGCCGACGTGGCCGAAGTAGAAGCGGTCGTAGCCGGCGTCGAGGCTGTGCGGGAGGCGCCGGTCGAGGCGCGCCAGGCGCGCCTGCGTGCCGGCGCCCATCGCCTCGTGGGCTTCCGCGCGACCCGCCGCGGCGTCCGCGCCGGAGCGCAGGTCGGCGCCCTCGGGAGGCTCCGCAACGGCGGCGGCTCCGTCGGCCGCCGTCTCGCGCCAGCGCCGCACGCTGTGCAGGAACGCCTGTATGCGGGTGACGTAGCCGGCCTTGCCGCCGTGCCCGTCGCTCTCGAGCACCGCGTGCGGCCAGTCCTCGGTCAGGTCGGCGAAGAGGTGCTCGATCATCGAGTTGGGGCCGCAGCCGTACGCGCCGAGCAGGAGCGGGTAGACGTCGCCGTCGGCGACGCCGGCGGCCGTCGTGCGCAGCGTCTGGCCGGCGCTTGCCCAGTGCACCCGCTGCATGCCGGGCACGTCCTCGGGCAGGGGGTAGCAGTCCGCCGGCAGCGGCAGGGCGCCGTTGGCGGCCACGAGCTCATGGATGCCCGCGTCGAGCACGTCGTCGTGGATGACGTGCGTCTCTCCGGCGATCAGCACCACCGGGTAGCCGTGCCCACGCGCCCACGCGAGCGAACGCTCGCCGATGGCGCGCAGGCCGCTCTCGAACCGGCGCTGGGAGTCCAGCGCGGCCTCGTACGCCGCGTCGAACAAGGCCGGTGTGAGCGGCGCACCCCCGGCGGCGTCCGCCAGCGCGCGCATGGCCTGGCCGATGGACCGTCTGACGCGCGGCGCGTCGAAGCCGTCGCCCTCCTTCTCGAAGAGCACCGGTCGCAGCACGCGCGTGGAAGAGCCCTCCGCGTGCAGCGCCCGCCCGACCATGTCCGGCGCGCCCTGCGCCATCGGGCACGTGTACGTCTGCACGCCGGCGTTGGGGAGCGGCAGGTGCACGAAGATCGGCGCGAAGAACACGTCCACCCCGGCCTCGGCCAGCCCGTGCAGCAGCTTGACCGGCGCGCAGGCGCCCGGCGCGGCGCAGTGCCGGTCCCCCTCGGCGAGGGTGTCGCGCCCCGGGCGCAGCACCTCGACCCTGTAGTCGAGCCGTCTGAGCAGCGTGTGGAAGAACGGCAGCGTGTCGACGAGGTAGTGCGCGTACGGCAGACCCAGGAGCGGGCCGGCGGGAGCCCCGGCTTCGCCGGCCCCGCCGCCGGCGGCGGACTCGTACGCCGCGGCCTCCTCGTCGATCAGCGCCTGCAGCAGTCCGTCGCGCTCGCGGTAGGCGTTCGACGCGTCCTTCGGCAGCTTCTCCCCCGCCGACGAGACGGCGTCGTACTTGGGGCACTGGCCGCCGCTCACGATCTTGGCGGTCTTGCCGCCGATGTCGATCTCGGCAAGCTCCAGGTGGCAGCTGTTGAGACAGTCGCGGTCGCCGCACTGGAAGTCGCGACGCCCGGCCACGCGGGCGTCGAGCACGCGGGCGAGATCGACGGCGACCGCCGCCGCGGCCCCCGCGCCGTTGACGCCGGCGTCGTCTTCACCGACGCCTTGCTCGCCGAGCTCGCCGCCGGCGGCGAGCATCCGCGAGGCGAGCAGGGCGATGCCGATGGCGCCCATGGCGCCGGGGTCGGCCGGCACGACGACCTCGCGTTCGAGCACGGCCGCGAGCGTCCGCGCCAGCGACGGGTCGGTCGCCGGCTTGCCCTGGAAGAACACATGGTCGAGCAGGCGGCGCTGACCCATCACGCGGCTGCGGTAGTTGCGCACCACGGAGTGCTGCAGGCCGGCGAAGATGTCGTCGCGGCTGAAACCGTCGCCGAGAGCCTCGGCGGCCACGTCGGCGACGAAGACGGTGCAGGTCTGGCCGAGGTCCGGAGGGCAGTCGCTGTTGGCAGCCAGCCGTCCGAACTCGGCGATGTCCTCCACGCCGTGGGCGATCGCCTGCTCCTCAAGGAACGAGCCGGTGCCGGCGCTGCACACGCGGTTCATGTCCGCGTCGACCACGCGGCCGTTCTCGACGTTGATGAACTTGGCGTCCTGGCCGCCGATCTCGACGATGGACAGGCTGCGGCCGCCGTCCGGGTCGAACGCAGCGGCGGCCGTGGCGTGCGCGACGATCTCGTTCTGCACGACGAGCCGCTCCCCCAGGTCCGGGAACGCGGCGCGGAACACGGTCGCGGCGGCGTCGCGACCGGATCCCGTGAGGCCGACGGCGACCACGGGGTTGGGCATCATCTCGGCGATCTGGGCGACGAGCGCCTGCGCCGCCTCGACAGGGTTGCCCTCGGTGCGGCGGTACACGCCGGCGAGCACGGCGCCGGACGCGGCGTCCAGCAGAGCGGCCTTCGAACCGGTGGAGCCGAGGTCGATGCCCAGCACCGCGGGCGCGGCCGGGTCGGCCGGGGCGGCCTCGCCGTCCCTGAGCCGCAGGACCGAGCCCGGCCCCCGGCTCGCCGGCTCCAGGCGGCCGATGCGGCTGCGGATGGGGCGCACCAGCTCCTCTGCAGCGGCCGGGAAGACCGGCGCGGCCTCAGACGTCGTGGCGCCGGCCGCCGCGGAGCCGGCGGCGCGGCGCGCGGCGAAACGCAACGCGCCGAGCGCCTCGAACACGCCGGCGTGCTCGGCCACCTGCACCGGCGCCCGACTCAGACCGGCGACGCCGGCGGCGATGGGCCCGATGAAGGCCCCGTGCCCGATCAGCACGACGGGGCCGTCGATCTTGTTCTTGTCGTACAGGCTGTGGACGTTGCGGGCGACGCCCTTGAACAGCCCGTTGAAGATGCGTCCGTGCGACTCGCCCTGGTTGGCGAAGTGCGTGAGCTCGCTCTTGGCGAACACCGCGCAGCGGCTGGTGACGGTGACGCCGTCCGGACTGGCCTCGGCCAGGTCGACGGCCTCCTCGAGCGAACGCCCGAGCCGTGCGCAGAGACCCTCGACCGTCTCCCCCGTGCCTGCGGAACAGCGTTCGTTGCCCTCGAAGCGCACGCTGCCGGCGGCGTCGCGCGTAAGCACCGAGTAGCCGCCGCCGCCGACCCGTAGCACGTTGAGCGGGCCGTCCGGGTACAGCCAGGCAGCGGCCTGCTCCTGCGCGATCTCCTCGGGCACGCCGCCCAGGGCGGGCTCGCCCAGGCGTTCGCCGTAGACGCCGGTGGCGGCGACGCCGGCCAGCCGGGCCACGTCCAGTTCGCCGTAGAGCTCGAGGAACAGGCGGAGAGGGTCCCCCATATGCCGCTCCGCCTGCGTCTCCAGAACGTGCAGCTCGCCGTCCTCGCCGATCTCGCCCACGGCGATGCACGACGTGACCTTGCCGAGGTCGACGCCGACGTAGAGCGGCGGCGCGGACGCGGGCGGGCGCCCGGACGTGGTGCTGTGGAGTCGTGCGGAGGGGTCCTTCACGACCCCTGTATATATCAGACCGCCCGGGCCCGGACCATTCGCACGCGTCGCCGGGCGGATACGGGCCGGCGTCCCCGCAGCACCGGCCGCGGATTCAGCCGATGCGTCGCTCCGGGCCCTGATGCACCGCCCGCTCGCGCCGGCGGTCCTCCACGCACTCGGCTCGGCCGGCGAGCTCGAGCCACCCGGCGCCTCCGAGGCGTGCGTCTCCGAGCGACTTCGACAGCAGCGCGATCAGGTCGTCGTCCGGCTCGGTCATCCACGAGGCCGGCGACTGCTCCTGCGCCTCGGTCGGACGGGCGCGCCACACGTCGCCGTCGTCCATGATGAGATACCGGGCGCCCTGCGACGCCGGCCGCCGGTCGCCTACGAGCCAACCGCGAGCCTGCGGCGCGGAGTGGGGTGGAGCTTCGCGGTCGAAGACGACGCCGCAGTTCGGAGCGCGTCCAGCGATGCGCATGGACAACGTCCAGTTGGTCGTGACCTCACGGAGCTTCCCCCGAGGGTCCCGAGGACGGTAGATCGCCACCGTCTTCCTCCTCTTGCCAGGCTTGGGCCGATTCTGGCGTGACGAAGGTGACGATGCAAGGGGCAAAGACGTGCGGCCGGTGGGCTCGCATAGCCCTGCCGGGGTACAGTAGCCCCATGGAGCAGGACCGCGGATACGACCCCGATCTGGAACGCCTCCTCGACGACGCCTGGGAGGCGCTCGAGGACGGCGACCTGCGCGCCGTGAAACGTGCGCTGCGCACGGCGCGCGAGTCCGCGCCGGACGAGCCGGCGGTCATCGAGCTCGAGGCGTCGCTGGCGCGCGAGCAGGACGAGCCCGAGCGCGCGCTCGACGCCTACAGACGCTGGAGCGAGGCCGACCCCGACGACCCGGAGCCCTGGCTAGGGTCCGCCGAGGTCTACGTCGAGTTCGGCGAGCCCGGCGAGGCGGCACGCCTGCTGCGCGAGCTCCTCGCCGGTCCTCCTCTCGACCCGCTCGACGAGGCCGACGCGCGACATCTGCTCGGCATCGCTTGCGAGGAGAAGGGCGACGCCAAGGGCATGGTCAAGGAGTGGATGGCGACCCTGCGCCTGGACGCGTCCAACGACCCCGCTCAGCCGCGCCTCAAGCGCAAGGCGTTCGAGCGGCTCGCCGCCGACGCCCTGGACGAGCTCCCGGACGAGATCCTCGCCCGGCTCGGCAACGTGCCGGTGTTCGTCGAGGACCGGCCGTCGGAGTCGCTGGTGCTCGGGGGCCTCGATCCGCGCACGCTCGGTCTCTTCCACGGCATCGCCATGCCGGACCAGTCGGCGCTCGGCCCCGGCCCGGACGTCGGAGTCATCCACCTCTTCCAGCGCAACCTCGAGCGCGAGGTGCCGGAGGACGACGAGCTGGCCGAGGAGATCCGCATCACCGTCCTGCACGAGACGGCGCACTACTTCGGCGCGGGCGAGCAGGACATGCACCGCTTCGGTCTCAACTAGCGCCGTCCGCCCCCCGCATCTCGTTGGGCCTACCGGAGCTGACGGGGCCGATCGCCTACCTCGTCTTCAAGCCGCTGTGCGCGCCGAGGACGAGCCGGGCCGGCGCGCCTTCGGCTGCCGGCCCGGCGGAGAGCGAGTAGGACGGCCGGGAATCAGTCGCCGGCGTTGAACTCGATCGGCTTGTTCTCGCAGGAGAGCGTCGAGAAGCGGCAGAGCTGGCTCGGCGGCAGCAGTACCTTGTCCGCCTCGCCGTAGTGCATGGCGTCCGGTACGGACTCCGGCGCCTCCAGCTTGTAGTAGTCGTAGAGGCGCCCCTCGCGATGCGACGCGTAGTCCTTGCCCTTCATGGCGTTGGGCGCGCCGGTGAGCTTCTCCATGCCGTAGTGCACCTCGAGCCCGGTGTCGGTGACCACCACATCGGTGACCGGGATCACGCTGTAGAACCCGGGGAAGAAGCTGGTGTCGACGAGCAGCCAATGCGGACGCCCGTCGTCGTCCACGTACAGGTCGATGATCTCGCCGATGTCCTTCGCGGTCTCGTCGAGCAGATGCCTGCCCTGAAGCTCCTCAGCGGTCAGTGAGATGGTCGCCATCTTCCCTCCTTACGATCGTCGTCCGCCCAGGCGCGGCGGATCGTGTGGTCGCCGAATGGTCACCTACCTACCCCCCCACTGACCGGGCGAACCTCGCGGCCGCCGGGTCAGGCGGGGCTGCGTGAACCTGGCGCCCCCTGCGCTCGTCCTCAGGATGAGTGCGCGGTGTTGAGGGGTCAACGTCGACGCGGCGACCTGAAGCGTCAACGTGCCCAAGGATGCGAAACCGGACCGGCGTGGCTAGGATTCAAGGCGCGCCGACCGTTGCCGATGCACCGGACAGAAGAAGGCCCGCCCGTGAAAGGCAGCTCATGACCACCACCCGCCGAACCGTCCTGGCGCTCGCCGTCACGGTCCTCGTCTCGCTCTGCGCGCTGCCGCAGGCGGCAGGGGCGGCCGGCGCTACGGCACAGCCGGAGCTGGGGCCGCTGAGCCCCGCCTTCGTCGAGGCGCTGCACGACCCCATGGTCGCGCTGCGCCTGGGACGCGTGCCGAGCCCCGTGGAAGTGCACGTCGACACGACGGTGCAGAGCAAGGCGGCGCGCACCGCGGAGCCCTGGCGCTACGACCTCCGCACCCTCGGGCGCCTCACCACGGTCAAGGACCAGGGCTACTACTCCACCTGCTGGGCGTTCGCGAACATCGCCGCCGTCGAGTCCAAGGTCGAGTCGGCGACGCCTGCCCCGACGCCTGAGCCGGACTACAGCGAGGACAACCTCGTCGGCCGCAGTGGCTTCGGCTCGTTGCTCTCCTGGCGCTACGACTGGGGCGGGTACGACTTCATGGCCGTCGCCTACTTCGCCAGGTGGGACGGGCCGGTCAACGAGGCCGACGACCCCTACACGGACAACGGCCCCGACGACCCCGTACCGCCCGCCACTACCCCGGTCAAGCATGTCCAAGGGGTGGTCATGATCCCCGGGCGCACCTCATGGAGGAACAACGGCCTCATCAAGCAGCTCGTGCGCCGCAACGGCGCTCTGAGCGTCGGCATGAAGTGGATCAGCGACGCGTACAGCGAGCGGGTGAGCAGCACCGGCGCCGTGCGGGCGACCTACTACCTCAGCAAGGCCAGGGGCGAGAACCACGGCGTGACCATTATGGGCTGGAACGACCGCTACCCCCGCAAGTTCTTCCACGGCAATTACGGGCGGCCGCCGGGACCCGGGGCCTTCCTCGTGCGCAACACGTGGGGACCTGACTTCGGTGACGGGGGCTACTTCTGGGTCTCGTACTACGACCGCTCCTTTGCTCGCGAGCAGGGCCTGGGCGGATTCGGCGGCATGACGTCCTACGCGGATGTACGCGACGTGGACGACTACAGCGCCGTTTACCAGCACGACGACCTCGGCGTGACCGACCACTGGGGCTACACCGGCCCTCTGGTGTGGGGCGCGAGCAAGTTCACGGCCACCGCCGGCCAGGACATCGCGGCGGCCGGGTTCTATACGCTGGCCTCGTCCACCAGGTACCGTGTGTACGCGGGACCCACCTTGCAGACCATGACGCTGCGCGCCTCCGGCACGAGCACACTTCCCGGGTACACGACCGTCGACTTCACCGAGCCTCTACGCGTCACCGCGAGGCATGGCTTCGTGGTCTCAGTCAGGCTGTACTCGCCTCACGAGCGCTACCCGCTGGCCATCGAACGCCCGGCGAGATCCTGGATGAACGGCGCGGTCGCCGAGCGCGGAGAGAGCTACATCGGCCGCGACGGTGTCACCTGGAAGGACGTCACGCGAGTACAGCCGAACAGCAGTGTCTGCCTCAAGGCCTTCGCCCAATGAGGGCGGCGGCCGCGCCGGCGCCAGCGCCGCGCGGCCGTTCCGGCTCCGGGCCGTCATCTTCGACTTCGACGGCACCCTGACGCACCCCGGCGCGCTCGATTTCCCGGCCATCAAGCGCGAGATCGGTTGCCCGCCGGACCAGTTCATACTCGAGTGGATCCTCGCGCTCCCCCCCGGGGAGCAGCGTGACGCGGCCGGCCGGACCCTGGAGGGCTTCGAGCTCGAGGCGGCCGACGCTTCCACGCCCAACGCGGGCGCCGAGGAGCACGTCCGCCGACTGCGCGAGCTCGGGCTCGCGGTCGGCGTGCTCACCCGCAACGGCAGGAGCGCGGTCGACCGCGCCTTGGCGCGCTTCACCGCGCTCACCGCGGACGACTTCGACGTGATCGTCACGCGCGACGACGGCGACATCGCGCCCAAGCCGGCGCCAGACGGCGTGCTGCACGCGGCGACGGCCATGGGCGTGCCGCCGGAGGAGACACTCGTCGTCGGCGACTTCCTGCTCGACATGCAGGCGGGCCGCGCGGCGGGAGCGGTCACGGCCCATCTGCTCAATCACGGGCTGCCGAGCTTCGGCGCCGAGGCGGAGCCCGAGGCGGCCGACTGCGACTTCGTCGTCGGCCGCCTGACCGAGCTGGAGAGCGTCGTCCGGCTCGGCCTGCCGCTCGCACCCGGCAAGCTGCCCAACGACCTGCTTGCCGGGTTCCTCGACGGCCTCGCCGGCGACCCGGCCCTGGTGGTGCCGCCCGCCGTGGGCGAGGACGTGGCCGCCCTTGCCCTCGGCGGAGCCGAGCTGCTGGTGGCCCACGGCGACCCGATCACGCTCGGCGGCGCGGACGTCGGAGCGGCCGCCGTCCTCGTCAACGTCAACGACATCGCGGCCGCCGGAGCGGAGCCGCGCTGGCTGCTGGCCACGGTGCTGCTCCCGGCCGGGTCTACGCCATCCGAGGCGCAAGCCCTGCTCGGCGGCCTCGCGGAGGCCGCCGCCGGCGCCGGTGTCACGCTCGCCGGCGGGCACACCGAGGTCACCGCCGCCGTCACCCGCCCCGTGGTCTCCCTGACGGCCCTGGGCACCGTGGCGCGCGCCGAGCTGAAGGACAAGCGCTCGGCGCGCACCGGCGACAGGGTGCTGCTCACCAACGCCCTCGCCATGGAGGGCAC
>CAVOMB010000065.1:0-63928 GCA_963696935.1 uncultured Thermoleophilia bacterium | reverse complement strand
GACGGGCAGCCGGTCGAGCGCATGGAGGTCGAGGCGTGCGGGCAGCGGCGCGACGAGCACTCGACCGTGATCACCAGCATCGACCTCGCGTTCACCGTTCACGGAGACGTCGACCCGGAACGGGTGGAGCACGCTCTGAGGCTCTCCGAGGCGCAGATCTGCCCGGTGTGGGCGATGCTCAAGGCGGGTACGCCCGTCTCCAGCAGGTACACCGTCGTCGCGGGCTGAGGAGGGACCGGATGCGCATCGGCAACAGGCTCGCCGTCGCGGCCGGAGTCGTTGCGGCTCTCGTGGTGCTCGTGCTCGCGGGCGCGGGATGCGGCTCGTCGGACAAGGCCGCGCTGCAGTGGCAGAAGGTCCTGACGACGCAGATCTCGGGCGAGAAGCCCGTCAAGCTCAACTTCGGGACCCATCGACTGGGGACCAAGGTGCGGCTGGCATGGGACCTCACGGGCCCCGACAAGCCGCCGGTGATCCTCACGCTGCGGCTCATCAACTCCGACTACGGCACCGGGTTCGGCTACTCGCTCAAACCGACCGACGCCGGGTTCGCCGCGAAGACCGCGAACGCCATGACCATCGCGCCCATCAAGCCGGGGAACTTCCTGGTGTACTTCAGCCAGCGGTTCGCGCCCGGGCAGGGCCCCGGCTACGACGGCACGATCACGGTGTACACGCTGAAGTAGGTGCGCGCCCGGAGGGGCGTAGAATGCTGGTATAGTCCAGCGCGCGAGGCACCGGCGAAAGGAGCGGGGGATCATGGCGTTCACCTTCGGACCACGGCGGGGCATCCACGTCGACATCGCGGCGGTCACGCCGCCCGGAGGGCCGCTCACGCCGGCCGAGCTCGACCACTTCGAGGCGTTCGACCTGCTGTACCGCTCGCTGTGCGCCCTCCTCTTCAACTACGTGCCCACGTCGGGCCACCCCGGCGGGTCGATCTCGTCCGGGCGGTTCGTCGCGAGCGCGCTCTTCGACGCCATGGATTACGAGCCTCGGCGACCCCGAGCGGCCGGACGCCGACCTGATCAGCTACGCGGCCGGCCACAAGGCCATGGGCCTGTACGCCATGTGGGCGCTGCGTGACGAGATGGCGGCAGCGGCCGACCCGGCGCTGCTGCCCGCACAGCCGGAGCAGCGCCTGCGCCTCGAGGACCTCCTCGGGTTCCGGCGCAACCCGATCACGCAGACCCCGCTCTTCCGCGAGTTCGGCGCCCGGGCGCTCGACGGGCACCCGACGCCGGCGACCCCGTTCGTCAAGCTCACCACCGGCGCCTCCGGCGTCGGCTTCGCCGGCTCCATCGGGCTCGGCATCGGCGCGGCCGACCGCTACGGCGCCGACGCGCCGCGCGTGCACATCGTCGAGGGTGAGGGCGGACTGACGCCGGGCCGCGTGGCCGAGGCGCTGGCCGCGGCCGGCACCGCCTCGCTCGCCAACGTCGTCGTACACCTCGACTGGAACCAGGCGTCGATCGACTCGCGACCGCGTCTGCCGCGAGGGCGTCACTGCCGGGCGACTACGTGCAGTGGGACCCGCGCGAGCTCTTCTACCTGCACGACTGGAACGTGCTCGACGTCCCGGACGGCCACGACTTCCAGCAGGTGGTGGCCGCGCAACGGTACGCCGCCGGACTTCGAGACCGGCCAGCCGACGGCGATCGTCTACCGCACGCACAAGGGCTGGAGGTACGGCGTCGAGGGCAAGGCCAGCCACGGCGCCGGCCACAAGCTCTGCTCCGAGGGCTTCTACGAAGCCGTCGCGGAGCTGAGCCGCACCACCGGCGCCGACATCGAGTGGCCCACCTGCGACCCGGCGGACCGCGCCTGCGAAGGGCCGGACGGCGCGGCCGTGCGGGAGCGCTGCTTCTGGACGGCGCTGCAGGCCGTGCGCTCCCGCATCCACCAGGACCTGCCGATGACGGCCGCGCTGGCGCAGCGCCTCGCGGCCTCCCGCGACCGCCTCGACGCGCACGACCGGGCCCCCAGGCCCGGCGCCCCGCGCGTCGACGACGCCTACGAGCTCGCATCCGCGGCGGCGCAGATCGCACCCGGTCCCGAGGCGACGCCGGACGACCTTCGCCTCGAACCCGGGACCTTCACCACGCTCCGCGGCGAGTTCGGCCGCGCGCTGCACCACCTGCAGGCGGCCAGCGGCGGGGCGTTCCTCGTCGCCGCCGCCGACCTCGTGGGCTCCACCAGCGTCAACACCATCGCCGGTGACTTCCCCGGCGGCTTCTGGAACGCGCGCACCAATCCCGACGCACGACTGCTTTCAGTGGGCGGGATCTGCGAGGACGCCATCTCGGGCGTGCTCAGCGGCATCACCGCCTACGGGCACGACCTCGGCGTCGGCTCGTCCTACGGCGCGTTCATGGCGCCGCTCGGACACATCGCCGCGCGCCTGCACGCCATCGGCGCCCAGGCGAAGCAGGCGGTCACGGGCGAGCCGTACAAGCCCATGTTCCTCGTGTGCGCACACGCGGGCCTCAAGACCGGTGAGGACGGCCCGACGCATGCCGACCCGCAGCCGCTTCAGTTGCTGCAGCAGGACTTCCCCAAGGGCACGGCGGTCTCGCTGGTGCCGTGGGAGCCGCAGGAGATCTGGACGCTGACGGCGGCCGCGCTGGCGCGGCGGCCCGCGGTGATCTCGATGTTCGTCACCCGACCGACGGAGCCCGTGCTGGACCGGCCGGCGCTCGGCCTGGCTCCGGCCGAGACAGCGGTCAGCGGCGTGTACGCGCTGCGCGCCACGGACACGCCGGACGTCACCGTGGTGCTCCAGGAGAGCGCCGTCACCTACGCCTTCGTGCAGGACGCGCTGCCGATCCTGGCGGAGAAGGGCGTGGATGCGCTGGTCTACTACGTCGCCAGCGCCGAGCTCTTCGACCTCCTGCCGGAGGATGAGCGGCGCGCGATCCTGCCGGAGGCGCGCGCCGCCGAAGCCATCGGCGTCACCGGCTTCACCCTGCCCACGCTGTACCGCTGGGTGACGAGCGACGCCGGCCGGGCCGCGAGCCTGTACCCGTTCATGAAGGGCCACTACCTGGGCAGCGGCCCGGGCGACATGGTGCTCGCCGAGGCCGGCCTGGACGGCGAGAGCCAGGCGACGGCGATCCTGCGCTACTGCGACGCCCGCGCCGCCCGCTGACGTCGTCCCGATGCGACGGGCCGCTCCGGCGGCTCACACGCCAGGAGGAGGAACGATGACCGAACCGAGAGAGGTCGCGCCGTCAGCGCACGAGGTCGTCCCGGGCCTCTGGCACTGGCGCATCAGCAACAGCAACATCGGCGGCCACGCGCGCGAGCACGGAGAAGCTGCTCGACCTGCCCTTCGAGATCCTGTGCCTGGACCACGGGGCGCCGATCACGGCAGACCCCAAGGCGGCGATCAGGGAAGTGCTCAGCGCACCCTGAGGAGACCGGTGGCCGGGGCCACCTCGAAGTTGCCGGCCGTGTCGCGCGCGCTCACGACCCAGCGGTACGAGCCCTTGGGCAGGTTGCAGCCGAAAACGGCGGACGACGGCTCGTTGACCGGCACCAACCGGCTGTGCAGCGTCTTGAGCACCCGGCCGGACCCCGTGGTGATGGTGATGGTGACCTTGCTCGTCGGCCCACAGGGCACCGCGTCGTCGATCCGGTACCTCAACGTCGCCTGCTTACCCTGCCGCGCGGTCGCGTTGCGAAGCACGCGCGGCTCCGGCCGCACCGAGTCCACGAAGATGGAGCTCGAGGCGGTCACGACGGAGCCCCCGTCGAGCCGGTACTGGGCTTCGACGACATGCCTTCCCTGGTAGTCGTCGAGCCAGAGGCTCGTCTGTGCCGCCCAGGGCCGCCACGCTCCCCACTGGCCGGCCGCATCGCGCAGGCGCAGCTCACAGCCGGCCGAGGTCCATGGTTGCTCGCTGAGCACCGGCGCGGCAATCGAGGCCATCACCGCGCCACCGGCGTTGGTGAGGTGGATCTGGTCCTCAAGGTAGAACTGCCCATCCAGCTCGTCCCCCGTGTCGCCGATGCGATGGTCCGCGGCGACGTCCACGAGCCCGTCGGCGAACGTGTCCCAGCCGTCGCGCAGCATGGCGTCGTAGGCGAGACGGATGGCCTCGAACGTCTCCGGCCGGTTCGATGGGAGGACCGTGAGCACCAGCACGCGGAACCCGGCGGCGCGACGGGCGAGACAGTACGTGCGCAGGGCGTCGTACTCCTGTGCGGCGGTGAGCCCCTGGCGGAAGTCACCGCCACCGGCCTGGACGAGACACACGTTGAGGTCGGCGTAGGGGTCGTAGCGGGCGTCTACCTCGGTGGGGGCCTGCGCGATCATGTCGGCGATCTTGGCGCTGCCCGAGGAGGAGATGTAGCTGTCGCAGGCGCGCGGCACCATGGCCAACGTCTGGACCGGGAACTCGAAGCCGGGGTCGGCGCCGTGGCCGGAGATGATGCTGCCGCCGTCCCAGACCACCACGCCGGGCCGGAAGAACGGCGTGTGGCCGGCGTCGCCGACGGAGATGTGAGTCCCGCGCACGTAGCCGTTCCGGCTGCTGATGGTGAAACGCGCGGAGAGAGCACCGGCCACGGGTGTGGCCGCGGCACTGGCGACGACGACGAGCAGGAAGACGACGAGCGCTGCTGCGATGCGACCGGTCTGTGAGAAACGCCCCATGTACCCACCCCCCGGGTGTACTCGGGCGGCGGGGACGGCCGCCCGCGGCCCAGTCTACACGCGCGGCGCAGCCGAGGCGTCCCGCCGCCCGCTCCTCACTCTGCTGCCTGCGTCCGGAGGCGCCGATGGTATGGTTGGGGCGCGGCCGGACGCCGCCGCAGGGGACATGGGGGGCCGCCGTGAGAGACCGCATCCTGAGCACACGCAGGGCACTGCCCCTGTCTGCGACCCTGACCGTCCTGGTCCTGCTCGTCGCCCTCGCCGCGACGGCGGCGCTCGCCGGCTCGGCCCGCGCCGCCGGCATCCCATTCACCTTCCGCACCACCGCGTTCCCACTGCCTTCCGTCGAGCCTGCGAATCGCCCCTATATCAGCACCGTCGTCGCCCCGCGCGAGGACCCGGGCACCCACGACGACGAGGGCGTGCGCATGCGCCTGGTGGACGGCCGCCTGTACGACTACCCCGGAGCCCAGGCGGCGTGGGGCATGGACAACCTCAACTCCTACCTCGTCACCTCGGACGCGTTCTTCCTCGACCGCGCCGAGCTGCAGGCGCAGCGCCTCGTCGACACGTCGAGGCGGGTCGGCTCGGCGTGGTTCTTCCCGAGCCTGTACAGACGCGACCGCCACGGCTACCGCAACGACCCCATGGTCCCGCCGTGGTACTCGTGCCTGGGCCAGGGCGCGGGGCTGGCGCTGTTCTGCAGGCTGTACGAGGTCACCGGCGACCCGAAGTGGGCCCAGGCCTCCACCGGCGCCTTCTCGGCGTTTCTCGTCAAGGGACCGCGCAGAGGTGCCTGGCTCACCGACGTCGACCACGGCTACCTCTGGTTCGAGGAGTGGCCCAAACGGGTCCCCGACCACACCATCAACGGCTTCGGCTTCGCGACGTTCGGGGTCTACGAGTACTGGCGCGTGTTCGGGGACGTCCGTGCCCGGCAACTCTTCCGCGGCGCGGCCACGACGCTGCTGCACGCCTTCCCGCAGTTCCGCAAGCCGGGGTGGGTCAGCCGCTACTGCCTCCTGCACCGGGTCGGCAACCGCCACTATCACCTGATCCACCGGAATCAGTTCCTCGAGTTCTTCACGCTCACAGGCGATGCCCGGTTCGCCCGGGACGCAGACCTGCTGCGCCAGGACTTCTGCGACCCGGCGCAGACCGCCGGGACGTGCCACATCGAGCCCGGCGTCTACCGGGTGTGGAAGTTCCGGGCCGGCGGGCAGATCCTCGCGACGAGCACGCTCAGCCTGGAGGCCGCGCGGGACGTGAGGATCCTTGCGCGGGAGACGATCCGCGGCCGCGGCATCTACGAGAGGCTGGCCGAGGGGCCCGCCGCCGGCTTCTCCATCCAGGAGGTTCCGGGTCGCGTGTTCTGCCCGGGCCAGGCCGACTCGTCGGACTACGCACCGTCGCGCCGGCTCGTGCTGCAGCCCGGCGCGACCTACACCGGGCACACGGTCGGCGCGACGGGCGCCGTGCTCGACGAGAAGACGGTCGTCCCGGAAGCGCCGGCGACGGTGACGTTCTCCCGGCGCTCCGCCGTCAACGGCGTCGACAGCCTGCTCGTCGACAGCGGGTCACTGGCCGGCTACTGGCTCGCGTCGGCCGGCCTGACCACCGACTGACAGCCCCCGCGGCGGACCGCCGGTTCTCGTCGCTCCGCGGCCCTCGGGTTGCGATATGCAGCGGTTTCGTATTCACTGGACGACGAATCTACGACAAGCGGCGCCCGCGGCGCCCCTCCCCGCTGCAGATTCGTCCCCCTTTTCCCATTGACGGTGACGCCGTGCGGTGGCACGCCGCGGCCCGCGACAGCCCGGACGGCACAGGTCGCTCATCGCCATCGCGAGCCAGGGGTACCACGTGAGCGCGGCCGGACTGACGCACATGATGACCCTCGAGTCCAACGGCCAGCGGCATGCCGACAGCGGGCCCTACCACGGCCTCTTCCAGTTCATGGACCGCGAGTGGGCCATGAGCTGGAACGAGTGGCGGGACCACAGCATCTACGACGGCTGGTCCCAGATCCAGCTCGCGGCCAAGTGCATCAGCCGCGGCATGGGCCCGAGCATCTGGCCGCTGACGTGCCGCATGTCGTTCTGACGCACCCGGGCGGCCCGAGCCTCGGCTGAGCCGCCCTCTCCCCGTGGCGCCGGCGGCGTCCCTGCGCAGGGGCACGCCGCCGGCGCTCAGGTTCCTCCCGCAGTTGACCCCCGGTTCCGCCCGGCGGGTGACGACGCGGGGCCACTCCGGCCGTAAGCTCATCCCGGGTCAACACCCACTCGGAGAGGAACCGATGATGACTGTCACCACCGCAACACCCACATTCGCAAGACAGAGGCTGGACGTAGGTCAGGCGTTCAAGGGCGGCTGGAACGCCTTCACCGCCGACATCGTCCCCCTGCTCGTCGGCACGCTCATCGCCGGGCTGCTCTCGATCGTCACGCTGGGCATCCTGGCCGGGCCGCTCACCGCCGGCCTCTACAACACGGTCATCGGCCGCGTCCGCGACGGCAGGCCCGCGCAGATCGGCGACGTGTTCTCCTGCTGTTCCCGTTCCTGGTCGACCGCAAGATGGGCCTCACCGAGGCGATGTCGGCGAGCTACCACCAGGTCGTGGACAACGGCTTCTGGGAGCACCTCGCGCTGCTGATCATCTTCGTCGCCATCAGCGCCGTGGCCAACGGCTGGGTCGGCATCATCTCCACGCCGTTCACCATCGCCGTCATCGTCGGCACGTACTTCGTGGCCGGCGGTACGACCGCGGTCGCTGAGCCCGTCACAGCCGTCCAGGCTGCTCTGGTCAACACGACCGAAGCTCCGGTCGAGCCAACGGCGGAGGCGCCCGCCGACGCCGATACGACCACCGCTGAGACCACGTCGGAGACGGTCGCCGCTGAGGGCGCCGCCGAGGAGACCACTGAGACGGCGGTGGCACTGCGCCCCCGCCGGACCCGTCCACGTACGGCTTCCTTGGGTCGATCGAAAGCGCAGGGCAACCACTCCCGGCGCCCTCTGCGGTGTGTGCACAAACCCAGCGGCAATGTGTGCACAACTCAGGGCGCTGGACGGCGGTTGTAGGTACATCTGAGATGTGTCTACATTTCCGCCCAGTTGTGTGCACAGTTCATCCGAAAGTGCGACTACACGACACAGTGACCCGAACCGGTAGCGACCCCGCGGCGGGCAGGCCCCCGCGCGAGCAAGGGCTAGAGGCGCGGGGAGCAAGACGTGATGAGGGACGCGATCTGAGGTTGTCTGGCCGCGGAGACCACAATGGCGAAGGGCCCCCGGCCGCCGCTAGGCAGCCGGGGGCCCTTCGTGCGGGTCCGGCGGGTCAGCCGATCGGCATCAGTACAGGCTGCCGCCCGGCTGCGAGGAGCTCATCACGCCGGCGGCGGCGGAGACGTTGTACGCGACGCCGCCGGAGCCCTTCCACGAGCTGAGGTCGAACGACCCGCCTGCGGTGAGCTTGTACACCGAGACGTTCTTGTACGTGAGCGGCTTGTTCTTGGCGCAGACCTGCGGCAGGCCGCTGGTGCGTGTGAAGTACGCCGTGCCGGCGCCCCAGAGCACGGCGTGGCCGTTCTCGTCCACGGTCACGGTGTTGTCCTCGTTCACGGCAATGCCCCTGGCCTGGGTCGTCCAGCCGTCCTTGACGATGCGCGCGAGGAAGGTTACGTGCCGGCCCATGCGGTTCCGGGCGACGAAGTGACTGTCGGTGATCACGTTGGTCAGCCACGGCATACGCAGGAAGTCGTCCACAAGGGTGATGTGCGTGTGATAGGGGTTCGTCAGCGCCTGGTCCGAGGTGATGGTGCCGTTCTGGGCCGTATAGGCGTACTGGCCCTGGATGGCGAGGCCCGCGCTGATGCCGCCCTCCGGCTTCTCCTGCGCCGCAGCGTTGATGATCGCCCCGGCCGGCGTGCCCACGAGGTAGGAGTAGTAGAGCCACTGGTTGCCGCCGTCGAAGTAGATCGCGTCGGCCTCGTTCAGCTTCTGCAGGAAGAACGGGTCGAAGCCCGCCTTGCGGGTACCGAGCACGAACATCTCGACCGAGTCGATGCCGCCGATCTACCTTCCCATGTCCCAGAAGTACGAGGAGTAGTCGTCCTTGCCGGAGGCGGCGATGATGACCACGTCGCCGTCGCCAGCGCGCTTCAGCCACCACCGCACCGCATCGTCCTGATCGGTGGCGCCGCCGGCCAGCAGGAGGGCGGGGTGGGTGGTGGTCACCGTGTCTGTAGGATCGCCGGTGACGTAGTAGTCGTAGCCGGCCGAGGCGGCCTTGGCCTGCGGCGGGGCGAGGCCCAGCGCCAGCAGCGCCAGGCACGCGGTGAGGGTGATGCCCAGCAGGAGCAGCCTGCCGTCACGTCTCGTGAGGTCCATTCGTCTCTCTCCCTTGCCCTTGCCCAATGCGACCCGGAGGCCACTGCCAGATGGGGCGCTGCGTTGCCCGCACGGCGCGATTTGGCCAGCATGATACCCCGGGCACCGTAGCCACTGCTGGCAACGGCGCCTGGTCCGGCGGACCCGGGGCGCTGCAGGCCGGCGCGCGGCAGGCGCTCCCGCTCAGCGCGGCAGCTCGGGCAGGCGCGCGAGGAAGTTGATGCTCGCGCCGGCGATCCACACGCGCTCGCCCTCGAGGCGCCTGACGCGGATGAACCGGGCGCCGAGCAGGTAGACCGGGATGGCGAGGGCCATCACGGCGACCCCGAGCCAGAAGAGCTCCGCGCGGACGAGCAGGGCCGCGCCGAGCCAGCAAGCAAGGCCGGCGGCGAGCAGCGCGAGCGTCAGCCACCAGGCGCGGCGGCTTGCCGACACCGCCGCCGGGGTGACAGGCACGGTCACGACCACCCGCGTACCGACCGCGCGTGCGACGGCCAGATAGACGATCGGGTTGAGCACGAGCAGCCAGTACCAGCCCGGCTCGTGCCACAGCAGGTTGACGTCGGCGGTGCGCCCGTCCGCGGGGAGGTCCGTCTTGACGCACCGGTCGGGGAGTACCGCGTCCGGAGCCAGGACGAGCAGGTCGCCGTCGCGCCAGGCGAGCGAGGCCTTGTCGTTGGCGGGCCCGGACCCGTTGCCGCCCGCAGACACCGCCACCGGCTCGTCCACCCCGCTCCCCTCCGCGCCTCACTCCACCGGCAGCTTGAAGAAGTCCCGCGGCGTCTGGAAGCAGACCTCGTCGATTATCTGCTTGTCGAGGCCGAAGAGCTTCATCGCCAGCTGTACGCGCGGCACCATGAAGTAGTCGTTCCCCATACCGCCCAGCTCCGAGTTGATGATGATGCGGTCGCGCCACTCCGGATGATCGATGACGATGTGCGCCGCGGCCTCGGGCGGCATCTTGTCCCAGCAGATGCTGAGACCGACCATGCCGCCGGTGCTCATACGGAACTCCATGGTCTCCTCGCCGGCGTGGTCGAACACGCAGCGCTCCACCGGGAAGCCCTCTTCCTTGATGATCTCGAACACGCGAGGCGTGACGGTGGGGCCCTGCGGAGCGAGCCGGATGGGCGTGTGGAGGATCACCGGCAACTGGTGCTCCGCGGCCAGCCGCAGGTGCTCGCGGAACAGCCACTCCTCGAACTCCGTACCCGTGTCGAGGCCGATCTCGCCCATCGCGACGACGCGGTCGTTGGCGAGGAACTCGGGCATGCGCTCGAGGCAACGCTCGGCGTCGGCGCGGCCGACTCCGAAGAACGGCACGGAGACGGACGTGTAGGCCTCGTAGCCCAGCGTCGTCGCGGTCGTCGCCTCCATGGTGAGGAAGCGCTCCCAGAGCTGCAGCACGGTGTCGGCGTCGTGTGTGCCCACGAACATGTGCGGGCTCGGGATGACGGCCGCCTCCATGCCCATCATCACGAGCTTCTGCAACTGCACGTCCTCGATCATGTCGGTGTGCAGATGGGCGTCGATGAACCTCATGCCTGTCCCCTCCTCAGGTGACGGATCTCGGCGGCGCGGCGGCGCGACCCGCGCGCGTGGTCGTTACGGATTCGTGCGGTCATGCGGGCGGGTCCGCCTCAGGATACAGCTCGAGTTCGAAGGCGGGCCACTGCCGGTCGGTGGCCCGACGGACGACGCAGGCGCCACCGAGCAGGACGCCGAGCACGCAGGTGCCGGCCCAGCCCCAGTGGTCGTGAGCGAAGGCGGCCGAGGCGGAGCCCAGACAGCAGCACCGCCTGAGCGAGCATGAGCACGGCGGCGATGACGTACACGGCGCGCCAGCCGGCGGCGGCCGCGATGAGGCCGTAGAACGTGCGCGCCAGCAGGATGCCGAGGATGAGGCCGCTCACGACGTTGCCGACGACGCGGCCACGCTCGGCCTCCGGCGCCGGCGTGGCGGCGAACGGCACCAGCAGCTGCGCCATCACGGACGTCAGGCCTATCACGGCGGTGGCGATGATGAACAGGCCGATTGACGGCACCACCGCGGCCGCGGCCAGGCCGGCCACTGCGATGGCCGCCAGCGTGATGATGAGGCGGCGGCGCTCGAAGAGGTCGCCCAGCGGCAGCAGCAGGATCAGACCTGCCGCGCACCCCACCTGCGCGGCGGTGACGATGAGCCCGGCCACCGCCTCCGACACGCCGAACCGGCCGCGGTGCTGCGCGAGGTAGTCGTGCGCGCGCCCGGAGGCGACGACGAGCACCTCGTGGTCGCAGACCAGGTCGGCGAGGAACGCGTGCGAGCGGGTGGCGTGGCCCATCCCCACTCCGGCCACGCCATACAGGATCCGCACCGGGAAGCTCCTTTCATCCAGACGCCGCGGACGGCATGCGCCCTGACTCTACCCGAGGGGCGCACTTCTCTCGCTGGCCGGGTCGGGAGCCTCGCGGTAGTGTTCACGGGCTGTGCTGTACTCCCCGACCCTCAACGGCCACACCCGCGGCCGCCGCGCGACCACCCGCCGACGTTGATCGCGACCTCTCAGTTCGGCGCGTTCAGCCCTCGCCGTCGAGCGCTCATCATCCTCATCTTCGGCGGCCTGTGGGCGCTGGGGTCGTTCGCGACCGACCTCTTCCTGCCCGCCATGCCCGCGGCGGCCGACGCCCTGCGCGCGTCCGAGTCCGCCGTGGCGCTCAGCGTCACGACCTTCCTCATCGGGCTCGGGCTGGGCCAGCTGATCGCCGGCCCCGTCAGCGACGGGCGCGGCCGGCGGCCGACCCTGATCGCCGGGCTCGCGGTGTTCACCGGCGCGGCCGTGGTCTGCACCCTCGCGCCGACAGTGCAGATACTCATCGCGATGCGGCTCGTGCAGGGAATGGCCGCCGCCTTCGGCCTGGCCATCCCCAATGCGATGGTCACCGACTACGCGCGAGGCCGCGAGGCGGCCCGGCTGTTCTCCTGGATCGTGATCATCGGAGGTGTGGCGCCGCTGGTGGCCTCGCTGGCCGGCGCCCAGATGCTCCGGCTGCTGGGCTGGCGGGGGCCGTTCGTGGCCTTGACGGCGATCAGCGTGGTCGCACTCGTGGCCGTGGCGCTCTGGCTGCCGGAGAGTCTGCCGCCCGAGAGGCGCTCCATCGGCGGCTTGCACACGGCGCTGCGCACGATGGGCCGGCTGACCTGCGACGGGCGCTTCATTGGCTACACGTTCACCGGCGCCTTCGTCTACATGGCGTTCTTCGCCTATCTCGGAGGCTCGTCGTTCATCTTCCAGCACCTGTACGGGGTCTCGCCGACGACGTACAGCGTGCTCTTCGCCGTCAACGCGCTGGGGATGCTGGCGGCGGGCCAGGCCAACCACCGTCTGCTGGCCCGCTTCTCCCCGCGAGCCCTGCTCGCCGCGACGCTCGTGGCCTTGGCGGTCGCCGGCGTGGTCGTCCTCGTCTCCGCGCTGACGGGCGCCGGCGGGATCTGGGGCCTGGCCGTGCCGTTCTTCGTGATCGTCGCCGGCACGGGCGTCATCCTGCCTGACCTCACGGCGCTGGCCCTGTCTCTCCACCCCGACGTGGCCGGGACCGCCGCCGCCTACTTCGGCGGGCTGCGGCTGGGCCTCGGCGCGCTGGCGATGCCGCTGATCGGCATCGGCGGCACGGTCACGGCGACGTCCATGGGGCTGCTGATCGCCGCCTCGGCGGTCGCCGCCCTCGCGCTCTTCGCCGTCACCACACGCCGCGCCCGCGACCAGCAGGTCCTGCTCGACCTGCCGGAGGAGAAGTCTTCGGACGTACCCGTCGCCTGAGCCGGCGCCCGGGCCAAGGTAGACTCTGGCCAATGGCGGACGTCACAAGGAGCGCACCATGTTCTGCGAGATCACGCGCAAGCTCGAGGACGACGACCTCGAGAAGATCCGGACCCTCGAGGGTGACCTCGGCATCACACTCGTGGCCTTCTCCTGCCGCTCACTGGACCCGGCGCGCGAGGAGAAGCTGCAGAAGATCATGGACGAGCTCGGCCCGATGCTGCAGGCGCCGGTGGCCGAGCCCGACGACGCACAGCTGGCGCGCATCCGCGCACTCGAGGACGAGCTCGGCCTCACGCTGATCGCCGTGGATGCGAACGCGAGCTGAGATGGGACCAGCCGGCGGTGGCCTCGCGCCCCGCCGGCCGCCCGTGCCTCAGGCCTTCGGGTTGGGCGTCTTGACCACGAGGAACCGCACCCGGCCCTCGCCCTCGTTGCGGATGGCGTGGAGGTGGCCGGCGGCGCTCGGCACGAGCGTGTCCGGCCCGGCGGTGACGGTCTCGCCCTCGATCTCGATGGACGGCGAGCCCTCCAGCACGTAGAAGAACGCGTCGACGGGCGCCTTGTGCGGCTTGACCACCTCGCCCGGCTCCAGCGTGATCTGGCTCACCACGACGTGCGGTGTCGTGTGGAGGTGGCGGACGTCGACGCCGTGGGGGTTGTCGGCAACGGTCTTCTGCTCCGCGGTGATGGTCTGCATGGGGGCTCCGATCCTGGCTGCTGGGATGTCTCACTCTGAGAGTGCACCCAGGACGGGGGAGCCAACCTTGACCCTGGTCAACCCGGAGCCCTGAGGCGCGTCACCGGCGTGCGAGTTCCACCACCTTGCCGAGCATCTCCGGACGCAGGTCCCAGAGCCAGGAGAGCTCGATCACGTCCGGGTTGTTGCACTTGGTACAGCCGGCGGCCTCCGATCCCATCCGCAGCCAATCCGGCGACCGGAAGACGTCGGCGAGGTGACCGCCGGCACGACGCAGGGCAGCCACGTCGGCCGGCGGCCGATCGACGTGCATGCAGTCGCGCACGACGCCGTCAGCGCCGACCGTGAGTCGTGCGCGCGGGGCTCGGCACGTGTACGCGGTCAGCGCCGGGTCGTCGCGGAGCAGTTCGAGCCACGGCCGGGAGGCGAGCACCGGGTACCCGGCATCCTTGAGATCCAGAGCCAGGCGCGCCGCCGCACGCACCTCGTCGGCCCCGAGGGCGAGACCGGCGAGCCGGTCGCCGGCCTCGCCGGCGCTCAGCTCGCCGGTCTCCATGGGGCAGAAGTACAAACCGGCGTCCCAGCGCCTGGCCACCTCCGCCACGCGCCGCAGAGCCCCCCTGTTCAGCGCCGAGAGGACCGTGTTGACCAGCAGCGTGGGACGAAGGGGGTCACCGCGTGACCCGGCGACGAAGGTCTCGAGCCGTGCGAACAGCCCGGGCAAACCACGCAGGCGGTCGTGGGCCTCACCGACGTCGTCCACACTCAGGATGAGGGCGTCGACGGCGCCGCGCAGGTCCGGCCAGCGGCGCCCGAGGAACCAGCCGTTGGTGATGAGCGTGACGAAGAGTCCGGCGCGGCGGGCGGCGAGCAGCAGCTCCGGCAGATCCTGCCGGAGCAGGGGCTCGCCGCCCCACACGACGAGCTGAGCCATGCCGGCGCGGCCCGCCTCGTCGTAGAGCCAGCGGACCGCGGCGGTGTCGAGTTCATGCCGGGCGCGCTCGCCGTCGTCCGGCGACCCGGGCGCCCCGACCCGCCAGAGACAGGTCTCGCAGCTGCCGTTGCAGGCCCCCGTGACCAGGTGACTCAGCGTGTGCGGGCGCCCGCGAGCGCGAGAGACGGCCATCCTGGCCGTGAGCCGCGCCCGCGCTCGCACACGTGGCAGCAACTCCCGGGACATCACATCCTCGTACGTCATGCCCCAGTCGTACCCCCTGGCGCACTTTCTGGCAAAGGCAGGTGTCGCCGCACCCGTCCCGCGCCGCGTTTGCCCACGAGCGGGACGGGAACGCCACGTACGTGACACCCGATCCAGCGAAAGGAGGCTGGCGCCCTATGTCAGCTGATCTCACAGGCAAACGCATCGCCATCCTCGCCACCGACGGCGTGGAGGGCGTGGAGCTCACAAGCCCTCGCGAGGCGCTTGAGCAGGCCGGGGCCAGGGTCGAGATCCTCGCCCCTGCGCGCGACTCCATCCAGCTCTGGGACCACGACGAGAAGAGCGTGGTGGTCGCGGTCGACCGGCAGGTCTCCGAGGCCGACGCGGGGGACTACGACGGGCTCGTCCTTCCCGGCGGCGTACGCAACGCCGACCACCTGCGCATGGACCCGGACGCCGTGAAGTTCGTCGCCGCGATAGCGCGCAAGCACATGCCCATCGGCGTGATCTGCCACGGCGGCTGGATCCTGATCGAGGCCGGGGTCGTGAGCGGGAGGAAGATGACCTCCTACCCCTCACTGCGCACCGATCTGGAGAACGCCGGCGCCCACTGGGCCGACAAGGAGGTCGTCAACGACTACGGGCTCGTCTCGAGCCGGCGGCCGGCGGACCTGCCGGCGTTCAACGCCAAGATCGTCGAGGAGCTCGCCGAGGGAGCGCACGTGCACCGCGCCGCCTGAGTGCCTGGGGCCGCGACCTACGTCCGCACGCCGCACCAGCGCAGCAGCATCAGCGCCACCGCGGAGGCGTGGTCGACGAGGTCCTGGACAGGCACGCACTCGTCGACGGTGTGGGCCTTGTTCAGGTCGCCGGGACCGAACGACACCGTCGGCGTCCCGCCGATCCGGGTGGACACGGCTGCGTCGTGCCACGAATCCAGCCCGCTGACGCGGCCGGGCGGCCCGACGCCGGCGGCAGCCGGAGCGTCCGTCACGATCGGGGCGTCATCCGGCACCCGTGCGCCGGCGGGCCCTCGGCGAGGTCGTCGCAAGTGACCGGCGCGAGCGTGTCGACGAGCACGGTGGCCGTCCGCGTCGCCTCGGTGTTGCCGGCTGCGTCGGTCGAACGGTAGATGATCGTCCGCGCGCCGTCGCCGGTCACGATCACGTCGACGCCGGACGTGGTGTCGTCCGCCGTCAGCGAGAGGCTGACCGGACCGGTCTGCCAGGCGCTGCCGCCGGCGTAGTCGTCGGTGGTCGCCGGAGCGGCGGTGTCGATGTCGACGTGCCCGGTGTGGTGGGTCTCCTCGTCGCCGAGCGCGTCGGTGGCCCAGTGCTCGAGCGTGTGACGGCCGTCGCCGGAGACGTCGAACGACGCGTCGCCCGATACGTCGGCCTGCAGGTCGCCGTCCAGCACGTAGTGGACGGTGCGAGGCCCTGCGGCCGCGCCCGCCCCCTTTGCCTCGGGAGCGCTTCAGGCGGATCGGCTCACTTCCCCTTGAGGAGAGAGCTTGCCCAGGGACAGGAACGTCCCGTTGGGAGCGTTGGAGACGATTCCGTACACCTTGGCGTTCTTCTGGTGCTGCGCCGGGATGTACACCGAGTCGCTCATGCCCTGGCCGTCGACGGCCAGCACCGGGACGACCTGGTAGCCTTTGGCGCCGCCCTTGGCGAAGGGCGCGTAGGCGTCAGCGGTCCAGTCGTTGTCCTGCTGGCCGGTGGTGAACAGCCAGCCGTCGGCCCCGTCGGTGACCCACCCGTCCGCCCGCCCTCTCCCACAGGTAGTCCTGCCAGAGGGCCGAGCTGCCGTAATCTGCGAGCTCTCCGGCCCAGTTGGTCAGCGAGTCACGGTGGTAGTAGAGGTACTCGCCGATGTGACTGGACGTGCCGAGCGTACCGTAGTTGAACTGCTCAGCCAGGTCGGCCATGCCCTCGTTGATGAAGTCGCTCTCGTCTGCGTCCACGTCGTGGTGGATGAGGTGCTGGAACTCGTGCGCGACGGTGCCCTCGTAGAGGTAGTTGTGCGAGGGCGTGCTGGTGTAGCCGCCGAGGCGGTCGGCCCAGTTGAACGAGTCGACGAAGACGGCGTTGAGCCCGAGCTCGTCGTTGAGGCCAGAGCTGAAGTAGCCGGCGATGTAGTACCGGTACGACGTCCAGTAGGCGTCGTCGCGGATGTTGTGGATGAAGATCGCGGCGCGCTTGCCGTCGAGGCCGGAGCCCTCGGGAGACCGCGCCGCGTAGTTGCCGAAGTGGAAGACGTCGGTCTCCCAGATGTGCTGGTCGAACTCCTTGCCGATGTAGTCGACCTGCGCCTTCGTGATGGTCTGGTCCTGTTGGGTGGACGCGGCCGGGGCGGCCAGGTCGTCCCGGCCGACGTAGATGTCCGAGTGCGCGCCGGAGTATTCCTTCCAGAACGGCACGTCGTAAGAGAGCAGCGCAAGCTGACCAAGGGTCAGGGCGGCGGATCGCGCACGCGACGCCACGTGGATGGGATCGTTCATACCTTCTCCTCCTGCTGGCAAGCATCCGCGCGCCGGAACCTGCACGCGGATCTGGGTGGAGCGGCACGAACCCACCGCGGTCGTTGCCGGCGGCGAATGTACTTGGCCAGAAGCGCCGCCGGCCTCATGGTGCGGCTCGATACCCCCATTCGAATGGCGGAATGATGCCGCACCGGCCAGACGCCGCACCCCGTCCCCTGTGCACAGTCTTGACAACACTCCCGCCCGAGACTCGCGGAGACCCAACAAATGTTCTGGAGACTGTCACCATGAGATCGCCGATACTCAAAGCGAAAGCACCCGGCATGAGGGGTGCCGGTCCTTCTGGCAGGAGAGCAACGTGACCGCCGATCGACAGACCTACAGCAGATACCAGGTCCTCTGCGCTGAACGCGAGGCGTGGAACGACGGCGAGGACGGAGGGGCCTACTACTACGACCGCATCAGCTTCTGGCGCCGCGACGGCAAGGGCAAGGAGCGTCTGCTCCCGTCCTGGCGGACCCCGGCGCACGGCTGGCGCCACACCGGGGCGTGCGACTGCGACCTCTGCGCGGCGCACCGCGCCGCGGAGGTGGACCCGCTATCCGTGGCCTCCTGACCCTCACGCGCACGGGAGCCCACGGCTGAAGCGTGTCACTTCAGACGGGCGCCGGCGACGAGGCCGCTGTGCGCGGCCCACTCGCCGGCGCCCGTCTTCTTGCCTCCGGCCGGCTTGACGCGGGTCACGCTCAGCCGACCGTCGGCGCACACCACCGAGAAGCCGTCCGCGCCGACCTCCACGACCTCGCCCGCCGCGCCGCCCACGCCCGCGACATCGCGGGCCGGCAGCGGCGCGGCGGCGAAGACCTGCAGCGTCTCGCCGCCACACGTCGTCCAGGCGCCCGGCGCCGGGTCGCAGCCGCGCACCAGATCGTGCAGTTGCCGGCACGGCTTGCCCCAGTCGAGCCGGGCGTTGACCTTCTCGCACGGCGCCTCGTAGGTGGCCAGCGCCTCGTCCTGCGGGACGCGCGGCGCGGTCCCCGCCCTCACGAGGTCCACGGCGTCCATCAGCGCCTCCACCCCCATCGGGAACAGACGGTCGAAGTACACGGAGCCGAGCGTGTCGGTCTCCGAGATGGGCGTGCGCTTCTGGAGGAGCACGTCTCCGGTGTCGATGCCGCCGTCGGGCCAGAAGACGGTGAGGCCGGTCTCGGCCTCTCCCTTGATGACCGGCCAGTTGATGGCGCTGCGGCCGCGGTGCCGGGGCAGCAGCGACGGGTGATACTGGATGGTGCCGTGGGTGGGCGCGGCGAGGACGTCCGCCGGGACGATGAGCGTGACGAACGCCATCACCTGCAGGTCGGGCGCGAACCCGCGGAACCCCTCGAGCACGGCCGGATCCCTGAACGAGGCCGGCCGCACCAGCGGCAGTCCCGCGGCTTCGGCCGCCTCCGCCAGCGGGTCGGGCCGGCCGCCCTCCGGCGGACCGTACACCGCCACCACGTCCTCGCCTCGCTCGATCAGCGCCTCGAGCACGGCCTTGCCGAAGGCCTGCTGGCCGTGCACCACGATCCGCATCCGTCCCTCCTGGTCGTCCCCGGCGCGCCACGGGCCGGGCGCCCGGGCAGCCCGGATGCTACCGCATCGCCTCCACCCCGTTGCCTCGGCGGCGCCCGCAAGCGTACCCTCCCCACATGGACAAGGACGGGCTCATCCCCATCGGGCGCTTCGCAAAGCTCACCGACCTCTCTCCGCGCTTTCTCCGCAAGCTGGACGAGCGCGGCCTGCTCTCCCCCGTCCGTGTCGACCCGGACTCCCGCTACCGCTACTACGCGCCGGATCAGACCCGACTGGCCGGCCTCCTGCACCTCGCCCGAGGCCGAGGCGGGAGACCGGCCTGGTCGCCATGGAGGACGACGCCGACCGCGCGACTGGGTGACGGAGCTCTCCGTGCCGGTCGCGACGGCGGCCGCTTCCGCTTGACCTTCCCCCCCGGGAGACTCGCATCCTCCGCTCGCAGATCCATCAGCTCAGGAGGGGGGAATTCGCGTGAAGACTCGAGTATGGATGGGGGGCGCTGCTCGTGCTGCTGGTGGCAGCGCTCAGCGTCCCGGCGACGGCGACGGCGGCCAACAAGCCGGCCGACACCGTCTTCACCCACGGCTACATGTACACGGTGAACCCGGGCGACCGGATCGCCCACGCGTCGCCGTGAAGAACGGCAAGATCGTCTACGTCGGCTCCGATCACGGCGCCAAGGCGTTCGTCGGGCCGTCGACCAGAATCGTCAAGCTCGGAGGCAGGATGGTCCTGCCGGGCTTCATCGACTCGCACATGCACACCAGCATGACCGTGAGCAGCCTCTACTCGGTGCTGCTGTACGGGATGACGAGCGTGGACGAGTACACCGCCGCGGTCGCCGAGTTCGTGACCGCCCACCCGGAGATGGATGTGATCCGCGGCCAGGGCTGGAGCAACACAGTGGTGCCGGACCTCGGCCCACTCGCCTCGGACCTCGACAGGATCGTGAGCGACAAGCCGGTCTCGATCATGTCCGAGGACGGCCATTCCTACTGAGTCAACAGCAAGGCGCTCGAGCTGGCCGGCTTCACCGGCAAGACGCCGGACCCGGCGGGCGGCGTCATCGAGCGCCTGCCCGACAGCGTCGACGCCGACAACCCCTACGGCGTGGTCGAGGGCCACACGGCCTATCTCGACGAGCCGTACGCCGACGCGCTCGAGTACAAGGGCGACGCGTCCTACCGCGGCGATCCCATCTGGCCGCCCGCGCAGATGAAGAAGGCCTTTGCCAAGCTCGACAAGGCCGGCTTCCAGATCCAGATCCACTCGATCGGCGACGCGGCGACCACGGAGTCGCTCGACGCGCTCGCCTACGCGCAGAAGGTCAACGGCAAGCACGACTGGCGGCCGGACATCACCCACCTCCAGCTCGTCGATCCCAAGGACTACAGGCGGTTCGCGAAGCTCGGCGTGACGGCCGTCCCCGACCCGTACTGGTTCGTCAAGGACGACTACTACACGTACCTGCAGGTGCCGTACCCGGGGCCAGACGCGCGCGGACCTCGAGTACCCGATGTGCAGATTCTTCGACGCCGGCGTCAACGTGGCGTCCGCCAGCGACTACCCGGTCACCGTCCCGCCGGGCCCGCTGGCCGGCATCGCCGTCGGCGTGAACCGCTGGGACCCGACCTACGTGTACGAGTACCCGACTCCGCCGGACCCGGACGGCATCCTCTGGCCGAGTGAACGCGCGACCGTCAGGCAGATGATCCGCAGCTTCACCATCGGCGGCGCCAGGGCCAACTCTGGGCCAGACCACCGGCACCACCCAGGTGGGTAAGCACGCCGACCTCATCGTGCTCAACAAGAACATCATCCAGGTCAAGGACCGGACCCAGCTGTTCAACGCCCACGTGCTGTTCACCATGGGCAACGGGTGCCGTACGACAAGCTGTGAGACAGGACCACAGGCCGTGAGGCCTGAGCGGCACGCGCCGGGAGCAAAGAAAAGGGGCGGGGCGCCGTCGGCGCCCCGCCCCTTTTCGCGATGTCGGAGGACTGCGCCGGCCGGAGGCCTAGAAGCGGCCGCCGATCCAGGCGCCGGCGATTGAATCGTAGCGGACGACGGCGCCCGTGTGCGGCGCGTCGATCATCTGCCCGCCACCGACGTAGATGCCGACGTGGTGGCTGTAGCTGGCGCTGCCGAAGAAGACGAGGTCGCCGGGCTGCAGCGCGCTGAGCGAGACGGGATGACTGGCGTGCTGCTGGTCGGTGGCGCCGTGCGACAGGCCGATGCCGATCTGCGCGTAGCAGTACATGGCGAGGCCGGAGCAGTCGAACCCGCTCGGGCTGGCGCCGCCCCAGACGTAGGGCACGCCGAGATACCGCTGCGCGATGGCCACGACGGCCGAGTGGCCGGAGCCGCCCGGGTCGACGACCGTGCCGCTGCCGCCACTGGAGCTCGAGCCGGACGAGCTGGAGCCGGATGAGGATGAGCCCGACGACGTGCCGGCGACCGCGGCGGCTGCCTTGGCGGCCGCCTCGGCCTTGGCCTTGGCGGCGGCCGCCGCCTTGGCCTCGAGGTCGGCGATCTCGTTCTTGAGGCCGCCGGCGGCGCCCTCGAGCTGCGACTGCAGCGCGAGCACCTGCTCCTTGCTCTTCTCGCGGTCCGCGACCAGCTTGACCGCGGACTTGCGGTCGGACTCGAGGGCGACGCGCTTGTCCTTGATCTCCTGCCGGTAGGCGGACGCCTCGTGGACCATGTCGGCGTCGCTCTCTGTCATGCGCTGCATCACGTCGAGCTGCACCAGCAGGTCGTCGAAGGTGTGCGAGGCGAAGACGACGTCCATGATGCTCGTGTCGTTGGCCTTGTAGACCTGGCGGGCGCGGGAGGTGAGATGCCCGTTGGCGATCCCGAGTTTGTACTGCGCAACCTTGAGCAGGTGCTCGTTGCGGGCGATCCGGGAGTCCACTTCCTTAAGGCGCGCCGTGGCCTCGTTGTACTGCTCCACGGCCACGTCCGACTTCTCGTAGACCTGGGAGAGCTGGGCCTGGACGGCCGCCAGCTTCGCCTTCTTGGCCGCGATGGGGCCGGCCGAGGCAGCGGCGGTGAAGACCAGGAGCAGAACGAGTGAGATGAGACCGGCGAGTGTCGCCTTGCGGATGGGGGTCAAACGGATCGCCTCCTTCGCGCCGGGTGACTGACAGTCCCTGACCCGGCGTCGGGATGGAGCTTGGGACCGTAGCATCCGCGCGCGCCCATCGCAAACCGGCGAGCGTTCGCCGGCGGCCTTCCAGGCGTGAGGATCGCGGGCATGCCCGTTGTCAGATCCGGTTGTAGAAGCCGGGCTCGTGGACGGCGCTGGCCACGTCACCGGAGATGTCGACGCGGTCCGGAGTGAGCAGCAGGACCTCGCTCCCGACGTACTGCAGCGAGCCCTCCAGCGCGTAGACCAAGCCGCTGGCGAAGTCCGTCAGGCGACCCGTCAGCGCACGGTCACAGCCGTGGAAGTCGATCAGCACCGGGACGCCGACGCGCAGCCTGTCGGCGACGCGCTGTGCGACCTCGAAGTCCTCGGGAGCGATCAGCTCGAAGGCGAGCTGCGGCGGACGCACGAGCGAGAGCGGCTGCGGACTCTCCTCCCGATACCGCCGCGCCTCGGGCTCGGCGTAGGGTTCGTCGTCCTCGTACCAGTCGTCGTAAGCGTCGCGCGTTGAGACCATGCTCCCTCCGGGCGGTCGATCCTTCGTCCCGTTCTCTTCGTCGCTCCGCCCGCGATCGCCTGCCTCACCGGCGTTCGATGAGCACGGACACCCAGGGCCGGCAGGTCACCTCAGCCGTCGACGGTGGACATGTCCGCGTAGCGGTCGCCCGAGGTCAGGCCGCGGGGCGCGGCCGCGTCCAGCCTCCTCAGGTCGTCGCCCGACAGCTTCACGTCCACGGCGGCCACGTTCTGCTCGAGATACTCCACGCGCTTCGTCCCGGGGATGGGCACGATGTCGGCGCCCTGGTGGAGCACCCACGCGAGAGCGAGCTGCCCGGCGGTCACGCCCTTGTCCGCCGCGATCGCCGCGACGCGCTCCACGATCTCGCGGTTGCTGCGGAAGTTCTCGCCTTGGAACCGCGGGTGCCGGCTGCGGAAGTCGCCTGCGCCGGACACGTCCTCCTCGGTCGTGAACCGCCCGGTCAGGAACCCGCGGCCCAGCGGGCTGTAGGCGACGAACCCGATGCCCAGCTCCCGGACCGTGGGCAGGATCTCCGCCTCGGGCTCGCGCGACCACAGTGAGTACTCGGTCTCCAGCACGCTGATGGGATGCACCGCGTGGGCCCGGCGTATCGTCTCCGGCTTGGCCTCGGAGAGCCCCAGATAGCGGACCTTGCCCTCGCGGACCAGCTCCGCCATGGCGCCTACCGTCTCCTCGATGGGGACGGTCCTGTCCACGCGGTGCTGGTAGTACAGGTCGATCACGTCGACGCCGAGCCGCTCGAGCGAGGCGTCGCAAGCGGCCCGTACGTACTCCGGCCGGCCGTTGATGCCGACCCAGGTGCCGTCGGGGCGGCGTTCGTTGCCGAACTTCGTGGCCAGCACGACCTGGTCGCGCCGGCCGGCGATGGCCCTGCCCACCAGCCGTTCGTTGGTGAACGGCCCGTACATGTCGGCGGTGTCGAGCATGGTGACGCCGAGCTCGAGCGCCCGGTGGATGGTCGCGACGGCCCCGTCCTCGTCCGCGTCGCCGTAGAACTCGGACATCCCCATGCACCCGAGGCCTTCAGCCGACACCGCGAGTCCCTGCCCGCCGAGTGTGCGTGTCTCCATGATTGTCCTTCCTTTCTGCCGAGTTTCTGCCAAGAGCTACCCGCCCGCAGGCGTCGCTTCACGCCTCGCGCCCGACCGTAACACGAACGCAACAGCCGCCCGTGTTCCGGAGGGACGCCGAGGGGTAGGCTGCAGCCACACACGCACGAGGAGGCAGCCATGACCGTCATCCCGCAGGAACTGCACGACCTCTTGGCCGGAGGCCACAACGTCTGGGTCGCGACCGTCGATCCCGACGGCATGCCCAACGTGTCGATCAAGGGCAGCGGCGCTCTGCTCGACGACGAGCACCTCTACTTCGCCGACATGTTCAGCCACAAGACGCGCGAGAACATCGAGCACGAGCCGCGCGTGGCCGTGGGCATCCACGACCCGGAGCGCAAGCTGGCCATGCAAGTCAAGGGCCGCGCGGAGCTGATCGACCACGGTGAGGAGTTCGACCAGGTCGCCGAGAAGCTCAAGGCGATCAGCGATCAAGTCCACCTGCCGCCGATGAAGTACCTGGTCAAGATCGCCGTCGAGTCGGTGTGGGACATGGGTCCCGGGCCGCACGCCGGGGACCAGCTGAAGTAGCGCCCGGCGACAGCGCTCCACCGCGGCCCGCGCCGCGTTACCGCCTGCGGCGGCGCGGGTAGGTCAAGAGTCCAGCTCCCCTACGGCCGGATGATGACGCGACCCCGCAGGAGGCGCTATGAAGGACCTGGAGCTCATCCTCGTCTTGGCCTGCGTCCTCGTCCTCGTCAGCATCCTGGCGAGCAAGGCGTCCGGGCGGTCGGGCGTGCCCGCCCTCCTCCTCTTCCTCGCCATCGGCATGCTCGCCGGCTCGGAGGGGCTCGGCGGCATCGCCTTCGACAACGCCGAGCTGGCCAGGGCCGTCGGCGTCGTCGCCCTCGCCCTGATCCTGTACAGCGGCGGCCTGGACACGCGCTGGGAGAGCATCCGCCCGGTGCTGGGCCGGGGCGTCCTACTGGCCACCGCGGGCACGCTCGTCACCGCCGGGCTGGTCGGCGGCCTCGTCCTGCTCGTCACGGACCTGCCGGCGCCGCAGGCGCTGCTGCTCGGCGCCGTCGTCTCCTCCACCGACGCGGCCGCGGTGTTCTCCGTGCTCCGCGCCCGCAAGGTCGGTCTGCCCGGCCCCGTGCGCAGCCTCCTGGAGCTCGAGTCGGGCACCAACGACCCCATGGCCGTCTTCCTCACCGTCAGCCTCATCACGCTGATCACCACCGGCTCCGGGTCCGTGCTGTCGCTGGCGGCGTCCTTCGTCCTGCAGATCGGCCTCGGGCTCGCCCTCGGCTACGGGTTCGGCCGCGCGATGCGCTGGGTGCTGGACCACATCGCGCTCGACCACGACGGCCTCTACCCGGTGCTGAGCCTGACGCTCGTCCTGCTCACCTTCGCCGCCACGCAGTACGCCGGCGGCAGCGGGTTCCTCGCCGTCTACGTCGCCGGCCTGGTGATGGGCGGACGGGCTCATCTGCACAAGCGCAGCCTGACCCGATTCCACGACGGGCTCGCGTGGCTGGCGCAGATCGCCATGTTCCTCACGCTCGGCCTGCTGGTCTTCCCCAGCCGCATGCTGCCGCTGCTGGGCGTCGGGGTGCTGGTGACCGTGTTCCTCACGCTGGTGGCGCGGCCGGTCGCCGTATACGCCGCGCTGCTCGGCTCCCGGTTCTCGCTGCGCGAGCGGACGCTGATCGGCTGGGCGGGCCTGCACGGGGCTGTGCCGATCGTCCTCGCGACCTTCCCGGTGGTGGCTGGCGTGGCCGGCGGGGAGACCCTCTTCAACATCGTGTTCTTCGTCGTACTCGCGTCGACGCTGGTCCAGGGCGCCACCATCCCCGCGGTCGCGCGGTGGCTCGGGCTGGAGGGGCCGGCCTACGAGGCGGAGCCGGTCTGGGCGGGGCAGCCGGTGCGCCGCGACTTGGCAGAGTTCCGCGTGCCGGCCGGCTCGCCGCTCGTCGGGCGGCAGGTCGCGCAGGCGGGGCTGCCGGGCGGAGCCGACGCGGTGCTGCTCCGCCGCTACGACACCTACATCCTCGTCAAGGGCAGCACGCGGCTGCGCCGCGACGACATCGTGCTGCTGCTCGCCGACGACCCTTCACTGCAGGAGCTGGAGGCGCAGGGCGGTCTGGTGCGCGAGGAGGCGCTCTCGGTCTGCGAGTACGAGCGCCCAGCCTGACCGAGCGGCGGTTACTCAGGCAGCCGCCCTACGATCGTCTCGGCAACCTTCATCAATTGCGCGTCCGTGAGTTGCGGCTTGCTCGACGTGAACTTGGTGCTGATGAGATAGGCGTCGTCTCCGACCCTCACGGCGCTGCCCTTCCGCATGGCGGCCAGTCCCACCAGAAGGCCTCGTCGCCGAGCCCGTTCATGGCCTCGGGCTCCATGTCCGAGGCGCCATGCTGTTCCTCGAACATCCCGGCGCCGTCGACGCGGATCCAGAGCGCCTCGGGAGACTCCTTGCTCCGGTAGATGGCGAAGTACTTCGAAGTGCCCTCGCGCTGATGCCACTCCGACTCGGGCATCGACGTGGCCTGCGCGATACTGGTGATCGACCGCACGTCCTCCTGCGTGAGCAGCGAGGCGTAGTCGATGCTCACGGCCGGCGAGGCCGCCGCACCGCTTCCTTCCGAAGCGGAGGATGCCGCCGACCCGTCGGATCCTCCGCAGGCGACAAGTACGAGTGCTCCGGCCGCGACGCCACCTCCAATGAAGAGGCGCGAGGCCGGAGCAGTCAGGTGTTTCAAAGGCCCAGCAGCTGGGATGCGCGCATGACGACGTCCGCTCCCGGTCCAGCTCCCGCGGCAGCCAGGAGCGATCAGCGGCAACCTGGACCGCGTGCCGCAGCTGCTGGTGGAGACCATGCCGGCGTGCCTGCTCGCCCTGGCCTGGCTGATCGGGCGCAGCCTGTGGCTGCGGCGCACGGCGCCTGAGGGCGAGGTCCGGCCGTGGCGTGCGGTCGCTCACCGCGACCTCGCCGTTGCAGGCGCGCTCACGGCGGCCTGGTCGGGCATCTGGGCCCTCTACTTCACCTATTGCTGAACGGCGATGGGGGCGGCCCGGGCGGGGCCGCCGGGCCGATGGGCGCCGGGCTGCCCGGCGGCATGGGCCCGCTCGGCGGCGCGGACGGAGCGGGCCCGGCGGGCACGAGCAACGCCGTCCACCTCGTCCGGTTCTTCGTCCCGGCGCTGGCGCCGATCGCCCTGCTGGGCGCCTGGACGCTCGTCCGGCCGCCGCGCTGGATCGGACTTGCGGCGGTGGCCGCGTTCTTCGGCTTCGGCCTCGGCCTCTGGTCGTACGCGGACATGACCGCGGCCGACGCGCGCGGCGGCATCATGGGCGGCGTGCCCGGCGGACCCGGCGGGTCGCCCGGCGGCGCTGCCGGAGGCGTCCCACCCGGAGGCTCGGGCGGCGTCTTCCCCGTCATGCCTGGCGGCACACCACCCGCCGGTGCACCGCCCTCGCCGCTCCCGCAGCCCTAGGCGCAGCGCACCACGCCGCGCGCCCAGAGGCAGTCGCCGCACGTGGGATGCGGGTTGCCGAGACAATCCTCTTCGTTGGTCTCGGCGAACTCACAGCCGCAGTCGGTGCAGGGCGGGAAGTCGAAGCGCCGGACCCGGTCGCGGAACGCGACGTACTCCGGCGCCCCCCACAGGTCCTCAAGCGACCGCTCCGGCAGCCTCCCGACCTCCCAACGCAGTATCCGCTTCTCGCGCCCGCGCACGTAGACCGTGTAGGTGTGCAGCAACGGCGGGCACGGGCTCACGCCGCCGTGCCAGCCGACCGCACAGGCGTCGGCCTCCACGAAGGGGCAGTGGCTGCGCGTGTCCTCGGGCTCCGCACCGAAGAACGACACCGGCCCGGCATTCACGAGAGCCTTGCCCAGCGCGGCGCCGACCTCCTCGTCCCAGTCGAGCGCCGGCAGCTGCCAGCGCGCGCCGGCCGGCGTGTATGCGCCGCTCAGCGATGAGCCCTGGTGGTCGTACAGCGTCTCGCCGAGCAGGTCCCGCGTGTACGGGAGCACGTTGCTCACGATGATGAAGGTGGCGCCGAGCTGGGCGGCGAGCCGACGCACGCCGGGCAGCTCGCCGATGTTGGAGCGCATGGCGACGAACTCGACCCCGATGCGCACAGTCGACACGTACCCGGCACCGCTGCGCTCGTGCAGGCGCTGCACGTTCTCGCCCACATGCGACAGCGAAGCGCCTCGGACCCGGCCGAAGGCCTCCGCCGAGGCGCCGTCGATACTCACCACGAGCTGGTCGAGCCCGGCCTCGAGCAGGCCCTCGGCCATCGCGTCGTCCAGCAGCAGCGCGTTGGTGGTGACCTCCGCGCGCAGCCCGCGCTCCTTGGCCGCGCCGACCATGTCCAGAAACCGCGGGTGCAGCAGCGGCTCGCCCAGCCCCATGAAGGCGATGGTGCCCGCGGCTCCGTCGCCGGCGTCGACCTCGCGTCCCTGCGCCAGCCCGTCGGCCACCGCCTCGAACGCGGGCCATTCCATGAAGCCCTCGGGCTCGTCCCACGAATGACGCACGCAGGTGGCGCAGGCCAGGTTGCAGGCGTTGGTGGGCTCCAGGTAGACCTTGCGCGGGCGGCCTTCGGTCGACGTCATGCGGACGCTCTCAGTTCTTCCGCTTCGCCGCCCGAAGCTCGTCGAGTGTCGGGAACGTCAGGGCTCCTGCCTCACACATGCCAGCGCAGTGCGAGCAGCCTTCCATGCAGGAGGCTTTCGCCACGACGCGCACATGCTCATCGACCATCGCGTAGACGCCCTGGTGGCAGAACTCGAGGCACACCTTGCAGTCGGTGCAGGCGGCCTCGTCGATCGTCGGACCCCAGACGAACTGCTGATGACTCGTGTCGGTAGCGCTCACGTCCACTCTCCTCTTCTCGTGCCCCGCTCCTGCCTGCTGGGCCTCAGACGCGAAGCAGGTCCCTGAAGGCCTCGAGCGCCTCTGCGGCGGCGGCGCCGTCGATCGCGTAGAAGCTCCACTTGCCGCGCTGCTCCTCGCGTACGAGGCCGGCTTCTCTGAGCACACGTAGATGATACGAGACCTTCGATTGGCCGATGCGGAAATGCTCCTGAAAGTCGCAGACGCAGATGCCCTCGGGGTCGCCGGCGCCAGGCACTCCCCGCCCGGAGGGTTCGGGCAGGCCGCAGCAGGCGCGGCCCTGCGCCATCACGTCCAGCATGCCGAGGCGGATCGGATCGCCGAGAGCCTTGGCGACGAGGGTCAGCCGCTCCACTTCCGCCGCATCCGGCGGTGGGCAGCAACGCTCGGCCTCGGCGCCCGCGGACTCGCAGGCGCACGTGGGCATGCGAGTCTCGCTCTTGCTCCGGACCATTCCGCGCACCTCCTCGACACCAGCGCAGGTCCTCTTGATTTGAGGTTGACACTTCGCGGCATCGCCACATAGCCTCACAGTGAGTATACTTGATTTGGGCGACCGAGAGGAAGTCATGGGTATGGGCGAGACTACACAGGACGCGGACCTCAAGGCACAGATCCGCAACCACTACGCCGATCGTGCCGTGGCGGCCGGCCGGCCGCAGCCTTGCGGCTGCGGCTGCAACTGCGGACCGGCCGCGCCTGTCGAGCCCCTGGACGATGTGGCGCGGGGCCTCTACAGCGTCGACGAGACCAGCGCCCTGCCCGCCGAGGCGGTGCTCGCCAGTCTCGGCTGCGGCAACCCGACGGCGCTTGCGGAGCTGAGGCACGGCGAGGTCGTGCTCGACCTGGGCAGCGGCGGCGGGATCGACGTGCTGCTCTCGGCCCGCCGCGTCGGCCCCCGCGGCAAGGCCTACGGCGTGGACATGACCGACGAGATGCTCGCGCTCGCGCGCGAGAACCAGGCAAAGGCCGGAGTCGAGAACGTCGAGTTCCTCAAGGGGGAGCTCGAGGCGCTGCCCCTGCCCGACGCCTCGGTCGACGTGATCATCAGCAACTGCGTCGTCAACCTCTCTACCGACAAGGACCGCGCCTTGGCGGAGGCGTACCGTGTGCTGAAGCCCGGCGGCCGCTTCGCCGTCAGCGACGTGCTCTTCCAGGGCGACATGAGCGTCGTGCCGCGTGCTCTTCTCGACGACCCCGACGCGTGGTCCGCGTGCGTCTCCGGAGCGCTCGAGGAGCGGGACTTCGTCGCGCGCCTGACCCGTGCCGGCTTCGCCGACCCGAGCGTGGAAGTGACCAACGTCTACGACGGCTCGGCCGGCAACAACATGTGCGGCGCCCCGCCGATGCCCGAGGGCGTCCTCCTGATCAGCGGGTTCGTACGCGCCACCAAGCCCGCCGCCTGCTGCTCCGAATCCGGTTGCCGCTGCTGACGCGTAGCGGCTGAGGCCGGAGGCGTCCTCTCAGGGGTTGTCCCTGCCGAGGGACTCCGCCGGCGCCGCCTGCAGACCGGCATTCAGGGTCATCTCCTCGAGGTGCGGCTGCGTCGGCACGGCGACGAGCGCGACCAGCGTGAGCGCGATGAGGCCGATTCCGCCGATCAGATAGAACTCGTGGTAGCTCGTCGCCTCGATGAAGCGCCCGCCGAGCGCCGTGCCGATGGCGCCGCCGACCATGAAGGCGAAGGCGACCAGCGACATCGCCGTGCCGCGCGCCTTCGCCGCGAACTGCGTCGCCGTGGTGAGCAGCGACGAGTGCGCGAACATGAAGCCGAGGCCGAGCAGGAGCACGGCGACGGCCATGACGCCGAGGTGCGTCGAGCCCACGACCACCAGCAGGTCGGCGGCGGCCGCGCACGCGAGGCCCAGGGCCACGAGGCGGTGCCGGCCGATGCGGTCGGCAAGCCGCCCGGAGGCGCGGCTGGCGGCGATCACGCCGACCCCGAACACGGCCATGAGCAGGCCGATCTCGAAGGTGCCGAGGCCGAGGCTCTTCGACGAGAGAGCGCCGAGGTACGAGAACGAGCCGAGGATCAGCAGGCCCTCGAAGAACACGACCAGGTAGGTGCGCAGGCTGGGCCAGTGCCCGAGCAGGCGGGCGTAGGGCCTCACGAACTGGCTGCTTGACGTTCATTGGAGCCTTCCGCAGCGGAGGTGCCCTAGCCGAGCACGATGTTGAAGAAGAACCCGACGAACATGATCCCGACCCCGACCACGCCGAGGAACACGGCGATGAGTTGCCACTTGAGGACCTTCTTGAGGATGATGGTCTCGGGCAGCGAGAGCGCGATGACGCTCATCATGAAGGCGAGCACGGTGCCCAGAGCGGCGCCCTTCTCGAGCAGCGCCTGCACGATGGGGATGATGCCGGCCGCGTTGGAGTACATGGGGATGCCGAACAGGACGGCGAGCGGCACGCTCCACCAGGTGCCGGCGCCCATGATGGACGCCATGAAGTTCTGCGGCACGTAGCCGTGGATGATGGCGCCCACGGCGATGCCGGCGAGCACCCAGGGCCACACGCGGCCGACGATGTCCTTGACCGCCTGCCATGCGAAGCCGACGCGCGCCGCCCAGGAGAGGTCTTCGCTCGCGGCGGCGGTCTCACCCATCCTGATCTCGAGCACCCAGTCCTGGATGTAGTGCTCCATCTTCAGGCGCCCGATGACCCAGCCGGCGACCATCGCGATGAGAAGGCCGGTCACAAGGTAGAGGGCGGCGACGTGCCACCCGAACATCCCGTACAGCAGCACCAGGGCGATCTCGTTGACCATCGGGGCGGCGATGAGGAACGAGAAGGTCACGCCGAGCGGGATGCCGGCCTCAACGAAGCCGATGAACAGGGGTACCGCCGAGCAGCTGCAGAACGGCGTCACGATGCCGAGGCTCGCGGCCATCACGTTGCCGGTGGCCTCGCGGCGGCCGCGCAGCAGAGCCCGCGTGCGCTCCGGGCTGAAGAACGAGCGCACCACGCCGACGCCGAAGACGACGAGCGTGAGGAGCAGGAGCACCTTCACGCTGTCGTAGACGAAGAACTCGAGGGCCGAGGCCCAGCGGCTGTCCCCCAGATGCAGCGTGTCGTGGAACAGCCACACGTTGAACGGCAGCCAGAAGTGGTAGACGACCGCCCACAGGCCGACGCCCAGCGTCAGGCGCAGCCAGAGCGGGAGGGCCATCCAGATCCGGACGAAGAAGTTGTCGGGCCTCACCTCGAGCACCTGTTCAGTCACGACGCATCCTTGTCCTCGGGACCCGCGAAGCTGGTGATCAGCGGCGTCGCGGCGAGTTCGCGCTGCAGCCGCTCGTAGTCGTACGGCACGCGCACGAACTCGACGAAACCGGGCCTGCCGAGCCGCACGGGGTCGACCAGGGCATAGCAGACCCGCCAGTCACCGTCCTTGGGCCGGCCGCCGCTGCCGACGTTGACGAACGTGGTCTCGCCAATCGGACGCGCGTAGGGCACGTGCGTGTGCCCGAAGAAGATGGCCGGGTAGGGGAACTCATCGGCCATGCGCGCCATGGCCTTCTTCGGCCGGTCCTCGAAGAGGTACTCGTTGATGCGCCTCGGGCTGCCGTGGACGGCGAGCAGATCGCCGGCGGGCGTCTGGAGCGTGAAGTGGTCCTCCAGCGTGCGCAGGTAGGCCTTCACCTCGTCGGTGGCGACCCGCTGCGTCCACTTGAGCGACGCGGCACCCTCGGCGCGCTGCTCGTCGGTCTTGTAGACGCAGCCGCAGTCGCCGGTCTCGAAGCCGATGCCCTGGTCGTAGTTGCCCATGAGGCTGGGGATGCCGCGGTCGCGGACGAGAAGCGCCACCTCGTTGGGCGAGGGGCCATAGCCGACGAGATCGCCGAGGGAGATGACGGCAGGCACTTCGCGCCGCTCGATGTCGGCGAGGATCGCCTCGAGCCCCGGCAGGTTGCCGTGCACATCGCTGAAGAGGGCGAAGGGAGTCTCAAGCGTGAGCGTCCTCAACTGCGTTCCTTTCATCGACTAGTCTTTATATCAAGGTCTCTTGACCATAAACCTGCGTCGATGTAAGGTCAAGTGGCGTCGTCATGACCCCTCCCCTCGCTCAGGAGACCCCTCCACATGGCCGAAGGCACGATCAAGAGACTATCCTTCCTCGACCGCTACCTGACGCTCTGGATCTTCCTCGCCATGGGCGTCGGCGTGGGACTCGGCTGGGCGTTCACCGGGCTGCCCGAGTTCATCCAGAAGTGGTCCGTCGGCACGACCAACATCCCCATCGCCATCGGCCTGATCGTGATGATGTATCCGCCGCTCGCGAAGGTGAGGTACGAGGAGCTCGGCGACGTCTTCCGCGACTAGCAAGATCCTCGGCCTCTCGCTGGTGCAGAACTGGGTCATCGGGCCGATCCTCATGTTCTTTCTGGCGATCATCTTCCTGCGCGACTACCCGGAGTTCATGGTCGGCCTCATCATGATCGGCCTGGCGCGCTGCATCGCCATGGTCATCGTCTGGAACGAGCTTGCCAGGGGCGACACCGAGTACGCCGCCGGCCTCGTCGCCTTCAACTCCATCTTCCAGGTGCTGTTCTTACAGCGTCTACGCCTGGATCTTCATGACGATGCTGCCGCCGCTGTTCGGCCTGCAGGGAGCGGCGGTCGACGTCTCCATCGGCGCAGATCGCCAGGAGCGTGTTCATCTACCTCGGCATCCCCTTCATCGCGGGCATGATCACGCGGTACCTCGGCCTCAAGTACAAGGGGCGCGAGTGGTACGAGCAGAAGTTCATCCCGCGCATCAGCCCGCTCACGCTGATCGCTCTGCTGTTCACGATCTTCGTCATGTTCAGCCTCAAGGGCGAACTGATCGTCAAGCTGCCGCTCGACGTCGTGCGCATCGCCGTCCCGCTGCTCTTCTACTTCGTGATCATGTTCTTCGTGAGCTTCTGGATGGGACGGCGGATCGGCGCCGACTACTCCAAGACGGCGACGCTGAGCTTCACGGCGGCGAGCAACAACTTCGAGCTGGCGATCGCCGTCAGCATCGCCGTCTTCGGGCTGAACTCGGGTGAGGCGTTCGCCACCGTGATCGGACCGCTCGTGGAGGTGCCGGTGCTCATCGGCCTCGTCAACGTCGCCCTGTGGCTCGGCAAGAAGTACTGGGGCGTCACCGACACTCCCGTCCCCGCAGCCGTAGCGGCGGGCTGCGACGAGGTGGGGTGCGACCCAGTCCGCGGAAGGGAGACCTGATGGCCATGCAAGCCGTCCGCAAGGACACCATCGAAGACTACGTGCCGCTGTTCAAAGCGCTCAGCAACGCGACCAGGGCCCAGATCATGGAGTTCCTGCTCAGCGGCGAGCGCTGTGTGTGCGAGATGACCGGGCCGCTGGACCTGAGCCAGCCCCTGGTGTCGCATCACCTCGGCCTGCTGCGCGACGCCGGGCTCGTCAACATGCGCGACGAGGGCGCCCGCACGTACTACTCCGTCAATCGGGAGCGGTTCGACGCGGACCTTCAGGGATTCATCGCCCACGTGGAGCGCCTGCGCGCCACACCGCGGCCGCCGCTCGACCCGGCGTCCGGCTGCGCCACACCAGTCGTCAGGGCCGGCAAGAAGTCCGCCTAGCAAATCCGCGTCACAAGGAGACACCAATGAAGCTCGAGATCCTCGGCTCCGGCTGCGCCAACTGCAAGAAGCTGGAGGCGATCACGAAGGAGGCGGTCGCCGACCTCGCCATCGGCGACGTCGAGGTCGTGAAGGTCACCGACATGAAGGACATCATGGGGTACGGCGTCATGTCGACGCCGGGCCTCGTCATCGACGGCAAGGTCGTCTCCAGCGGCCGCGTGCCGTCCAAGGCCGAGGTGTCTTCGATGATCACGACCGAGCTCGCCGGATAGCTCGCGGGCCGGCGCGTCGGCGTCCCGGCCGGTTGAAGACCGGTCGCGGATAGAGGTCCGGTCCGGGCTGAGGAGCCGCGCCGCCGCCTGACACCGAGAGCGCGGCGGCGGCGCGGAGGACGCCGGCGCGCTGTGCCGCCAGCGACCGGTAGAACTCCTCCAGGCGGCGGCGATCGTCCACCGTGAGGTGGTCCGGGTCGGCCTCCGGCGCACGGTCGACGAACGACGCGTCGTGCCTGGTCTCGAGCCGGCCGCCGACCTCATGTAACTGCTCCATGGGGATCAGCAGATCGCCGGAGAGCGACCGGCCGACGACCACGAACTCGGCGTCGGCCGTCACCCCTTTGATCTCGCCGACCTTGTGGTCGTCGCGCGCGTACACGTCACGCCCGAGGAGGATGTGGCGGTCGATGGTCATGGTTGCCTCCTTTGACCCATACCTGGGCTGTTCCCGGAGGAGCGGAGGAGCGGCAGCGAAGCGTCACACCGATGGGGCGCCGAGGACGCGCCCCTCGATCAGCGCATGGCGAAGTGCACGACAACGCCGGCCGACCACACGGCCGCGGCGGCGCACAGCAACCCGGACTCCACCAGCACTCCCGCGCCCATCGCCTTCAGCGTCTGCAGGCTGTAGTGCACGGCCCTGCGGACGTCGCGGTGGCGCACCGCCTCACTCACCAGCAGCCCGACCGCGAACCCGACGAAGATGCCGACCACCGGGATGAGGAACATGCCGGCGATGCCCGCCAGTGCCGCCACGGCGATGGACCACCTGGGCACCTCGAGCTCCTTCAGCTTGCGGCCGGTGAGGACGGCGCTGGCAGACCAGCCTGCGGCGCAGAGCAGCGCCCCGATCACCGCCGCCACCCAGGCCGGCCACGAGCCGACGATCCAGGCCCAGACCAGCAGCGTGACGATGGCGATGGGGCTGCCCGGCACCACCGGGTAGACCACCCCTACGGCGGCGGCGACCAGCAGTACGCCGGCGACGACGGTGGCGAGGATGTCGACGTTCATGCCGCGAGCCTACCATCGGCGCGCGGCGTACCATGGGTACGGGTACAGGACACACACGGAGGTGTGCATGCGTCTGATCGGCCGCCTGATCGTCACTCTGCTCAGCCTCGTCGTGCTCGCCGCCGCCGTGTACGGCGGCGTGCACGCGTTCGAGTGGCTGCAGAGCAGGGACGCCTTGGGGCTGCTGGCGCGGGAGCCCGTCCAGCCGGTGCAGCTCACCACCCTGGACCCATACACGCGCAAGGTGGCGGGCCGAGCCTGGTTCGGCAACTACTTCACGACCATGGTGTTCGACGCGGGCAGCACCTCGGCGACCCATCCCAGGATCGTCGCGAAGTGGGAGCGGAAGACGGTGACCGTCGACCTGCTCAACAGCGGCGGTCCCGGCATCCAGAGCTACCTGCGTCTGCTGCTGCAGCGCCTCGACCGCCTGCAGGGGCAGGTGGACTTCCGCCTCGGGAGCACGGACCCGCTGATCGCCGTCCAGTTCCTGGAGCACGCGGCCTACGTGCGCCAGAATGGCGCCGACAGCGTGGGCAACACGCGGACGCGGTTCTACCAGGGCCCCCCGGGGCTCATCCGGGCCAGGATCTCCGTGGACGCGGGCGTGCAGGACACGACCGACGAGATGAAGTCAACGCTGATCCACGAGCTGACCCACGCCATCGGCGCGAGCGGGCACTTCCTCTCGGCGGCGGACCGCCGGCGCAGCGTGATGTACAAGGCCAACACGCTCACCAACTGGAGCCAGAACGACGCCGCCGTGATCCGCGTCCTCTACTCGCCGTTCATCAGGTCGGGGGTGTCGGAGGCGGCGGCCCGGGCGGGGCTGCGCAAGTACGTCCGGGCCGGGAAGTAGGCCGGCCGCACGGCCATGGCGAGCACGTCAGGCTAGTGTCCCGTTCCGCAAGAGACGCGATTCAGGCCGCCAGCGGCTTGCCGGTGTAGGTCCAGCGGAAGGGTCTGGCGCGCTCGGCCGAGTAGGCGCGGATGTACTCCATGATCTGCGCGACCAGCTCGGCCTTCGAGTGCCAGACCGCGTCGCGGAGCACGTCGCGGGCGAAGATGCCGAACCAGATCTCGACCTGGTTCAGCCAGGAGGCGTAGGTGGGCGTGAAGTGCAGGGTGAGGCGCCGCCATGGCGCGGTAGGCGGCGGCGGCGCTGAAAGTTGGGCAGCCGGGTAGCGCGACACGCTCCGCGGCCCAGCGCGTGGCGACCAGCTTGGAGCCCGGCTCCAGGGCGCGCTGCGCGGTGAGCGCGAAGCAGACGCGCTCGACGAGATCAGCGTCGAGGCGTCGGCCCTGCGTTGCCGCGCGCAGCGCTGCAGTGATGCCGAGGCGCGCGAAGCATGCCCGGCACTCTGGGCGCGACCTTGCGCAGCACGAGGATGAGCGCGAGCGCGCCGGCGACGATGAGGAACGAGAGCAGACTCTAGCCCGGGAGCTGGCCGATCAGCTCGTACAGCTTCCCGAAGAACCCGGTGCCGCCGCCGTCGACGCCGAACAGCTTGGCGAGCTGACCGACGGCAATCGCCAGCGCGAAGCCGGCGACGAAGCCGGTCATCACCTGCCGTGCGAGGAAGTCGGCGATGAACCCGGCGCGCGCCAGGCCGGCGAGGAGCAGCAGAATCCCGGCGAGGAGCGCAAGCAGCGCGGAGAGCGCGATGGCGGCGGCGGAGTACGCGGCGCCCGGACCCTCCTACGTTCTGCCACGCCGACCGCAGCCTGAGCTCCCACCCGGCGAGACACCCTGGACGGCCGCGTAGCCGGCGCCGACGACAACAGGCCCCTGCCGGCGGCGGGGGTTCATGTCGCCCTGGGGTGTGAGCCTTGGATGGCACCTTCGATGGCACCTTCGATGGTGCCTTGGATGGAGCCAACCAGGGTGCCGTCGAAGGCTCCAAGGGTCAGATCGACATACCCCCCCTGGGCGATCACGCTGCCGGGCAGTCACGCTGCTGGGCGGCCACGCTGCGCCCCCCCGTCACGCCGGGGCAGTCACCTCGCCGGGACGGCCGCGTCGCCGGGGCGGTTGCGTCGCCGGAGGGATCGAGCGGTCAGGTCGACGGTCCGGCCGGCGCCGACGAGGCGGCCGCGTCGGCGCGCTCGCGCAGCAGACGCACGGCCGAGAGCGCCGCGACCTGGCCCTGGCCGACGGCCTTGGCGACCTGGTACGGGCCGCCGGCGCAGTCGCCGGCGGCGAACACTCCGGGGACCGATGTGCGCATCTGCAGGTCGACCACCAGGTGCGGGCCGTCGGCCTGGAGGCCGTCGAGGAGCGTGCGCGGCGCGACGGCCTCCCGGTAGAAGAAGACGGCGTCGGCGACGAGCTCGCCTGCCTCGGCGCCGCTGCCCTCACCCTCGGCGGCGCGGGCCCGCAGCGCGACGTGCACGCCGTCGTCGGCACGGGTCAGGCGCTCGGGCGTCTCGCCGGCGCGCACGAGCACGCTCGCGGGCACCCGGTACTCGCCGGCGTACTGCGGCAGGTAGCTGACGCCGGCGCCGAACGCGTCGGCCAGCTCGCTCGCCTCTTCCTCGCCGGGCGGTCCGTAGCTGATGAAGACCACGTGACGGCCGGCGAACAGCCGGCCGTCGCAGGTGACGCAGTAGCTCACACCCTGGCCGACCAGCTCGTCCTCGCCCTCGACGGTCGCGTCGAGCACGACGCCCGTGGCGAGCACGACGGTCCTCGCTCGGTAGAACTCGCCGGTCCCGAAGAGCACGTAGCCGTCGTCGCCAGACCCGTCGCCGTCGGCGACGATCTTCGACACCCTGTCGGGTGTGACGTCGACCTCGAAGGCCTCGAGGTGGCGGCGGAACGCGGCGACGATGTCGTCACCCTTCGCCGCCGGGAACCCTGCGAAGTTGTCGACCTCGTGCGGCCCGTTGACACGCCCGAACGGCGCCTGGCCGCCGAGCATGACGACCGAACGGCCGCGATTCCTCACGTTGATCGCGGCCGAGACCCCGGCCGGCCCGGCGCCCACGACGGCGACGTCGTACTGGGCCGACATGCTCTCGCTGTCTGTCACGGGGTCTCCCTGAGGTCGCTGGTCGCCGCCGGCCGCACTGCCTGCCGATGCCGGCGCTTGTTGGCCACTACCCGCCGCGATACGGGGAGAAACGGGCGCGGGCGCTGCCGGCGGGCGCTGGGAAACGCGCCCGCAGACGGGCGCTCGGCACCCGGCCTCCCTCCAGTCGTCAGGCCGGCGGCCCGCCGGCGGGCTTCACTGAGGTTGAGTGCGAGGCGCCGGACGGGTCCGTCCACACGATGCGTACGGTGTCGCCGGGGTGGTGGGCGGTCAGCAGGTCGGTCAGGGTCGACGGAGTGGTCACAGACTGTCCGTCGACCGACGTGCTCCACGGCCTTCACCACGCCGAGGGCGTCGTTGATCGGGATGGCGAACGACCGGGCCCTCGTGCTCTGCGCGACGTACGAACCGCTCGTAGAGGCTGCGACGTCCATGCCGATCACCTGTCCGGCGTCGTTGACGAGCGGGCCGCCGGAGTCGCCGAGCGGGACGGTCTGCAAACCGCTCGCGCCGTGCAACTGGATCACCGCCACGTCTCCGCCGCGGTCGTAGCCGACCACACTCGCGGTGTACGTGCGGCCGTTGCCCACGTCGGTGGCCCGGACGCTGGTCGCACCCTGGCTCACGTGGTTGTTGGTCAGTACGACCCCGGAGGGGGTCAGCACCATGCCGGTGGCCTCACCCCGGAATCCCGTGGTCGCGGTGGGGACGGAGATGTTGACGAGGCCGGGGTCCACCCGAGACGCGATGGCCGAGGTGCTCGCGCGCGCGGACGACGACGGGGGGACGCGCCCACCTTCCGCGCGAAACTAGCTGAGAACAAGCTGAGAATCGCGAGCGCCTGGTGGCCAAGCACGGCGGTGGCGCGTGGGCGGAGGGAGCGCCCGAGCGCGGCGCGACCTTCTACTTCACGCCGTCCGAGCGCGCCGCCGGCGCCTGAAGCGCGACCTCGGCGCCCCGGGCGACGGCGGGGGCGTCACTCGTCGGCGAACTCGAACCCGCTGAGGAGCAGGTCGCGGCAGATCTCCACGGCCTTCGCGGGGGCGTGTTGTCTACTATGACAACACATCCTCAGGCTACGACTGGGACATTCGTCTAGTCGTATGTCAAGGCTTCCACCGTACGTCCGAGAGTTCTAACGACGGCGTCGAACTGCACTTGCGCACGCGCGCCTAAACGGTCGGCTACCTGGAGGTCACGTGAAGGGAATATCGCTCTCGTCGGTCATCCAGGTCATCAACCTGGAGCGCCAGTCATGCGACATCGAGGCACAGGCCGACGGTCAGTCAGGGCAGTTGCACTTCCGCGGCGGCACACTCGTCGACGCCATGGCGGGTGAGCTCGCCGGTGAGGACGCCGCCTACGAGATCCTCGCCTGGGACCATCCCGAGTTCGAGGTGACCACCGAGGACTCCCCGCGTGACCGCACGATCGAAGCAGACCTCACACAGGTGCTCCTCGAGACGGCTCGCCGGCAGGACGAGGAGAGCGCCGCCATCGACCGGATCGCGGCCGAGAGCGAGGCGTTCGCGGAGGAACTCGACGCGGTCACGCTCCCCGAGTTCGAGGCCACGCCGGACCTGGACGTCGTGCCCAGGCCGCTCGAGTCCGCGGTGACCCCCGCCGGCCCGGCAGCGGCCGCGCCGCTCCGGCCGGTCTCCGACCCGGCGCCGCAGAGCCCGCCGGAGCCGGCGGTGCGGAGCGTCCCGACCGCCGGGCCGACCGCCGCTGTCGCGGCAGCCGCCGCTCCGGCGGCGGCCCAGCCGGCCGCGACGCCGCCTGCAGCGCCGGCTGTAGCCGCAGTGCCCGCCGTTAAGGCGGCCGCGACGCCGGCAGGCGCCCTGAATGTCGCCGGCCTCAGGCGCGTGATCCAGATCGCCCAGGACGGCCTGGGGGACGCCCTGCTCTCGGCCGACCTGTTCTCGTCCGCCGACGGCACCTCCTACGTCGGCGTCAACAGCCAGCCGGCCGGGTGCGCGCTCCTCAACCAGCTCACCGAGCGAATGACGTGGTCGTTCGGCAAGGGCGGCCTGCCGCCACTGGGACGCTACTACCTGGTCGAACTGGCCGACGCGAAGATGCTGCTCGTCGTCCCCTGCGGCGCCGTGCACCTCGACATGATCGTCGACAGCACGCGCGTGCAGCTCGGGCTCCTCCTCAACGTGATCCTCCCGGAGGTGCTCGCTGCGCTGGAGGAAGTGAGCCCACGATGAAGGTGTTCACCGTCTCGGGCCTCGAGGGCTCCACCACCTGCTTCCGCAAGTTCCTGAGCGCCGTGGACACGTACCAGGCAGACGTCGGCGTGCTTCTTGGGGACCTGACGGGACGAAGCATCGTCTCCGCGATCAAGAAGGGCCCCTCCTCGTGGGAGGTGCCGCTGCACGGCAAGGTCCACGAGATCGACTCGCCGGCGGGGCTGGCGGAAGTGAAGACGGCGATCGCCGCCGGCGGCGACTACTGCATCGAGCAGACGCCCGACGAGTACGAGCACACGCGCTCGAACCCCATGCTGGTCGACCTCTACTTCAAGTCCCTCGTCCGCGAGCGTGTCGAGGAGTGGCTCACCTTGGCCGACGAGCGGCTCGGCGCCGGCGGACCGCCGATCTTCGTCGCACCGGGCTGCGGCGACTGGACGGTCATCGACGACGTGCTGGAGCACGGAGGCAGACTCAGCCCTTGCGACGACCGCATCGTCGACGTGGACGGCTACCAGCTGGTGACCTCGTCGTCGAGCGGACCCACCGAGTGGGAGCTCGTGCGGGAGATGGACGACCACCACCTACACAGCAAGCTGCTGAACCTGTTCTCCGGCATCGGCGACCCGGACTACGCGATCGTCAACCTGCAGGCGGACAGCCGCGCGGCCCAGCGCATCATCAAGAGGTTCCAGCCGATCGTGCGCATGATGGGGACCCAGCAGGGGGGCAACGGCGGGGCCTCGAAGCGCGGCCGGACCCTCGAGCTGAGCCCGCGCAGCAGGCTGGTCGAGGACGCCGACCCGACGCTCTTCGGCGTCCTCGTGCTGCTCGAGAACGGCGAGGTCAAGGACTACATCTTCACCGAGGCGTAGACCCGTCCGGCGGCGGGAGGCCGCACCCCGGGCCGGCGCTCAGATGAGGTAGCCGATCAGATGAGGTAGCCGATCTCCCAGCCGCCCGTGGGATACGCCCAGGGCAGCGCCTTGAGGTCCGCGGTCGTGAGCCCGGCGACCATGGCCGTGGCGAACACGTTGATGACCTCGTCGGCGTGATGGCCGAGCAGGTGCGCGCCCACGATGCGCTGCGACGCGCGATCGACAAGCACCTTGGCGCCGGCGACCGGGTCGCCGACCCGGCGCGAGGACGCCCACTGCGTCCGGTCGACCAGTGATCCCTGGACGTCCAAGCCCTGCTCGGCGGCCTGCGCCTCCGTCAGCCCGACGGTGGCCAGCGGCGGGTCCGAGAAGACCACGCTGGGCGTGACGGCGGGGTCGTAGACGGCCTCCTCCCCGAGGACGTTCCGCGCCAGGACGCGGCCCTCGAGGACGCCGACGGGCGTGAGCGGCAAGCCCAGGTCGGCGGCGTCGCCGGCGGCCCACACCCGCGGGTTGGAGACGCTGCGCAGCGCCTTGTCGACCTCGATGCCGCGGCGGCCGAAGGCGACCCCCGCGGCGGCGAGGTCGAGCGCCTCCAGGTCCGGCACGCGCCCGGCGCCGTGGACGACCATGTCGGCGGGGATGCGCGTGCCGTCCTTCAGGTCGACGGCGAACGCCCCCGCCTCCTCCACCACGGACCGTACGGGCGCGTCTGTGCGCACGTCGATCCCTGCCCTGCGATAGGAGTCGGCGAGCATGCCGGCCAGGTCCGGGTCGAAGCCGCCGAGCACGCGGGCGCCGCGGTGGCAGATCGTCACGGACGATCCAGCAGCCGCGGCCACATGGGCGAACTCCATGCTGATGTAGCCGCCGCCGATGAACACGACACGCTCGCCCAGCGTCTCGGCCGCCATGAAGTCCTCGCTCGTGAGTATGAGGTCCTCGCCTTCGATGCCCAGGGGCATCGGCAGTGCGCCGGTGGCGACGACGACGTCACCAGCCGTGTGCGCGACCCCGTCGACGGTCAGCGCCGCCGGGCCGGTGAAGCGCGCCTGGCCGTGCAGCGTCTCGACCCCGACACTCTTGAGGTAGTCCTCGATGCTCTGCGGGGCGGGGTCGGTGAAGGTGCGCTTGAAGGCGATGAGCGCCGGCCAGTCGAGCCGCAGGTCGCCGGCGGGGCCGTTGCCGGCCTGCGCCCGGGCCCGCTCCACCACCTCGGCGGCGCTGACCAGCACCTTCTTTGGCTCGCAGCCGCGCAGCGTGCAGGTGCCGCCGTACTCGCGGCGGTCGACGATTGCGACGCGCCTGCCGTCGGTGGCCAGCGCCTCCGCCACGGTCTGCCCGGTCACGCCCGTCCCGATGACGATGGCGTCGAAGTCGCTCATAGCCTGCTCCCCTTCGCGTGCCCGGCGCAGGTGCACCGGCGGTGGTCACAGCGGTCCTCTTCCCACACGCGCGACCGGCCTAACGGCCGCGGGCCTCGGGACTCGTCACTCTCACGGATCCTCCGGGGTGTCTTCCTCGGACGCGCGGTCGATCTCCCGGGCCACGACGTCGAGAGGCTCCTGTACGTTGAAGTCTCCCTTGGTCGTCAGGATGAGGGTGTCACGATACTCGTCGCTCGTGCCCACACCCGGGCGCCCGAAGTGCCTCTCCTCACGCAGGGCGATCACGTAGTGAGGATTGATGTAGACCGCGGAGCCGTTGGCCTCCTTGAACTCGATGAGCATGGCTGCACTCCTCAGATGGGGGGATCGGTCATTCCGCCTGGATGTAGTGTCGACGCAAATGCCCCGTCGAGCGTGCGGGCGCCGTTGGCCCACGTGCTTGCGTGCCGCACGTTAGCGTGTGGCCGCCTCGGGGTAGGAGCCGGTCACCCGAGATGAGCAGGTAGCCGTGGCCCGACTGCAGCATGAAGGCACCATACGACCGGTCGCCCCGTTCGATTTCGACCAGGCGATCGACTTCATCCTGACCTTCCCGCCCATGCACGGCGAGCAGGTGGTCTCGGAGAAGTCGCTCACGCGCGCCGCCTGGGCCAGCCAGAAGCCGGTCGCCTTCAAACTCACCTCGACCGGCACCGTGGAGAATCCCGAGCTCCGCTATGAGCTCCACACCGACGAGGCCTTGAGCGAGGCCGACGTGGCGGGGCTCGTACGCCGCATCGGGGTCTTCCTCAGCGTCGACGACGACCTCCACCGCTTCTACGACCTGATCGACTCCGACCCGCCGTTCGCGGCCGTCAAGCAGGAACTCTACGGCTACCACCAGGTCAAGTTCCTCACGCCGTTCGAGAACGCGTGCTGGACGATCCTGTCGCAGCGCAACCTGCTGGGCGTCGCCCAGCACATGAAGCGCAGCTTGATCGACGAGTTCTCGGCGTCCGTGGAGCTCAACGGCAGGGAGTTCTGGCCGTTCCCCGGAGCCAAAACGGTGGTGCAGGCGAGCGTCGAGGACCTCACGGGACTGCTGCGCAACAGCCGCCGCGCCGAGTACATCCACGGCGCCGCGGTCGCCTTCAGCGAGGTCGACGAGGCCTTCTTGCGTGAAGGGTCCTACGACGAGGTGTCCCGCTGGCTCCACGCGATCCCCGGCGTCGGACCCTGGTCGGCCACCTTCATCATGATCCGCAGCCTGGGGCGCATGGAGCGCGTGCCGTACGACGACCACGCGCTGATGCGCATCGCAGGCGCGGTCTACGGTGGCCCGCCGCTGCCGGCCGAAGAGCTGCGGCGCCTCGCGGACCACTACGGCGACCTGCGGGGCTACTGGGCCCATTACCTCCGCGTCATGGGCCGGGTCGTGCTCACCCCGTAGACCCGGCGATCACCCGCTGGGCGGCCGGTAGCGGGCGAGCGCGAATCTGACGAACCGCGACTGTACCTGCTCGCTCGCGAGCAGCTTCTCCGCCGGCGGCAGCTTACGCGGGCTCCCGACGGGTCGCGAGGCCGGGTACCACCGCCGGCCGGATGGTGATGGCTCCCCGAGGACACGATTCCGCGCAGAGCCCGCAGCCGGTGCACAGTCGCGCGTCGAAGACCACTCGACCGTCGGCCGGCGCGAGCGCCGCGTGGGGGCAGTACCGAGTGCAGAGGCCGCAACCATCACAGGCCTCACCGACGTCCGCACGTGCGAAGGGCACGGTGCCCGGCAACGGGCGTGACGCCGTCACGCGGCCGGCCAGCGTTTCCAGATCGGGGAGCAGCCGCCTCTGAACAGCCGGCGGCGGCGTGACGGCGTGCAGTTCCTCGATCGTCGGTTCAGACGACGCCAGGGCGGCGGCGGCGACCACCCGCCCGCGGCCGACGAGCAGGCCGAAGAGATCCCGGCGCGACACCGAGGCTGCCGGAGGATGCAGCGGCGCTCCGCTCGAGGCCGTCGTCACCCGTTCCACACCAGACGGCACGCCGGCGTCGTCGAGCCAGGCAACTGTCGCCTCGACATCGGGCCGGGCTCTCACCATCGCCGGTCCGGCCAGGCAATTCGAGCACTCGCCGGACGTGAGCACGAGCCGGTCGCAGCCGGCTGCGGCGGCCGCGAAGATGTCCGCGCCGGACAGTCCCGCGAGACAGGCGACGACCACGGCGGCGGAGCCCGCCGCTTCCGAGCGATCGGCCTGGGAACAGGCTATCTCTGCCTGGCCTCCCTCCCCCTCCACCAATGCCTGATGAACGAGCGCCCTGGGCTGCGGGTAGTCCAACGCACCCGTGAAGCAGGCGGCAGCGCAAGCGCCGCACGCGATGCAGAGATCGGCGTCGACGGCGAGGGGAGCGATTCCGATGGCATCCACCGGGCACACGTCGATGCAGCGGTGGCAGACGCTGCCGCGATACCGGGTCACCACGCAGCGTGACGACACCAGGGCGGGGAGCGACGAGTCGAACGTGCGGAGCGTCGTGTCGAGCAGGCTCAGGCGATCCATCTCATCTCTCTCCCCCGCTCGTCGGCGAGACCGCGGCGACCTCGGTGCGCAGAAAAGTGCCGAGAAGGGTAGCGAGACCCGCGTAGAACCCCGATCTCGCCGCACGACCGAGATCGTCTGCCAGCGCAGGCAGCCACGCGCCGGCGTGCAGGACGAGAAAGCGGTCACGGACGGTGGTGAGCCGCTCGGCCTCTCGCCGGTCTGCGGCCCCCCACGCGGCCGCAGCGCGCGTGCTGAGGTGGTAGAGGAACTCGGCCTCGGCGGTCGCACGGTCGGCCGGCAGGCCGGCTGCGGCTTGGACCTCCTCTTCGGCGAGCGCCTCTGCGACCGCTGTCGTCACCGCGCCGAACACCGGAGCGGCCGGGTCGCCGTGCCCGCCGGCGTACTGAGACTCGAAACCGGCGACGGCCGTGAGCCCCGGGCCCGTCAGCAGCCGTGCGTATTCGGTGCGCAGCTCCTCGAGGACCGTTCGGGGGTCTTCGTGCCGGGCCGCGTTGGTCGCCTCGCGCAGCCCTTCCGTGACAGCGGCTGCGTCGGCTTCGTGGTGCCAGAGCACCTCGAGGGCGTCCTCCGCCTCGGCCACGAGCTCGCCGGAGCGAAGCACGGCGACGAGCTCCCCGTCCGGCTCCTCGAGGCCGACGGCGAGCACGCGGTAGACGGCCGCGCGGGCCAACGCCTGGGACGCCCCCCGCGCGGCCGTGCCGCTAATGTGGGCCGCAGACGTTACCCCTCCTCCTTCAGCGGCAGAAACCTGGCGCCGAGCGTGAACAGCAGGGCGGCGAGTGCCATGATGCCGAGCACGATCAGAATCTCAGTCACGCTCGGGAAGTAGACGCTGACAGTGGCGAACGACGACCCATCGGCCTGCGGCGTGCCAAGGGGAGTCCCCGGGGCCCAGGGGATTGGAGCGTGGCCCAGACCGACGACGATCAGGTTCGCGCGATGCACGAAGATGCCGATCAGCGCAAGCACCGAGGCGAAGACCACGAGCGCCGGTCGCTTCCGCCACGACGCTACCGCCAGCAGGATGAACGGCACAACGAGCCCGACGACAATCTCGATCGCGAACCCCGATGCGTATCTTCCTGTGAGCAGTTGTCTGACCGCGTCGGTGGTGACGCCGGGATAGTAGCCGGCGAGCACTTCGCTCAGCATCAGGAACGCTTCGACGGCCAGGAACACGGCCAGCAGACCGCCCAGGTAGCTCACGAGGCCGTCGTCGAAGGAGACCTTCCCGGCCCGTCGCGTTGCCATCGACAGTACGATCACGAGCGCGAGGCCCGACACCAGCGCGGAACTGATGAAGAGGGGCGGCATGATGGCGCTGTACCAGAAGCCGCGCGAGATCTGCAGCCCGAAGATCCAGGCGGTGATGGAGTGAACAAGCACGGCCGCGGGCAGCGCGATCCAGGCCAGAGCGTAGGTGAGCCGGTAGTCGCGCGCCCCAGCCGCAGCGCTGGTGTCCTTTGTGCCCAGTGCCAACCAGCTTCCCCGGGCCGCGAGATCGCGCCGCGTGTACAGCCAGACGTAGAGCACTGAGAGGACCAGGTAGATCAGGATCACCGTGAAGTCCCAGATCATCGGGGACATCCAGTGGGCGTGGATCAGTAGGTTGAAGATGCGCGTCGGCTTGCCGAGGTCGGGGATGATGAGGAGCGCCGCCGTGGCGATCGTCACTGTGGCCTCGAGCACCGCGAGGCGGACGATCGGCTTGAAGCGGTCCACGTGGAAGAGGCGGCCAGCGGAAGCGATAATCAGGCCGCCGGCCGAGAGACCCACGAAGAACATGAAGCTGATGATGTACAGGCCCCAGATCACGTTGTCGCGCATGTTGGTGATCTGCAGCCCCTTGGTGAGCTGATAGATCCAGACGCCGAAGCCCACGAGCAGCAGAGCGATCAGGATCGCGATCCACCACCAAGCGGTCCTGGACCCCCGGCCGGAGCCGGCGGCGGCAAGTTCTGGATCTGAGGTCATGGTGCTCACGCCGCACCTCCTGCGTCGGTCACGTTGGGAGCCCTGCGCGGGATGTAGTGGACGCTCGGCCCGGTGCCCTTCTCCGGGAAGACGGTGTAGGTGGGGTTGTCGCGCACGAGCCGCGCTACCTCGCTCTCGGGATCGTCAAGGTCGCCGAACACCCTTGCGCCCGTCGGGCAGGCGACGACGCAGCGTGGCTCGAGGCCCTCTTCGACGCGCTGTGTGCAGAACGTGCACTTCTCGACCACGCCCTTGGGCCGCGCCGGGACCGTGCCCACCGGAGCCACATCGGGCGGCGGGTCCTGCACGGGCTCCCGCCAGTTGAACGTGCGGTTGTCGTATGGACACGCGACCATGCAGTAGCGACAGCCGATGCAGCGGTCGTAGTCGATCGCCACGATGCCATTGTCCTGCTTGTACGTCGCCTGCGTGGGGCAGGCTTTGACACATGGCGGGTTCTCGCAGTGGAAGCAGTTGGTCGCCTGATAGGCCATGGTCAGGTCCGGGTACGTGCCGGCAGGCACGTCCATGGCGTCGCCGCCCTTGGTGAGGATGCGCAGGTAGAACAGACCCTCGGGAACGTTGTTCTCCTGCTTGCAGGCGACGGCGCACGTCCAGCAACCGATGCAACGGTTGAGGTCGACGACCATGCCCAGGTGCGTCGCGTTCTGGATCTCGGGACTGGGCGCGGTCACACCCGAAGTCGTAGCGCTCATATCGACATCACGCCCTCTCCACCTGGACCAGGCAGTCGTAGTACGCCGCGTTGGACGGGAAGTTGGGGATCACGGCCTGCGCTGGGTTGGCGACCTGATGAGTCAGGTCGTTGGGATGCCCCTCGATGTATTGCTGGACTTTGAGCGTGGACCATCCGCCTTGATAGCAGTTGACGACTCCCGGCTTGATGGCCTCCGTCAACCGGGCGTAGACCTTCATGAAGCCGCGATCGTTGAACACGCGCACGACGTCCCCATCGCTGAGCCCACGAGCACGTGCGTCCACAGGATTGATCTCGAGAAAGCCCTCGCCGTTCGCAGTGATCTCGTTCATCCATCCAAGGTCGCAGTACTGCGAGTGCGTGCGAAAACGGGTGTGCGTGCTGAGGAAGGTGAGCGGATACTTCTCGGCCAAGGGGTTGCCCGGTCGCGCTTCGTACTGCTCCTTGTAGTCGCAGACCTCCTGCTCGAAGGGCAGCATCATCTCGACGTAGAACTCGATGCGCCCCGACATCGTCGGGAACTCCTTGGTGTCGAAAGCCACGTATGGCAGCGTCGGCGTGTTGAGGTGATAGGCGCCGCCGGTGACCTGCTCCCAGGTGAGCCCGTTGACGTTGGCGTCGGCGTCCGGGTCGCCGATGTGGAGGATCTCCTTGAGATACTCGTCGGCGGACTTGTCGAAGTACTGGCCGAAGCCCCACTTCTCGGCCACCATGCTGATCTGCTCAAGGTCGGACTTGGACTCCCACAGCGGCTCCACCGCCTTGGTCATGTACTGAAGGTAGAAGTTGGTCGACGAGAGGAGATCCGTCTTCTCGAGATACGTGCAGGCCGGAAGCACGACGTCCGCGAGGTCGGCTGTAGCCGACATCACGTAATCCGAGACCACCAGGAAGTCCAACGACTTGAGCGCCTTCTTCACGAGATTGCGGTCGGTCATCTGCTGCCCGTAGTTGTCGATCATGAACCAGGCGGCGCGCAGAGGATGCGGGTCGTCCTCGAGCATCGCCTTGCAGGCGTCCATCGGCTGCAACACAGTGAACATCGTGCCCGTCGGCGCCCACCAGGCGGGCAGGTCGAAGGCCGTGCTCGTCAGGCCTCCCGCGAAGGTGGTCACGCCGCCGCCGTGGACGCCGATGTTGCCCAGCAGAGCCTGGACAGTGAGCATGGCCTGCATGGTCAGGTCGCCGCGGTACCAGTGCGAGAGCGCCCATCCCGTGCGGACCGCGACGGGATGATTCTCGCCCCACAGCCGGGCGAGCTTCACGACGTCGCTCGCAGGGACGTCGGTGATCTCGGCGACCTTGTCGGGAGTGAAGGGAGTCATGCGCTCGGCGAGGATCTGGAAGGCCGTGCTCGCCTGCATCCCTCTGACCGTGTGGGTGCCGACGATCATGGGGCTCTTTGCATCGGCGACGCGCTTGAGAACGCCGCCGGCATCGACGACCACGTAGTCGTCGGCGCCGGAGATGCCGACCTCGCTGGAGCGCACGAACTTCTTGGTCTTCGGGTCGACCAGGAACGGCGCGACCGTGTACTTCTGTAGATACTGCTCGTCGTAGAGCTTGTGAGCGATGATGTAGTTGATTACGCCGTCGAAGAGAGCGGTGTCGGTACCGGGGCGAATCGGGAGCCAGAGATCTGACCCCGCCGCCGTCGGCGTGAAGCGCGGGTCGATGCTGACCACCTTGGTCCCTTTGGCGCGCGCATCGCAGATGATGCGCCAGTCGGGCAACGCGGTCTCGGCGACGTTATTGCCGGCCACGATGATGACCTTGGCGTTCAGGAAGTCGGTGGCTTCGTGTCCGTCGAAGATGCCCCCGCCGTTCGCCGCCGGATCGTTGGCGAGCACGTAGTTCCAGCCGCAAGGCGTTGCGCTGTCCCCCTCGTTGCAGCCCCAGAAGTCGCCGGCGGAGGCCCCGCTCACGCTGGAAAGGCGGTATCCAGCGCCCACGACTCCTTCGATCAGGCCCATCGACCCGGTGTAGGGCGCGATCCAGACGGAGTCCTTGCCATACTTTGCCTGTGTCTTCTTGAAGTTGTCGGCGACGAGACTGGTGGCCTCGTCCCAGCCGATGCGCTCCCACTTGCCCGAGCCACGTTCACCGACGCGCTTGTACGGGTACTTGACGCGGTCCGCGCTGTACAGGTTCTCCTGCTGGCACACCCCGCGCACGCAGATGCGCGGGGGGAACGGGTAGGGCAGCTTGCGACCATCGATGGTCGTCGGGTCGAAGGCGGCGCCTTCGATCAGGCTCACCTTACCGTCGATGACGTGCGCCAGATGGCCGCAGACGCCGTCGCAGTTGTTTGAGTGTCCCGTGCGCACCAAGGTCTCGGTCGCCAGCGCTGGAGCGCCCTCCGCGGGCTCGAGCGCGCCGAGCAGTTGCTCGGAGCCAAGAGTGCCGACGGCGGCGGTCGCACCAGCGGTCACCACCGCCCCTTTAAGGAACGTACGTCTGGTGAAACGCCAGTGGTCGGGTTCCTCCGGGACGACCTTCGGGTCGCCGCCGACCGGGGCGTCAGGCCCGGACATACACACCCCCTCCTTTCGTGCCGTTGCCGGGCGGACCGGGCGCAGCAGAGCGCCCGGTCCGCAAGCCCCTTTCCAAGCACGAGGAGGTCCGGGCGTTTCCGCGCCGGGCCCACGTCGACGCCCAAGGGCGCCGGCCCACGGTCTGTCCGTGGTACGGCCCTCTCTCCGTAGCGAAGCCGTAGGAGCGAGGGCTTGGAGCCGCAAGAGCAGCCTAGACGGCCCTGCCAGGCGGCGGCAGGCTCAGTTGAGCCCGCTTCTTTGGTTCCTCTTTGGGGGCGCGCCAGTCTCGCGGACGCGCACTTGTCGCACGCAAATCCGCAGGCGTCGCACGCAAATCCGCAGATGTCGCAGGTGCTGCGCGTGTGGGCGTTCCCCGCCCTTTGACTTCCCTTGGTCGGTGGAGCACGCTTGCTTCGGACAGACCGTCGACCAGCCGAGGCACATGCTCGAAGAAGCCCGCACCCTGCACGCTCAGCGGTTCCTGTGGATGGAGCAGCCGGCGCGTCCGTACGTCCGCTTCCAGCGCGTCTCGGACAGGCAGTTCATCGTGTGGGTCGCGGCAGCAGAGACCCTCAGCAAGGACGATCTGGGAGACGTACTGCTGGACAGCCACAGTGAAGAAGGCCTCGTCAGGAGCCTCATTCGCTTCGCGGGCTACGAGTTGACCCCTCCAGAAGAGATGCTGCTGGCGCACTACCGGTCCGGCGCCACGGGACCGGACTTCTGGGCGGCCGTCGACGCCGCGGGGCTGCGGTACACACCGCCGCGGGAGCGCAAGGCACGGCGCCGCCAGCGAGGGCACCCGGCGCCCCTCTCTACAGCAGCCCCATTCGTCGCGCTCACAAAGGCGCTTACGCGCACCGATGAGATGGACTGGAAATGCACGCCGGGGGCCGCCCCGGTGAGTCGACATACCTTTGCTCACTTCCGCATCAGACTCGCGGACGACAGCAGCGCCGTGGGCCTCACGAACTGGTTCCCCGCGGGCAGCGACGGATACGCGAGCGACGCCACAGCTCTGGTGGCGCGCTTCGGCGGCCAGAAGGCCTGCCTGACCGCGCAGGCTTGCACCCAGCTCGCCGCACGCCGGCCAGGAGAGACGATCGAGTTCGACGAGATCCTCCACGAGCTCGGCCACAAACGGCCACCCGGCCGCGTGGACCCCGAGTCATACGTACGGACCGCCAAACATCAGGCGCTCGGCCGCATCCTGCTCGGCACGCGCGCCACCGCCGTCGGCGAGTTGCGCGGCGTGCGCCCTGACGAATCCGGCGGCCATGAGGCGTGGGCTCTCTACGCTATCGACCACGTGTCGTTCGACGTCGACGGCACGCCGGCGACGATCACCTTCGCCGCCTCGGGTCTCTCTCGCCTCATCGCTCGAGACCCCGCCAGCTTGCAGTACCTCGGCAATGTACGTGACTTGCTGGCGTTGCCGGACACGACACCCGGCCGCTGGGCGATGTCGATCCTCTTCGCACTCCGACTGCACTGGCGACTCAACGTGCGCCGGGCCACGCAGCACCTCAACACAGGTGGCGAGCGCGCTGCCCTGGAGTTCGCACCGATCTCCCGTCGCAAGCTCTTTGCCATCATGCGACCGGACCCGCCCACGCCAGAGGACATGCTCGACGGTCATGACCCACGGCGAGCGCCCTTCTACTTCGGCGAGGCGATGCAGTTGCTGGGGGGCCGCCGGGACTCCCGAGGCCGCAATGGGCACCGGCCGCACGTCAGCTACTGGCGCGAACTGCCGACGAAGTACGCCCGCGGTGGACGCGAGCCCTGGGAACTGACGGCACCGGGCGCCAAGCCCCGCGTCGCCGAATGGAGAGACGCCTGGCTCGAGCAACGCCTGGACATCCGGCCGGGCGGCAACGATCTGGCCGACCTGATCGACCTGCACAGCAGGGCGAAGGCGGCCCAACGAGGACTTCAGCGCGGAAAGAAAGGGCACCACACGTGAGTACCAGCACACGTCTCAGAGAGAGCCTGGACCTCCGGGCGCGAGTAGAGAGCGGCATCGCCACCGGCGAGACGGCGGACGCGGCGAAGTCGGTGCTCCGGCGGGCCGAGGTGGGGCACCTGGCCATGGCCGGCGACGGCTGGCCGTACCTCGTCCCGTTGTGCTTCGCCTACGACGGCAAGGTGATCCACTTTCACTGCGGAGGCGGATTGACCGCGTCCATGCTGGCGATGGACGATCGCGTCTGTTTCGCGGCCTCGACCAACGCCGAAGTGGTGCACGGTCTGGCCCCATGCGACGACACGATGGCCTATGAGTCCGCACTGGCCTTCGGCAGGGTTCGGCTCCTTGAGGACGCCCAGGCGCGCGAGGCCGGACTTCGCCAGGTGCTCGCCAAGTACGACCCGTCCGCGCAAAACGAGGACTTCCACCCCAAGCACTTCGACGCGGTCCTCGTGTACAGGCTCGAGATCGAGGCGTTGACCTACAGACACAGGATGCCGCAGGGGGCGGCTGCAGTCTGACAGGCTCCGCCTCAGAGCCTCCGTCCTGAGCACGCACACGGTCTTTCCTCCAGCCACCGGCCCCGGGCCGGTGGCTCTTGACCGTCACCGCAGAGGGTCGGTCAAGTCGAGCGCCCTCCCTCTTCGTGCCGACCTCCCCGCGAACGCGGACGGCGCCCTGCCCGGCGTTTGACTGCGGCCCGCGGTGGGGCATAATATCGAAACGTTAGCGTTTCGATATTAGCGTCTGCCGCGTCTCGGGTCCGTCGACCGCGCTGCAGACCCGAGAAAGAGGGCAGCCCCTTGGACAGGACAGCGGATGCCGCCACACCACGCTCGAGGGCAGGCCGGCCCAGGGACCCGGGTCTGAACGACGCAGTGATCGCCGCCACGCTCCGACTGCTGGCCGAGGACGGCTACGCGCAGCTCACAGTGGAACGCATCGCCGCCCGCGCCGGCGTGGGTAAGGCCAGCGTGTACAGACGCTGGCCGGATAAAGTCTCCATCGTTCTCGACGCCCTCAGTCGCAGTCCCGAGCGCCCGTCGGCGCCGGATGCCGGCAGCCTGCGCGGCGACGCGCTCGTCTTCCTGCGGTCACTGGTCGCGTATCGCACGCTCCACTCAGAGGCGATCGCGGCGATCAGCGGCGAGGCGCTGACCGACCCCCAGTTCGGCGAGGCGTTCCGCACCGCGCTGGCCGAGCCGATGATGGCCGGCATGCACGCGATCCTCGAGCGGGCCATCGAGCGGGGCGAACTCCCCGCCGACACCGACGTCGCGCTCCTCAGCTCGGTCGCCCCCGCACTTCTGCAGATGCAGCGCCTGCTGGCCGGGCGTCACCCCGACGAGGCGTTCGCCGAGCGGATCGTCAACCAGTTCTTCACCCCTGACGAAAGCGAGACCTCGTGACCCTCCCGACCCGTACCTACAAGCGGCGCTGGAAGATGCTCGCCGTGCTCTCGCTGAGCATGGTGATCATCGGGCTGGACAACACCATCGTGAACGTCGCCCTGCCCACCCTGCAGACCAGGTTCGCCGCCTCCGCCTCTGACCTGCAGTGGATCGTCGACGCGTACCTGCTCGTCTTCGCCGCAGTGCTCTTGACCATGGGCACGCTCGGCGACCGCTTCGGCCGCAAGCGCGCCCTGCAGGCCGGACTGCTCCTCTTCGGCGCCGCCAGCGCTGGCGTGCTCCTCGCGGAAAGCGTCAACCAACTCATCGCCCTGCGCGTGATCATGGGGCTCGGCGCCGCGCTGATCATGCCGGCGACGCTCTCGATCATCACCAACGTGTTCCCGCGCGAGGAGCGCGGCCGTGCCATCGGCGTCTGGGCGGGCACGGCGGCCATCGGCATCGGCCTCGGGCCGGTCACGGGCGGACTGCTGCTGGAGGCCTTCTCCTGGCAGTCGGTGTTCCTCGTCAACGTCCCGGTCGCGCTGGCGGCGCTGCTCCTCGGCATCTGGCTCGTGCCCGACAGCCGGGACCCCAGGCCGGGCAGGTTCGACCTGGTCGGCGCGGGCCTCTCGGCCACCGCGCTGCTGGCGTTCGTATGGGCGGTGATCGAGGCCCCGTCGCGCGGCTGGACCAGCACCGCAGTAGTCGCGGGCGTCGTGATTGCAGCCTTGCTCGGGACCGGGTTCATCTTCTGGGAGCGCCGCGTCACCTCGCCGATGCTGAACCTCGGGTACTTCCGCTATCCGCGCTTCAGCATCGGAGCCATGGCCATCTCGGTCATCTTCTTCTCGCTGATGGCGGCCATCTTCGCCCTGACGCAGTTCCTGCAGTTCGCCCACGGGTACAGCGCGCTCCAGGCCGGGGCCACGATGATCCCCCTGGCGCTCGGGCTCATGCTCAGTGCGACCAACAGCGCGCGGCTCGTTTCCAGGTATGGGACGAAGCGCGTCGTGGCGGCGGGGATGCTCCTCCTTGCCGTGGTCCTCTCGACCACGGTCGTCTGGACTCCCACCGTCTCGGTCTGGTCGATCGCCGCTTGGGTGTTCGTGCTCGGGCTCGCCATGGGGTCCGTCATGGCCCCCTCGACAGACGCCGTGATGGGCTCTGTCCCGCGTGCCAAGGCGGGCGTGGCGTCGGCGATGAACGACGTCACCCGCCAGGTAGGCGGCGCTCTGGGTGTGGCTATCGTCGGCTCGCTCATCGACACCATCTACACCGACCGCATCGGCGAGATGGCCGCAAGCCTGCCGGCCGCCCTGAGAGGCCCCGTCGAATCGTCAATCGGCGGAGCCAACGCGGTCGCCGCGAAGCTGCCCGCCTCGCTGGGTGGCCGCCTTGCCTCAGTCGCCGCGGACGCGTTCACCACCGCTCTCGGCTACGGACTGGTCGCGGCCGCCGCGATCGCGTTGCTGGGCGCATGCGTCGTGATGTGGAAGCTCCCTGCTCACCACCGCGAGCCAGTCGAGGCCACCGACCCCGGCGGAGTGGGAGAGCCGGCCGTCAACCCCGAGTGACCGGTCTCAGACACCGTCGACCGAGGGCGGCGGCGGAGATCCCGCCCGGCCAGGCGCACGGCCTGCTCATCACCTTTCTCATCACGCTGGTCCCGCTCGCCGGGGCGGGCGTGCTGCTGCTGGCGACGCGCCGGCACTACGTGGTCGACGTGGCCTCGGCGGGCGATGGGGCTCCACGGAGAGACACTCCGGGGCATATCCTGTAGCAATTGCGCCAGGCGCCGACGTTTCCGACTGGAGTGACAGGTGACGCACGTTCATCCCGACGACGCTGCCCACGGCGCCTCTCGCGTTCCCGGCGACGAGCGCGGTGCGGCGCCGGCGGGGCCGCGGCTCGAGCGCGACAGCCTGCTCGCGCTCGTCGAGAGCATCACCGACGAGGTCTGGTTCGCCGACGTCTCCGGCAAGGTCACTCTGGCGAATGCCGCCGTATGGAGGGAGTTCGGAGCCCTCGACGGCGAGTCGATAGAAACGATAGCGGCGCGGTTCGAGGTCTACCGCGCCGACGGCACGCTACGGCCGCCCGGCGAGGCGCCGCCCCTGCGGGCCTTGCGCGGCGAGACGATCCGTGAGGAGGAGGAGATCGTCCGCACGCCGGCCGCCGGAGAGCTGCGCCGTCGCCTGGTCAGCGGCGCGCCGGTGCGCGACGGCGACGGCGCCGTCATCGGCTCGGTATGCGTGGTGCGCGATGTCACCGACCGCGTGCGCGCCGAGCAGGAGCGGCGGGAGGGCGAGGAGCAGTTCCGCGTCCTGTTCGAGGAGCACCTGGCGCCCATGCTGATCATCGAGCCCGACAGCGGGCAGATCGTGGACGCCAACGCCCAGGCGGCGCAGTTCTACGGGTACTCGCGCGAGCAGCTCCGGGCCATGCGCATCGAACAGCTCAACCAGCTGCCGCCCGAGCAGGTCGCCGCAGAGCGCCGCAAAGCCGTGGCCCGCGGCCAGAACGTGTTCACGTTTCCGCACCGGCTGGCGAGCGGCGAGGTCCGCTTCGTCGATGTGTACTCTTCACCGGTGACGATCCAGGGGCGGCCGGCGCTCTTCTCCATCATCCACGACGTCACCGAGCGCAAGCGGACGGAAGAGACGCTGGAGCGTACACGGCGCACCTTGGCGGAGGCGCAGGAGATCGCCCATCTCGGCAGCTTCGAGTTCGACGCCGCCACGCGGACGACGCGGTGGTCCGAGGAGGAGTACCGCATCTGCGGCCTCGACCCGGCCGAGCCGTCGCCGCCCTACGACATCATGCTGGCCCGGTCCATCCACCCCGACGACGCCGTCTTGCTGCACGAGACGTTCGCGAACGCCATAGAGCACGGCACGGCGTACGAGCTGGAGCACCGCATCGTACGGCCCGACGGCAGCGTGCGCTGGGTGTACGACCTTGCGCACCCGCACCTGGACGAGGACGGCGACCTGCTCCGGTACGTCGGCGCCACGCTGGACATCACCGAGCGCAAGGCCGCGGGAGAAGCGCTGCGGGAGAGCAAGGCGAAGGAGGCCGCGCAGCAGGAGCGCGAGCGGCTCGCGCGCGACCTGCACGACTCCGTGAGCCAGGCGATCTTCGCCGCGGCCTTGAAGGCCGAGGCGCTGGACCTGGCCGGCGACTCCGGCGATCAGCCGGTCGCCCCGGCCGCCAGAGAGGTGTGCCGCCTCTGCAAGGGGGCGCTGGCGGACCTGCGGGCCATGCTGCTCGAGCTGCGCGGCGTGGCGCTCGAGGGCATCCCGATGGAGCAGCTCCTGCGCCAGCTCGCCGAGTCGACGGAGGGACGGACGAGCGCTCAGATCGAGCTCGCCGTCCACGAGACGGCGGCCGTCCCGGCCGGCGTGCACGTCGTCCTCTACCGCGTGACGCAGGAGGCCCTGAACAACGTCGCGCGTCACGCCCGGGCGAAGCACGTCCGGGTGGAGGCCCGGCTCGCCGAGGGCGACGCTGCCGTCGAGATCCACGACGACGGCCGCGGCTTCGAGCGCGGAGACTTCGGCCCCGGCCACCTCGGCCTGCGCTCCATGCACGAGCGCGCGGCGGAGATCGGCGCCGACCTGAACATCGCGAGCGTCGTCGGCGAGGGCACGTCCGTGGTGCTGCGCTGGCGCGAGAAGCCAAGCTAAGCCCGCACCCGCAGCGGCAACAGCGCCCGGGCCGATCGGGGCTATTCAGACTAGATGAATTGCATGTTGCATTCTCGGAGCGAGCAGTTAACATGCACATATGGATATCGACAGTCGACTCTTGGAGGAGGCGCTCGGCACTCTGGGCGAAGTCCTCGAAGCTCGCGGACTCAGGTACGAGATCGTCGCCGTCGGCGGCAGCGCGCTCATGCTGTTGGGATTGGTCGATCGTCCCACGAGAGACCTCGACGCGCTCGCGCTCGTCGAGAACGACACGTATGTCCCAGCCGACCCTCTTCCGCCCCCGCTCGTGGAAGCGATCGCGGACGTCGGGCGAGCACTGGGCCTCTCGGACGACTGGCTCAACCCGGGGCCTACGGACCTTCTCCGCTTCGGCCTGCCCGAGGGGTTCGAGCAGCGAGTGCAGCGCAGATCCTATGAAGGGCTGACTCTCCGGGTGGCGGGGCGGCTGGACCAGATCTGCTTCAAGCTCTACGCGGCGGTCGATCAAGGCATGGGGAGCAAGCACGCCGCAGACCTGCGTCGGCTGCAGCCGACGCGAGGCGAGCTCTTGTCTGCGGGTCGATGGAGTCGCACGCAGGATCCCTCAGACGGCTACCGCGAGATGCTCGTGGCGACGCTCAAGGCACTGGGCGTGGAGGCGGAAGATGCTGACCTCTAGCGATCGACTCACAGACAACGCCACCGCCCTCGCATGGAGCCTTTGGGCCGAGTTGGGCGTATCAGGATGGCAGCGCAAGCACTCCTCTCACGCCATCGACCCCGAGCGACTCATCCTCTTCACCGCCTTTCTCGGCGACGCAGACCCGCGACTGCGCGACGAGTCAACCGACTGGTGCATCACATACGGCCGTTACGTCTCCGCGGCGAGGTTGCGCAACCTCATCTCGACCCAGACGCCGGAGGTGCGGGCCACCTTCGCCGGCACGGCAGCGACGGTCAATGCCAACTCGAACCTGCGCTGGCCGAGCGCGACGCAGGCGCGTCCCTACGCACCCACGCAGCGCTCCGCAGTCGCCGATTTCGCGAATCCGTCCCTCGTCGTGCTACGCCTGCGCGCCCTGTTCGGCGTGGGCGCGCGCGCCGAGGTCATGCGCGCCTTCCTGGCCGATGCCGCCGCGCGCTTCTCGGCGGCGGACGTGGCAGCGGACGCGGGTTATACGAAGCGGAATGTCGCGGAGGCCCTGGACGCCTTGAGGATGGCCGGTCTGCTGCAGGTACATACACTGCGAAACCAGCGACTCTTCAGCCTCGCCGACGCCGCGTGGCTCACCTCCCTTCCCGGAGGCCTGCCGGACTCCTGGCCGCGGTGGAGCAGCGTCTTCCGCATCCTCGAGAGCCTCATCACGGGCATGCGCGCAGCAGATCAGTTGACGGCGAGAGTGCGGACAGTCGAGGCGTCGGCCGTCCTCCGTGATCTGGGCGGCGATCTGGAGCAGGTCGGCGTACGCCTGTCACAGGAGGAGCTGGGGGCCGACGCCTCGGCCACCATGCAGCGGATCTCGACCGAACTCCCGGAGGCATGGGCCGCCGGTTCGTTCTCGAGCGCCGGCCGCTACTCCTGAACGATGCGCGCCGCATCCACGGTGCACCACGATCGCCGCGCGAACTCTGCGAGCGACTCTCCCCGGTAGCAGTAGACGCGCGTCAGGGCAATCGCGGCCGGACTGCTCCCAGCGCATTGACAATGCGCGCCTTCGGGCTCATCGTACCTGCCAGGAGTCTGGTACATACCAGCCACTGCTGAGACGCCGCCGGGCGTCTTCACGAGGGGAATGGGAGCACGCATGCTGTCCGATCCGGAGTTCACCGCCGCCGTCGTCGAGAAGGCCAGGTCGCTCGGCGCGTCCGTCGCCGGGGTGGCCGACGTCGGGGTTCTGAAGGCGTCGCCCTCGCACCTCATCTACCCGAAGATCGGCATGGACCCCGGGGTGCCCTGGCAGGATGCGCCGGAGGAGGCTCTGCACCACGAGGTCGAGTGGCCCGCCGACGCGGTCTCGGCCGTCGTGATCGCGGTCGAGCATCCCGTCAGCCGGCCGCAGCTCGACTGGTACGACGGCAAGGGCACGCCCGGCAACCGCATCCTTATCCGGATCACCAAGGAGCTCTCCGGGTGGCTCGACCAGGAGTTCTCGGTCAAGAGCCACCGGCCGCCGTACTTCATCGAGAGCACGGGGATCTTCCTGAAGGACTCCGCCGTCATGGCCGGCCTCGGGAGCGTAGGCAAGAACAACATCGTCGTCACGCCGGAGTACGGTCCCCGCATCCGCTGGCGGGCGCTGCTCATGGCCCGCGCGGCGCGGGCCACCGGTCCCGTCGACTACGACCCCTGCGAGGGCTGCCCGCAGCCGTGCCGCAAGGCTTGCCTCGTCAACGCGTTCGGCCACACCGCCTACTCGGCCTCCGAGCTGGGCCAGGCGATACTGCCGGGCATCAACGGGACCTACGACCGCGTCACATGCAACACCAAGATGTCACGCGACGTCGAGGACGCCGCCAAGGCGATGGCGAGCGAGGAAGAGGGCCAAGCGCTCGCCTCGACGATGAACGCGTTCGAGGAGGCCGTCCTGACCATACCCAGGGGCGACGGGGAGCCTCAGTACGGCGTCAAGTACTGCAGGATGTGCGAGCTGAGCTGCCCGGTGGGCAGCTGGTCGAGCCCACAAGAGCTGGGCAATCTTCCCTAGACCGTTGTCAGGGGTGTATGCAGCGGTGATCCTGCCGATAGAAGAGGGCATGGCATCATTCTTCGCCGACGCGGACGCCGCCCTTCGCCGCCTCCCAGACTGGGCCCTCTTCGCCATCTGCATGGCGCTCCTGGGCGCGGTCGCTGCGTTCAAGGTCACGGCCGGTCACGACGTCCCAGTCGCCGACTTCATCCTTTTGCCGGTCGCCGGCCTGGCCTGGCTTGCCCGGTCGCGCTGGTACGCCTATCTGGCGGCGGTGATCGCCATGGTGGTGACGGTCGCGATCGCCGAGATCGGCGCGGCGAGCGCCCCATGGGGAGCAGCACTCGACGCCGCCTGCGTGCGCTTTGCCGTCTACGTCGTGGTCATCATGTTCGTGCAGGCCATGCACAAGATGCAGGTCCAGCGCGACGCCGAGGCCCGGAGGGACCACCAGACAGCGGCCGCCAACGCGCGCGCCTTCGAGGCTGCGGCCCAGACCGAGATCGGCCGGCTGCGCCGCTACGGCCGGCCCGTCTCCCTGCTCTACCTGGACGTCGACGACTTCAAGGCGATCAACGACCGCTTCGGTCACACGGCCGGCGATCAAGTCCTGGGGACGGCGAGCCACGTCATGCGCTGCACCGTGCGCGCCAACGACCTGGTGGCACGCCTCGGTGGGGACGAGTTCGCCGTGCTGATGCCTGAGACGGAGCGCTTCTCGGCGGTCGCCCTGGCGCGCCGGCTGCGCGAGGAGCTGAAGCGCGTCACCCTGCCCGACGGCCGGCCGATGCGCTTCAGCATGGGCGTCGCCTCGTTCACTCACGCCCCGGAGTCGGTCGATGCGATGATCCGCGCGGCGGACGCACTCATGTACCGGGCAAAGGACCAGGGCAAGGGCCGCATCGAGTCGGGCGAGGTAGGGGCGGCGGTCTAGAACGTCTGCGGCGCGGCGCGCATGGCGGTGCTGATCGACGTGGACAGCCTGCTCGGCAACGCCTGGAAGTCCACGCGCAAGCAGCCGGACGCGCGCATCGAGGTGGGCGTCGACGTCGCGCACGGGGAGCGCGCCTACTTCATGCGCGACGACGGAGCCGGCTTCACATGACCCACGCCGGGCACCTCTGCGGCCCCCTCCAGCGGCATGCACACGCCTGAGGGGTTCGAAGGGCAACGGCATCGATCTGGCCATGGTCCAGCGCCTGGTCAGCCTGCACGGCGGCCGGGTCTGGGCGGAGGCCGAGGTCGATCACGGAGCGACGCTCTTCTTCACGCTGCCGAAGGCAGCCGGGGTAGGATCAGACGTAACGGACGCGCGGAGAAAGGGCGGACCTGATGCGCATTCTCGCTTTCGGCGGAAGCCTACGCGAAGCTTCCTTCAACCGGGCGCTGCTCGACGAAGCTGCGGCCTTGGCACCGGCGGGCGTCGAGCTCGACCTCAGCCTGCTGCCGGTGATCGGCTCGCTCCCCCTGTTCGATCAGGACGTCGCGGCCGGCGGCTTCCCCTCCGGGGCTGAGGAACTGAAACAGGCGCTACGGACGGCGGGCGGCCTGCTGATCGCCACGCCCGAGTACAACTGGGGGATCCCGGGGTTCCTCAAGAACGCGCTCGACTGGGCTTCACGCCCCGCAGCCGACATCCCCGGCGTGTTCGGCGACCTGCCCGTCGCGCTCATCGGGGCCGGCGGGCTCTCCGGCACGCGCTACGCCCAGACGGCCTGGGTGTCCGTGTTCCGCTTTCTGAAGATGCGGCCCTGGTTCGGCGAGCCCCTGTTCATCGATCGCAGCTCGGAGCGGTTCGACCAGAACGGCCGGCTGACGGACGAGCCGACCCGCGAGCGACTCCAGGCGGTGATGAGCGGCTTCGCCGACTACTGCATCCAGCTCCCCCGCACACGCCCTGAGGAGGGGACAGGCTGAGGCTCCGACCATGAGCCAGATGGGCGGAAGAGGCGAGAGAAGAGATACCTGCAGATCAGTGGTGGACCGCAGGGGGCTCGAACCCCTGACCTCCGCCGTGCAAGCCGAGCTCCTACTTTGCTAATGGCCACCAAGTGGTGTCACTTGGTGCCTCGTCGAGCGTGAGAGAGCAAGCCGCACTGTCACGTAGTGACGCCCTGAACCATGGTCTGAGGCTGCGTTCGTTTGCCGAACGCTTGCCGACCCGGTGGCCTGACGTGGGAACCAGCGGACCCGCCGGCCACAATCAGGGCCTCCGCCGCATGAAGGACAACTGGCGCCGGACCGCAGCCAGATAGGCCTCTTCGGCGGCGCCCACCGCTGACAGATCAATCACCATGCTCATGCCGCGATCCGAGCCGACCGGGTCCGACTCCCATGCCTTCCGAATCTCCGAACCCGCAGTCTCGCGAAGAGAATCCACAAGTCTGCGGTAGGCACTTGCGACCGGCTTTGATTCTGTGGTCATCCAGCCAAGACAGAACGCTAGCTCCTGCTGAACACCGCGCAGCTCGCCGCTGATTCTCAGCCGCTCTCCTTCCGGATCGCGTGTGCCCCGCCGGCGCACGACGTAGGGGAACTCCCGATAAGCCTGGCAGGCAGCAAAGGCTCGAGCGAACGTCTCCCGACGCCTAGCCTTGGCATCAGCGACACGAGTGACAGCCAGCACCACCAATGAACCAACCACGGGCAGGGCTGCAATCCAGAGAAACACCTGGGAGATGTGACTCACGACAGCTTCCCTCTAGGCTCGTCGATCTTCGGGGCGTGTGACACCTGAGGTCCGAGCCACTTGCCGGTCTCTCGCCACCACGCCTCCTTGAACAGGTGACGAACGATAACGCCGATCAGGGCGAGCAGCTTGTCCTCCCGCACCCACTTCATAGACTCGTCATCCATGTAATACCACATGCACAGGTCTCCTCCAGGGAAGCGGTGGGGCGAGTCCGTGGGGCCGTCAGCGGTGACCACCGGTGACGCATAGAGCAAGCAGAAGGCGCAATACAACCTTGCGCGGTTGTACGAGGTGGGGCAAGTCGTGCCGCAGAACACCAGGCTGGCGGCGGAGCTGTACCACAGGGCGGCCAAGCAGGGAAAAGCCGAGGCGCAGAATAACTTGGGAATGATGCACCACAAGGGCGAGGGCGTCGAGCAGGATGACGGGAAGGCTGTATCGTGGTACCTCAAGGCGGCCGAGCAGGGGCTTGCCGAGGCTCAGTACAATCTTGGGATAATGTACAAATCAGGGGAAGGTGTCCGGATCGACCTGGTGCAGGCGTGCAAGTGGCTCAATCTGGCCGTGCTGGGGGGAAACGAAAATGCCCAGAATGATATAAAGTCTTTGGAAGATAAGATGAAGCGCGAGGAAATCGAGCAGGGGCTCGCAATGGCGCGCGAATGGCTGGCACGGCGCAGGTGAGTGATTTTGCCGGGGGATTGTCCGACACCACAAACGGAAAGCGCCGTATGCGCCGTGCAGCCTCAGTGGCTGAAACAGTTGCGTCCGGCCTGTTTCGCGCGGTATAGCGCCGCATCGGCGCGCGCGACGAGTTGTTCCAGAGTGTCTCCGGCATTCATTTCACTCAACCCCAGCGAGATGGTGATGGAGGGCAGTGTATCGCCATTCGGCATGACGATGGCGGCCTGGCTTACCTCGGTGCGCAGCCGGTAGGCTAT